>JAISRE010000073.1 GCA_031273805.1 Synergistaceae bacterium | reverse complement strand
TTACCCCTTCCGGTTTCGGTGAACGGCGTGCGATTCGCGAACCTCAGGCCAGTGTATGTATTTCCGCCTGCGTGAGTCGGCGGCGTGTCGGGGAGGACGCCCTTGATCACGTGGCCGTTTCCCTCAATTGTAACCCGCACGGGGTGGTCATCGTCCTCAGCCCCGTATGTAGCCGAGGTGATCGCATCGATATCGGCGGTAAGGGTTATATAGTGCATGTTTGAAATGTTTTGCCCCTCGCTGTTTTGGTAGTAATCATCCGCGACTGCGACAAGCGCCTCATCCAGTTCTGTCCCAGTCGTAACGATATAAGGGCTCTGTTCAGTGCCGCTGCCTGCAGGCGCCGCCAAAGCCGCGCCCGGGATAACCATAGCCAGCGCCGCAAGCGCTAAGGCCGCTAAAACTAATTTGCTCTTATAAAACCTCATTTTTATTAACCTCCCCAAACTTGTTTTTGAGCCAGACAAAACCCCATAAATCTTCTTTATAGCATCACCGTCCTATCATGGTCTGATTGCTTCCACTGCGTCAGGACAATAAAGTCAGCTGCTCGGATAAACAGCAATACCTCATGGGCGCAGTGACCCGAGAACCGCTGACTCTTGTGTGAGTAGCGATTATTCAGTGATTCCTCAGCGCTATTGTTTAATTATACTGACAATAAATATGGGATTCATAGAAGCATAGACTACACAAATGAAATATTTCTTCAAATTCAGATGTCTTTACTCTAAGAAAAGTCAGATTTATTGTTGGAGGCCTAAAGGGTAAAGATTAAAACCCTGATAGCTTCTGTGTCCGTAAACTTCAAAAGAATGTTTTAGCGATTTAATCAGCGGTTCCTTAAACATGCCGAAATCAGTGCGAGATCCTATTAGGCTATATAATTTAATTAGATGATAATAACTTTAAATCCCGGAGGCCATTGCAACACGGCCTCCGGGATTTGACGCTCACATATCCTGTTATAACAGTAAATCAGCCTAAATTAGCGGCGGGATTTTAATTTTGAAACAAAGAAAATCGAAAGTCCAGCGACGCCGAGCGCCCCGCTCTGGCATCCGCTGCTCCCGGACCTGTTGGGGGTCACAGGCTCATCATCTTTCTCCTCTTCCTTTTCTTCCTCTTCCTCTTCCTCTTCCTCTTGTTCTTCCTCCTGCTCCTCTGTTTTTTCCTCAAGCGCGAGTTTGACTACCCAGCAGTCTAAAGCGCCTTTGTTTACTTTGACGTCGCCGTCGCTCGACTCTGATGTTCCTCCGAAGATATATCCGCCGTCTGTGGTCTGCTGTATCGAGTTTGCCGCGTCACGCAAAGAGCCGCCGATCGACTTTGACCACTCCATCTCTCCTGCCGCGTCGAGCTTCATGATGTATGCATTCACATCCTCGTCTTCATTTCCGTGGTAACCTGCTACAATATACCCGCCGTCCTCAGTTTCCCGAATATCCGTGGCCGTGTCGTCGATGTCCTCGTCTCCATAAATTTTCTGCCATACTATGTCTCCATCCTTGTCTAACTTAATTATCCAAAAATCGAAAATTTCAACGTCACCGTGATCATGTTCGTCGCCGTCGTCGTGATCGTGGTCATGTTCTTCCTCTTCCACTTTGGAAGCAGCCAGGATATACCCTCCGTCAGAGGTGGCCCTGAGCTTACCGAAGATGTCTGTGCCGGCGCTTCCAAACTTTTTCTCCCAAACTTTATCCCCGTTTACGTCCAGTTTGAGTATCCAGAAGTCAGTGTCGCCATAATCGCTGCCGGTGTCGTTGGTAGTCCCACCGACGATATAGCCCCCGCCGTGGGCGTTAATGATTGACCTTGCAGTCTCGTATCCCGGGCTTCCGTAGGTTTTCGTCCACATACGATGATGATGATTGCCATGTTCGTATAGCTTGTATATCCAGAAATCCGAGCTGCCTTGATTGTCGCCGACCGATCCTGTCGAATCGCCGGATATGGTGTTCGAATTGGATGTCCCGGCCAACACAAATGTATCAGACGCGTGACCTTCTTCATCGACATAGGCTTCGCCTTCCGGCGCCTGAACGATTGCAATGAGCGAGTCATATCGCGCGCCGCCGAACGACCGCGCTCCTGTCCAGACCGATTCGCCATTATCGTCGAGCCTCACCACCCACGCGTCATTGCCTCCCTTGCTGGGGCCCACTACGTCGTTGCTCGAAGCGGTAAATCCTGTGATCACATAGCCGCCGGAGGCGGGATTCACGATATCCAGCGCCGAGTCCCAGGCCGTACCGCCGAGTGACTTCGTCCACTGCTTTGAGCCATTGCCGTCCAGCTTCACTATCCAGTAGTCGCGCGTCCAGTATTGCTCCGATATGTTATGGTCTATAACATCGTCATCTGAAGATGCGGATGCTCCGGCAAATATGTAACCGCCGTCCTTAGTCTGTAGTATGGCGCTGATTTCATCCTCTTGAGAGCCGCCGTACGAATACTCCCACTCGATCTCCGGCGGCGTCTTGGCGGCAGCTTGTGCCGTCCTGATACCTGTCCCGGCAAAACCAAAGATAAAGGCCATGCATAGCGCGAATGTCAAAAATCGTTTCCAGGATCTCATTCGAAAAACCTCCTTACGCAACTTTTTTGAGGGACACCAGCGCCCTCTTTACTGCCATGATCCGCAAAACTTCTCGTGTTACGCGTTTATGTTTTTTGACAAAAAACATTCATAGCCACACCCCCTCCTATGTGGTTTCATAAGCGCAAGGACGGCCTCAATGCGCGCAAAAATCCAGATCAGGATTCAAGCCGCAACCTGACGTGTCGTCTGCATCTTTATGTATATGAAATTGAAAGCCATTTTTAGATTATCATGATCTTCTTTATTAGTCAAGGAAAATGCATCTTCCTGTCGCCGCAGGTTCAGGATCCTGGGCGCTGTCTGTGATATGAGGACCTTATATTCGAGGGCACATTGCGGAGGCGCACACAAACGCGTCCGGCGCTTTCAATAGAATATCGCAAGCACCGGACGCGTTTATGAGCACAAACAGTCAATCTGTCAGAGATAGCCTTGCATTGATTTCAGCGGCATCTCCAAAATTCAGTATTTTTTTCTTAGTCTTGCCCCTTGGCTGCGTTCAAAAAGCGTCTCTGATAGCCGGTCACCTGGCTGGTGGACGTGAAGCGCGCCAGATAATCCGGCGCAGCAGTGATGACAACTCTGTTGTTCATGTCCTGGAACTCGGGCTCGCACAGGAGCTTGTCGATATCAGGGTAATTGTCGGGGCCATCCATGGAACAGACAATCAGTCTTGTATCCAGCATGTTGCAGTTCCGCAGGACGCGCAGGTTGTGACGCATCCCGTCGAGACCGTCCCTCCCCTGCTCGTCGTAGAAATGACGGTACTTCAGCAGGTTCTTGCAGAAGTCCAGCACCTCCTGGGGCTTCGCCGTGAAGCGCGACGGCGGATAGAAGTCGTTGTTGACGAGGTAACCGCGAAGTTCCTCCAGATAGGCGATATTTCCGGTGTTCTCGTAAGATTCTACATAACTATTTATTTTGCCGGACTGCACCAGCCTTTGTCTGAGGAATGTGTTGATGAAATATGGCCTGGCCTGGAGAGCGAGCCGCGTCTGGTATGGTTCGAACATCAGCGTGAAGTTTATGCGAAAACCGTGTTCATGGAGCTTTAGCGCCAGAGCATGCCCGTACATGGCGTCAATGGCTTTGGCGTCGTCGTATCCGATGTCGAGTTTTTTATCGCCCTCCAGCAGCTTATGCATATTTTCGGCGTTTATCACCCCGGTGTGCGGTACCTTTATCACCACCCTATATTTGCCCAGCAATTCACGGAACCTCTCCGCCTCATCCAGCAGGGCGTTAAAGTCCTTCTCGAACGGGTTGTTCAGCTCGACGCTGATATCACAGCCCGGCCCTAGGATGGACGCGATCTCCCTCATAACCTCGTCACGCGTCTTGAATTTCTTGCCCGCGTTGGCATCAGGGTTATTGATAAATAGGTCGTAGATGATCAATGGGTTGCAGGTGAGGTTGGCGATGAACGGAGCGACATGCTTGACCTCGTATGGATTGGCGCTGTCCGCGGAATATAGGACCTTCGTGGGTCGAGGGACACCGTTTTTATCGTATGATATATCCCTGAACAGATCCACCCTCAGGACTCCGTCCGGGGACATCATGAACTCCCTTCTGAAACCTGCCGGAGTCCCCCCCTCCGGTGTTGGAAAGTCTGATATGACATCCCTGAATCTGTCAGTTACGCCTATAAACCTCGCCGAGTCGCGCACCGACAGATATTCCTCGCGGCTGAGTTCCGCATCCATCACGCGCGACACATATTCCTCCTCTCCTCTCGCTATTGGAGCGGAGAGGGAAAACAACCCAAACTTCAACATAATCATCCCTCCATGTTTATTTTACGGATAACTGCAGCAGGCCATACATTCAACAAAAGCGCCGAACTCATGGATTATATCACCCGCGTCAGGGCTTCTATCTCGTCATTATGTGCAGAACTAAATACGAGAGCAAATTTAGCCGTCGTGTTAATCGAAGGCCCTTGACAAACAATAACAACCAAACTACAATTCGACATACAACGAAGTGATCTTATTGAGGGGGTAATTTCAGTGACACGCCGATTTAAAATAGAAAAACTTGCATGTTCCGGATGCGCCGCGATGATCGAGGATAACATTTCGAATATCCCGGGGGTGGAGAGCGCGTCGATCGATCTGGATCGCGGTGTGCTGACTCTGGTGGATGACGGGGTATTATCTCTGGATTCCATCGAGAGTATAACTCAGTCGATAGAGCCCGACACTCATGTAAGGGCAATGGATAACGACTGCTGCGGACATGAGTCGGGTCACGACCACGACCATGATCATGGTCACGATCACGGCAATGAGGGCAGGCTCGAGATGTGGTGGATTATTGCCGCAGTTACCGCATTCGCGCTGACTCTTATATTCGGCGGGGCTATAAAAAACGCGCTGGGAGAAAACGGTCTTCGCGCGATTTACGCGGCAGTTTATGTCGCCGCCGCATACCCTGTGCTCAAATCATCCGCCAGGACTCTCTTCACAAGGAACTTCCTGAACGAGTTTTTTCTCATGAGCATCGCGTCTCTATCCGCAATAGCTCTGGACAAGTTCCCCGAGGCGATCAGCGTTATGCTGTTCTACAGGATTGGGGAGTTTTTGCAGGAGGCGGCGGCATCCAGATCGAGAAAATCGATAAGGTCGCTGCTGGATCAAAAACCGGCTATCGCCAGAATAATCCGCGACAACAGCGAAATAGATCTGAAGCCGGAGGATGTTAAGCGCGGTGACATCGTGATTGTCAGGCCGGGAGAGAAGATCCCGATTGACGGGTTTGTCCGTGATGGTTCGTCACGCGTTGACACGTCGTCCATAACGGGTGAGTCCAAACCGGTATCCGCCTCCTCCGGGGCAAAAGTGTACGGAGGATCCGTCAATGTCGACGGTCTGCTGACAATAGAGGCGTCCGGGGATTATAAGGACTCGTCCATATCGAAAATTATGGAGATGGTGGAGAACGCCGTGGCGCGTAAATCCCCCACCGAGCGATTTATCACCTCGTTTGCGCGCCGTTACACGCCATCCATAGTCGCCCTTGCGGTATTAATCGCATTTTTACCGCCAATTTTAGGCATGGGGACATTCTCCGACTGGCTGTACCGCGCGCTCGTCCTGATGGTGATCTCCTGCCCATGCGCGCTCGTGATATCGATTCCACTTGGATATTTTGGAGGCATCGGCGCCGCATCCCGCAGAGGAATCCTCGTCAAAGGCGGGAGTGTATTCGACGCGATGCAGCGAGTGAATAAAATTTTCTTCGACAAGACCGGAACACTCACCAAGGGAGTGTTCGCCATAACCGAGGTCAACCCGGCATCAGGCACGACAAGGGAGGAATTGGGATCATGCGCCGCAGCGGCCGAAATTGTCTCGAACCATCCGGTGGCTCGCTCTATAAAGGCTGAGTTTCAGCCTCCGGAACACGATGTCAATTCGATCAGAGGCCGTGAAGGCATTGGAGGCGTCACCGCCTCGTTCACCGAAGCTGACGGTAAAAAAGTAACAGCCATAGCTGGAAACGAGGCCTTCATGCGCTCACAGGGCATAAGCGAAGCCGAGATTCGCGACTCTATGGGAACTGTGGTTCACGTGGCGCGCAACGGCAAATATCTGGGCAGCATAGTGGTCTCGGACGTTATCAGACCGGAATCGGCAGAGGCGATACGGCAGATTCGCTCAAACGGGATCAATGACATATACATGCTGACCGGCGACAGGGATAAGGTTGCGGGAAATGTCGCAAGAGATCTGGCGCTTTCCGGCTATCGGGCGGAGCTTCTGCCGGAGGACAAGGTATCGGCGCTTTCCGAGCTGTCGCCTGAGCCCGAGAGAATGGCCTTCGTGGGAGATGGCGTAAACGACGCCCCGGTGCTAGCTGCGGCCGGAGTGGGCATTGCAATGGGAGGACTCGGCGCAGAGGCTGCGGTCGAGATAGCGGACGCGGTCATCCTCGACGACTCCCCCACTCGAGTATCAGATCTCATTCGCATTACTAAATTCACCCACAAGGTAGTCAGACAGAATATAGCCTCCGCAATGGGGATAAAAATTCTGTTCATAGTATTAGGCATATTTGGCGTAGCAGGGCTTTGGGAGGCTATTTTCGCGGATGTCGGCGTGGCGCTGCTCGCCGTCCTCAACGCGGGGAGAACAATTAAAGCTTGAAATATTTTTAATTTCTGAGTGAAATCACTTTGGTTATCGTTTACTATATGCTATAGAGTGTCACGTATGACACCTCCGTGCGCTGACAGACGCATGGGTGATAAAAAGGAGGGGTAACAAAGGATGAAACTTGGAGATTTTGTTCAAAGCGGAGACTGGAAGGGCGAGAAGCATGTGCCTGTTATCGGTGCGCCGGATAGCGTAAAGGCCGGCGAGGCGTTCAAGGTAGATCTTTGTGTCGGCAAGGAGATAGCTCATCCGAACACGGCTGCCCACTACATCAAGTGGATAAAGCTCCTGTTCGTTCCGAACGGCGGAAAATTTGCCATCGAGCTGGCCAATCTATCCTTTGACGTTCATGGAGATACTATGGATGCGGAGCATCCTGGGCCCGCGTTTGCCGATCCATTCGGCTCGGTCAGGGTAAAGCTCTCAGCCGGCGGCACGCTGGTAGCTCAGAGCTACTGCAACATTCACGGTCTGTGGGAGAGCTCCAAAACAATCACGGTGAATTAAGGAACCACTGATTTACTAACCTTCGGGACGCCTGTTTTTTTGGGCGCCCCGATTTTATTTACTGGTTCAACCCTTCTGCACAAACAGCAGCAGCGATATTGCCATGACGACCATACCGCATATAAGCCCGTAAATACTCAGGTGGTGCTCCCCATACTTTTCAGCTGCCGGAAGGAGTTCATCGAATGAGATAAAAACCATGATTCCGGCTACAGCCGCGAACAACATGCCAAATATCGCGGGCGAGAAAAAAGGCATCAGAATGAGATAACCTATCAGCGCTCCCGCTGGCTCAGCCAAGCCGGACAAAAATGAATATAGGAACGCTTTTTTGCGGTTGCCGGTTGAATAGAAAATGGGCACGGAGACTGCGATGCCCTCCGGTATATTGTGTATGGCTATTGCTATGGCTATCGCGATTCCAAGATTTGGCTCAACCAACGCCGCCGTGAACGTGGCAAGCCCCTCAGGAAAGTTGTGAATTGCGATAGCGATGGCTGTAAAAATACCGGTATGGTGCAGCGCCCTCATGTCGTGCCTTAGCTCTGACTGCTCCCTCTCGACCTCCGACATCTCCTCGATGCTGTGGGCCTCGTGCGGATTTCCCTCACTGGGCACCAGTTTATCTATCACAGCAATCAGCGCCATACCAGCGAAAAACGCGCCGACAGTACCCCATGATCCAGCGTGGGCCCCCCACTCATTCGTCAAAATTCTTTTTGCCTCTGCGAAAATTTCCACGAATGAAACATAAATCATGACGCCAGCGGAGAAACCCATGCTTACTGAGAGAAATCTCGTGTTAGTCTGCTTCGCCCAAAAAGCCAGCGCAGAGCCAACCCCGGTCGAAAGACCTGCAAATAGAGTCAAAGCGAACGCAAACAGCACATTATTGATATTATCCATCACTTATCATTATCCTTATATAGATCGTGATCGCTCAAAAATGCTTTGCCGCTCAATAATATCATAAGTGTTGCCCTCTCCCGCTACGCGGCATTTGTGGAGTAACACGGCGTTTAGTACAGAGCATCGAGGCCATTTAAGGTTGTGTGCAGTGATTATCATCGATTTACCAAGGCCGTTTGGGATATCGAGTGGACTTGGGGTTCCCCAAGGGCGGTGATTTAGATGGAAGAGTTGGTATTATGGTAAAATCTTGATCTCTTAACATTATTTTTCTACAGCATTATAGCAAAATCCGACAAAAACTGTTATGCTATGTTCACTGAGATTCAAAGATTCAAAATACTAAATTATTAGAGGGGGAAACACGCAAATGGCAAGGAAAGAGTACAAGACAGTAGCTTATACGGACGTAAAAGATTTCGTCTACGGTCATGCAAAGAACCCCGTTAAACTGAAGAACGGTATGGTAGTAGGTGGAGGGACTATCTACCCTGAGCTGAACTTCACAGTACCGACAATGCCCCTTACCGACGCGACATGGGCGACGGCTATTGGTCACTACAAGGAAATAGCGACAAAGACGTGCGAGCGCGCAAGGGAATTGGAAGTCCCAGGGTTCAGCCTTGAGATAGAAACTCTTCCCGACATGACCTTCAGACCGGAGTGGTGTATCGAAGTCTGTAAAACAGTCGTCGACATAGTGAAAGAGCACGAGTCAAAGCATGGGATCAAGGGCTCTGTTCGTATCACCCCGAACGACAACCGTGAGGGCGACCAGGTCGAGCATATGTGGCGCGGACCGCGCTGGGATGAGGCAATGAAGGCATTCGAGGGAAGCGCGAAGGCCGGAGCTGATTTCCTCGCGATCGAGACCTGCGGCGGCAAGGAAGTTCACGACGACGCTCTTATGATGTGCGATATCAAGAAGGCCGTATTTGCGTACTCAGCGCTGGCTTGCGTCGACATGGAAGTAATATGGACCGAGATAGTCAAAATAGCTGAGAAGTACGGCGCAGTACCGGCCGGCGACACCGCTTGCGGGCTTGCCAACACGGCGATGGTCCTGGCAGAGAAGAACTACATCCCGAAGGTATTCTCGGCAGTAGACCGCGTAATGGCCGGCGTACGCAGCTTGGTCGCAATGGAAGTCGGAGCGAAGGGCCCCGATAAGGACTGCGGTTACGAGGGTCCGTATGTGAAGGCAATCTCCGGCAACCCGATCTCTATGGAGGGCCGCACGGCATCCTGCGCCCACTACAGCTCCTGCGGAAACATAGCAATCTGTGTGGCGGACTTCTGGTCGAACGAGTCCGTTCAGAATGTACAGCTCCTGAGCGGCATTGCCCCAGTCGCGTCCTTCGAGACTCTGGCGTATGACTGCCGCCTGCTGAACACCGCGACAAAGCACAGCAAGGAAGCGGCTCTCCTGCTCCGCGACCTGCACGCCGACTCCGACAGCCATCTGGACCCGCACGCGTGGATCCTTCGCCCGGATGTCGTCATTGAAACCTCCAAGGGAATCGTCGCCGAGACCGGTTACTATGATCGCGTCAAGAAGGCGGCGGCGCTCACTCTCGCGTCCCTGCAGAAGGCCAATAAGGACGGCCAGCTCAGACTCAACGACAGGGAGAAGGATTGGCTCAGCAAACTCATCGATCAGGTTGGCGAACTGCCGAAGACCCTGGGCGAACTCGCCGAGGAAATTCTCCCCGACTGCGACAAGCTCGACCCCAAGAAGTACGACCTGAAGTTCTAAGAAGTAACCGGGGCCGTTTATCTTATAACGGCCCCTTCTTTATTTTCTATCTGCTGAAAAAATATCATTTACTATAAGCTGAAGGCATTGACGCGGAACATCAATTATATTAATATTGTTTAAGTATATATCGGCTAGTTGAATAACATATAGATTCGTTCGTATATCTTTATATGCCCCTTATGTATAGTTGTCTCTGGAGGAGTTCTTCGTCGCATGACAGCACATGTAGTTTGCTTTACTACTGATGTGTGTGTATGACAGAATATGATGTCCATTCAAAGTAATAGTTGATCTGTAATTTATATATGTGCAACTTAAGGCTTCACGATGATATTGATGCAATATAGGTGGCGCTTGAAGCGGCACATGAAGGGAGACAGTACATGATTCGCATGACTCTCATATCAGGTTTTCTGGGAGCTGGAAAAACGACATTTGCCAACCTGTTAATGGATTTTTATATTCGAACGGGGGAAAAAACAGCATACGTAGTGAATGAATTTGGAGAAGCTGGTGTGGATTCGGCATTGCTGGGGCAAAGAGGATTTCAGACGGTGGACATAGTCGGAGGTTGTATTTGTTGTACGTTACAGGGAAAGATCGGCGCCGCGCTTCGCGAGATAATAGAAGAGTTCACCCCCTCCAGAATTGTATTCGAACCGTCAGGCATATTTATATTCGAAAAATTTCAGGATGTCCTGAAGGGAGATCCGGTACTCGAAGGTAACTGTGAAATTGACAGCGTCATTACCATAGTTGACAGCGGACATGTTACAAACGCAATGCTAGTCCCCGGAAATTTTTTCTCAAATCAAATAACACACGCAGACTCTGTAATACTGAGTAAACTTGAGACATACAGCGGCGACGTACGCGAACTTATCGGTCGTCTGAGGGCTATCAACGAGCGTGCGGATATCCTGGCCAAACCGTGGAGCGAACTCAAGGATAAAGATTTCGCCACGCTCGACTTCGGCGGGAGCGTAGGCGTCAGCGCTGACGACGATGATGAGCATGAGGAGCACGAACACGAGGAACACGGCCATCATCACGATCATCATCATCATGACGACGATGACGAGCATGAACATGAGCACAGACATATTCATCCTGACGTGGACTCCATTACAATCGAACCGAGGGATTACGACGAAAAATACCTGCATGAGCTGGAGGGAATGTTGAAAGATGGGACATTCGGCGAGGTATATCGCATTAAAGGGAGGGTCGTTTACTGCGGTGAACCCAAACTGTTGCAGGGGGTATTCGATACCATACAGATAGAGCCGAATCCTCCCGAGGGGCAGTCTCGCCTTGTCTTTATCGGAAAGAACCTGAATGAATCTCGTATCGCAAAACTTTGGGGGGTATAAGCGTCTGCCTTAAAGGCAATTGGGCGGTTACACGCAAAACAATTTGCGCGTGTTGTGATAGCTTTTCGGGTTTTCACAAAATATGAATGGAGCTGGTTGTGTGAAAAGTGATAATACAAACATCAAAGTAACCACAGTCCGCGACGGAGAGCAAGATATCGAGGCGAAAGTCGGGGCGAACCTGCTCGAAGTTTTGAGAGAAAACAATGTATCCATAGCCGCGAACTGCGGCGGTCGCGGAACGTGCGGCAAGTGCGTCGTGCATATTGACGGCGAGGAGCGCCTTGCGTGTCAGACTGAGGTAACCGAAGGGATGCAGCTCAAGGTCTCGAGCGGAGAGGAGAGCTTCGTCATCCTGGAGGACTACGCCTCCGGAGAAAAATTGGCGGATAGCATAGACAACTATGACAATCTCTGCATCGGAGTGGATATCGGCACTACAACAGTGGTGCTCCAGCTCATTGACGCAAAAAGCGGCAAGATCGCGAGTACGCGTTCATTCCTGAATGCGCAGAGACAGTACGGCGAAGACGTTATATCGCGCATTCAATGCGCAAACGAGGGCGACTTGGACGCCCTGACCGACGCGATCAGGTCAAATCTCCTTGCGGCGATAAAATCACTCTGTTCGGATGTCGGAGTAGAGCCAACGCAGTTGAAGTATATATGCATCGCAGGCAACACAACAATGATGTTCCTCCTGCTGCATTACGAATGCCAATCTCTGGGAGTGTTCCCATTCGAGCCGGAGTTCAAACATAAGGATCAGTACACGTTTTTTGAGACATTCGGCGTTGACACGTGCGACTGCCCTGTGTATCTGGTGCCCTGGGTCTCGGCTTACGTCGGCGGGGACATTACGGCCGGATACCTCGACTGCCGAGGCAATGGCAGCGAGACGGCCTTCCTGATAGATATGGGAACCAACGGCGAGATGATGCTCTGGACCAAGGATAAAATATTGTGCACCTCCACCGCTGCAGGCCCCGCGTTCGAGGGGGGCGGAATCACCTACGGCACAGGCAGTATCCCGGGAGCTATCAGCAAGATAGATTACACGGGCGACTCCTTCACATTTGAAACCATTGCAGGAGAGCCCCCGGTGGGCATTTGTGGTTCCGGCGTTCTTGACGCGTCCGCATGTCTCCTGCGGGGAGAATTTGTGGACGAGACGGGGCGAATGGAGGACCCTTATTTCGATGAAGGGGTTGTAATAGCTAAAAAGGCAAATGGCAAACCAATCCTATTTACACAGAAAGATGTGCGCGAGTTGCAGCTTGCGAAATCCGCCATCAGGGCCGGAGTCGAAATTCTCCTCTCTGAGGCCGGGCTCACAATATCCCAATTGGACGCTGTTTATCTGGCGGGCGGTTTTGGGCAGAAGCTTCGCATAGAAAGCGCTGTAGAGGTAGGTCTTCTCCCTGAGGAAATGGCTCAGAAAGTGCGCTCGATAGGCAACAGCTCGCTGGGAGGAGCTGTGCGGATATGCCGGGACTTGAAAATGCTTGAGGACGCAAAGGAATTAGCTGAGAAAGCTGAGGAGATACAGCTCTCCGCCCATCCTGACTTCCAGAACTTTTTTATGGACTATATGGCGTTTGCTGATCTCTAATAACATTTGCGAGTGCAGAGACCATCTGGGCTTTAATCTTTAGGCCTCCTGACAATAAATCAGTTCTTCTAGAGCATGAAGGCGAGCTCCGGATAAATATGAACCGACTTGTAAAAGAGAGTCCAATATTGGAACTTTTATGTTCTTAGTCTCAGATTGTTGCACAGTCAAGTTTTAGCTTGGTTTTACACGATGCATTTTAGCTGGATATTAACAAAAATATCCTATTTTTACCAGAATTTTGGTCATTTCTGTGCTATAGTTGGATAGTCATAATGGAGGTTGCCATGATCCAAATGACGCAAGAGCACTATCACTATTTCAAGTATGCGTTTGAGTGCGTAAATCTATACTCCAGGTCTATGGAGCTTGGGTGCGCTCTGTTGAACAGCAGCGGAGAAATTTTACACGAATGCGGTCTTGGGTGCGGCAGCTGCGGGATTTGCGAGGCTATTGGCATTGAAAGACCACAGTGTCATGAGTTATACGACTACGGTGTCTCAGAGAGATCCTGTTTTGGCTATAAACATTTTTCTTTTTGTCCGGTGGGTCTGTGTCATTTATATTCACCAGTGATGAGAACCGACGGAGAGGTCGTCAATATTGTAGCAGGGCCATTTTTGATGGCAGACCTTGAAGATTTTATAGCTAATGATTTAAGACAAAAAAGATCACTTACGGGCGCCGATCTTGCACAAGCGGTTAAGTTACTTGTAAGGATTCCAAACATTACTCCAGGTAAAGCGAACGATCTATCTAATATGCTTTCTCTAATGGCGGGCTCGATTCGCGGTTCTTTGGCGACAGCGGCGCCGTTTGAGGCTGATGCGCAGGCCGATGATGTTATCCAGAGTCAGTTTTCAGAATACATCTTTAAACGCAAAGAGGTGAGGCATCTTCCGGAATATCCTGTCAAAACAGAGAAAAGATTGTTGGCAAGTATTGCTGACTCGGATAAACCAAAGGCACAGAAGCTCTTAAATCAATTGTTGGGGCATATCCTGTTCTCTTCGGGCGGAGATTTCGACCGAATGAAATCGGAGACATACGAATTGTTGGTGTTGATATCGAGGGGGGCGATAGATGTTGGCGTCTCTGCCAGCAGGGCATTAGGAATAAATAATAAATTTTGGCGCGAGGCACAGAGTGTAAGTGATATCTACGAACTTTGCATGTTGTTGTCAGAAGTAATGAACGATTACATTGATTGTATTTTCAGCTTATCACACAAGAAGAATATCGGAGATATCAACAAGGCGGTTCAGTATATTTGGCAGAATTACTCCAATAAAATCACGCTTGAGGATGCTGCCAAGGCTGTATATTTGTCTCCAACCTACTTTTGCAAGGTTTTTCAAAAAAGGATGGGATGCAGCTTTAACATGTACGTCAATAGACTCAGAATTGAAAAGAGCAAACAGTTGCTTTTACAGTATGACCTTCGCATAGCGGATATAGTGTCCATGGTTGGGTTTGAAGATCAGAGCTATTTTACAAAAGTGTTTAAGCGAATTGCGGGCGTCTCACCTACTCATTTTCGAAGGGCTATTGAGGAGAGTGTGGTGTCGGCAAGGTATGCAAATGTAGTATGAACACATTTTATAAGGAGGTAACGAATATGTCGGTGTTGAATGAGATTTCTGAGCAGCTGCAAAAAGGTAAGGCAAAGGTAGTCAAGGAACTGGTGCAGAAGGCAATTGATGAGAAAGTATCAGCGAAGGAGATTCTCGAAAAGGGTTTGCTTGCTGGTATGGATATAGTCGGTGAGAAGTTCAAGAACAACGAAGTTTTCGTCCCCGAAGTACTCGTAGCGGCTCGCGCAATGAACGCGGGCACTGAGCTCCTGAAGCCCCTCCTGGTCTCCGCTGGAGTCAAGGCAAGCGGCAAGGTTTGCATCGGAACGGTCAAAGGCGACCTGCACGATATCGGCAAGAACCTCGTCAAATTGATGATGGAGGGCAAGGGCCTCGAAGTCATCGATCTGGGCGCTGGCGTGGATCCAGAGAAGTATGTCGAGACCGCTGCGAAAGAGAATTGTCAGATCATCGCGTGTTCCGCTCTGTTGACGACGACTATGTGCGTCATGGGCGATGTCGTTGAGGCAGCCAAGAAGAAGGGCATTCGCGATAAGGTTAAGATCATGATCGGCGGAGCGCCAATCACCCAGGCTTTCTGCGATCAGGTTGGAGCGGACGCATTCACGACAGACGCGGCATCAGCGGCTGAGCTCGCTGTAAAACTCTGCGGCTAAGGTATCAGTAGAAATTAACTGAACATCTAACTTGTTCATAAGAGGCCTTCTTATCACCGGGATGGCGAATAATCCTGAAGTTTCAGGAGCGTCATTCCGAAGATAAGAAGGTCTTTTTTTATGCTCCAAATTACCTGCAGACGAGTGACAATACTTGCAGACGCATGATTGAAAAAAATGCGTCTCTGTACTAATATTGATCGGGTTGACGGCCTGCGCGGGATGCTTATTTAAGCATAGTATTGTGATCTGCCGCAGCGAGACAAAGTTTTATATGGGAACTGTTCTCATGCACATACGCGGGTCCTCCGGTCAAGCCGGAGGACGACAAATGAGGGCGAATACGCCCATCGCAGCCGAAGTTATTTAATCAGCGTTTTTCTGAACTAAACTACTTGAAGATAGAGGTTTGATTCATGCCAATTAAGATACCTAACAATCTACCAGCAGCAAAGGTATTGTCGGGAGAGAATATATTCCTGATGCATGAGTTTCGCGCCGTTCATCAGGATATTCGTCCCCTGAAGATAGCCATTATCAACCTGATGCCAACGAAAAACGAGACTGAAATTCAACTTTTACGCCTATTGAGCGGAACAGCTCTGCAAGTGGAGGTTGACTTCATTCAGATGACCTCTCATGTGTCGAAGAACACGCCGCGCGATCACCTGACGACATTTTATAAAGGTTTTGATGTCATAGAGAACCTCTGTTACGACGGCATGATCATAACAGGAGCGCCGGTGGAGACGCTGCCGTTCGAGGAGGTCGATTATTGGCCGGAACTCTCCGCCATCATGGAGTGGTGTAACGATCATGTTTACTCGGTCCTGCACATATGTTGGGGCGCTCAGGCCGGGTTGTATCATCACTATGGCATTGACAAGTACATGCTCGACACAAAGCTCACCGGGGTCTTTCCCCACCGGAGCCTCGTTTCACACCATCCGCTCCTGCGCGGTTTCGATGATGTTTATTACGCGCCTCACTCACGATACACGACGGTTCGGGCGGAGGATATTGCCGCCCAGCACGAGATCAATCTTCTGTCATTCTCCGATGAGGCGGGCGTTTATATAGCTGCCAGCAACGACTCCAGGAAGATATTTGTGACCGGTCACGCGGAATACGACTCTACGACGCTTGCTTCCGAGTATAATCGTGATATAAGGGCGGGAGTGCCCACTCCGATTCCAGTCAGGTATTTCCCGGACGACAATCCGGAAAACAAACCGGTGATGATATGGCGCTCACACGCTAATCTTTTATTCGCAAACTGGATTAACTTTGTAATTTACCAAAATACGCCTTATGATCTATCATCCCTGAATAAAACGGCATTGACTTTGCAGGGAATGCGCTGCGCCGGCTGTTAGTTTTTTTAATTTTTTTTTACTCTGCTGTGACGTGAGGTGGACTATACGATGAAAAGCGCAAATGAGACCGTATTGAGTGAGCTCGCTTTGCGGTGCGGGGCTTTCAAAACAGCGACAATGGAGGTATGCGATATCCCATTTCGGAGGGAGTTCCGGGACGCTTGCAGGCAAAACACATGCGGAAAGTACGGCACGACCTGGATGTGCCCCCCTCTCGTCGGAGACATCGACGAAATGATAGCTCGCGCAAGCGCGTATAAACATGCTTTTATATTCCAGAGCGTGGGCGCCCTCACGGACTCATTTGATATAGAGGGGATGCAGGACGCGGCGAAGAAGCATAACCAGGTCCTTAAAGCTCTGTTTTCAAAAATACCGGATATAATGGGCGATTTTCTCAAACTGGGCGCCGGCGCCTGCAGGGTATGTCACAGACCGTGCTCAAAGGAAACAGACGAGCCCTGCCGTTTCCCGGAAAAGGCCATTGCGTCCATGGAGGCGTACGGCATTGCGGTCTCGGAGCTTGCTGAACGCTGCGGCTTGGAATATGTAAATGGCGTGAACACCATCACATATTTCGGCGCGATTTTATACAACTGACAGATAACTGAGGCAGTGATATGTGATGTCTATTTACCTGGATAACGGAGCGACCTCTTACCCCAAACCGGAGAGCGTCTATGTCTCCATCGCGGAATATATGCGAAACAACGGCGCCAGTCCCGGTCGCGGTAATTATTCACGGGCAATGGAGGCGGACCGTCTCGTATATATGACGCGAAAAGCTCTATGCAAACTTCTGTGCGTTCCTCGCCCCGGGCAAATTATATTTACGTGCAACGCGACTGAATCCATCAACATGGCTCTCAAAGGTTATCTCAAACCCGGCGACAGGGTTCTTACAACAAGCTACGAGCATAATGCCGTGGCGCGTCCTCTTAAAATGCTGGAGACAGATCGAGAAATAAAGATAGGGCTGATTCCATCAACACCGGATGGCGTTTCAGATATGGAGTGGTATCAACAGGAACTCAGCAAAGGTGTACGCTTAGTCGTCGTTGCCCACGGTTCCAATGTGATCGGCTGTGTTACGCCTCTGGATGAGATAGTGAGCGCCGCTCACAGACATAATACTCCTGTCCTGGTAGACGCCGCTCAGACTGCCGGCGTCTACCCTGTAGATGTGACCTCCGTTCCGGTCGATATGCTGGCCTTTACAGGACACAAGGGACTGCTCGGTCCAACCGGCACCGGAGGGCTGTATATTAGAGAGGGACTCGAACTCTCCACCTTGAAGGAGGGCGGCACCGGAGGGATGTCCCTGTCCCCCTTTCAGCCTTCGGACCCTCCTGATCGTTATGAGGCGGGGACTATGAATATTTTTGGCATCGCTGGACTCAATGCCGCTGTTCAATTTCTCCTGGATACAGGCGTCGAGGTTATACGCGAGCACGAGATCGAGCTCGCTCAATTTCTCATGGATGGCCTCGATACTGTGCCGGGTGTGACATACTACGGTCCATCGTCCGCCAAGGACAGACTGGGGCTTGTCTCCTTCAACCTGGAGGGACAGGATCCCAATAAAGTCGCGATAAAATTGGATCGTGATTATGAAATCATGGTTCGCGCCGGCATTCACTGCGCGCCACAGGCCCATCACCTCCTGGGAACTGCGCCGGGTGGAGCATTGCGCGTCAGTCTTGGGTATTTCAATCAAAGAGAGGATATCGAGCGCCTAATCGACGCCCTCCGAGAAATAACATACTCTTAAAAAGGGAGACAGAGGATGTTTCTTCAAAGCATCAACGTTCTTGACGTGGACCTTTGTGTACAACAGCCGGACAAGTTCGTGGCGCACACACGGGCTTCTGCGGATCTCAGGGAGATAATGCCCTACCTGAACAGCATGTTCAGGACGTCAACCTATAACCACGATGCGGGATCGATAAAATTCACAAATGATAAAATAGAGTACACAATAATAGGAGATAAAATTAATATCGCCAAGTTCATCAACAGGACTGAGCTTCATGAGCTTCTGGATTGGCTGAAGGATCTTGTAAACGACACATACGACAGCAGGTCTGAGATAATCCCCATGTATGTCTGCAGAAAGCCGGTGCCGGTACTTTTTATCTACAATCTGCTTCCGAAGACCAACTGCCAGCAGTGCGGAGAAAAATCCTGCATGGTCTTTGCCGCCCAACTGAACAAATTGGAAATTGATATCGAGGCGTGCCCCATCTTATCCGAACCGGAATATACGGCCAACAGACGCCGTCTGGAGGGCGCGTTCGGCGCGTTCTCCTGAGCGCGGCAGATAACATATAGTGCTATAATGTCAATAACAATATCGTGGGAGGAGTTACATGGGGCACTCGGCAAAACATTCTCACTATCGTCATGTACATTCTGAAGATGAGCAGAAAGCGGTCTTGAACCGCATGTCGCGCGCTATAGGCCATCTCGAGTCCATAAAGCGGATGATCGAGGATGACCGTGACTGCAGCGAGGTATTGACCCAACTTTCGGCGGTGCGCTCCGCCATAACCAATATCAGCAAAATCATAATGCGCCACCACATGGAGCACTGTATCGTTGACGCTGTGCAGAACGATGAACTGGAGCGCGTGGAAGACCTTAAAAAAGCGATAGAGCGATTTATCAAGTAGTCGTTGAGAAAGCGACACCTCCCCCACCGCAGGACATACAGCCGCATTTGTTTGATGTGCTGCTCCTCGCCTTTCTACTTCCTTAGCGCCGAAGTCGGGCCTGTTTTTTTGGCGCCCCGATTTTTTTTGGTTTGAATATGATATTCTTGATCTTCAAAGTGTGCTGTGCGGGAACACGAGGAGGAATATCAGGTTATGGAGACTGTAAATACATTGGCGGTGATACCTGCCAGATTGAAGAGCATCAGGCTGCCGGAAAAACCCCTGCTGAAACTCAGAGGTAAGGAGCTCGTTCTATGGGTGCTGGACGGCGTTCGTAGCAGCCGGAAGGTGGATAAAGTCGTGGTTGCGACTGATAATGAGCGAGTGGCCGCAGTAGTGGAGAGCGCCGGCGGTATCGCAATGCTGACACCTGCGGACCTGCCCACGGGCAGCGACAGGGTGGCTTTTGTCGCCCGCGCGATCCCGTCGAGGTTCGTGCTGAACGTTCAAGGAGACGATCCGCTGGTTACCGCCTCCGTGATCGACCCTATGATAGATGTCCTGGAGAGCGATGAGAACGTATGTCTCGCGGTGCTGGCAAAAAAAATCGACAAACCGGATGAGATCGACCGGGATTCCATCGTAAAGATGGTTTTCGACACTGATTACAGGGCCATATATTTCAGCAGATCTCGTATACCTTATGAGAGAAATCCAGGGATGTACCCGGTAAAATATTATAAACACATAGGGCCGTATGCCTGGCGCCGTGACGCCCTATTTGAGTTCGCTTCATGCGGGCAGACGCCGCTTGAGCAGGCTGAGAGCCTGGAGATGTTGCGATTGCTGGAGCGCGGACGAACAATCAGGTGTATAGAGACTGAGCAGGACAGCGTAGAGATCGATACGCCCGATGACGTCCGTCTGTTCGAGAAATTTTATGACGATATGAAGATAAAGGAAGGTAGATAGTATGCCAGGTTGGGAACTGTTTGACGAAGACGAAAAAAGAAGCGTCGGAGAGGTCATGGAGACAGGCGTCATGATGCGCTACGGTTTCGAGGGCGCTCGCAAAGGACGGTGGAAGGCGCGTGAGATGGAGGAAGCCGTATGTGCAAAGACCGGCGCCAAGCACGCACTGCTCCTGGCAGACGGCACGGCAGCGCTGACCGTCACCCTGGCGGCTCTTGGGATCGGCGCCGGAGATGAGGTGATAGCGCCTCCATTTACATTCGTGGCCACATTCGAGTCGATAATGGCAGTCGGTGCGACTCCGATACTTGCCGAGATCGACGACACGCTCTGCCTGTCTCCAGAGTCAGTCAGAGAGGCCATCACGCCGCGAACGAAGGTGGTTATGCCGGTTCACATGTGCGGCGCCTCCGCTCGTCTCGACGAGCTGAAGGTGATATGCAAAGAGAGAAATATTCTTCTGGTCGAGGACGCCTGTCAGGCCTTTGGCGCTTCATATCACGGGAGGGCGCTCGGCACTCTGGGTGATGCAGGCTGTTACTCCTTCGACTTTAACAAAATGATCACATGCGGGGAGGGCGGCGCCATCGTCACAGACAGCCGCGAAGTCTACAAGCGCGCGGAGATGTTCCACGATCACGGACACGACCACAGCAACAGCGACCGCGGAGCTGAAGGACATCCGTTCCCAGGCTACAACTACCGCATCTCTGAGCTTCACGCGGCAGTCGGCGTGGCACAGATAGCCAAACTCGAACGATTCGTCTCCATCCAGCGCGAGAACAAGAATGCGTTCAAGGATCGGTTTGCCTCCATCCCAGATATTCAGTTTCGTGTACTGCCCGATCCTGACGGGGATTGCGCGACGTTTTTGTCGTTCTTCATGCCATCTGAGGACTTAGCGCGCAAAGCAACACGCGCGCTCAAGGAGCGCGGCACTGAGGGTGTGTTCCACTGGTACGACAACAATTGGCATTACGTGCGAAACTGGGCGCATTTTAAAGATCGTGCGTTCATCAACTCTGTGAGCTCGGATATACTAAAAGGGATGCCGGACTACTCGAAGAGAAAGTTCACGTCCGACGAGCTGATATCGCGGTGCGTCTCGATAACGATCAAGCTCGGATGGAGCAGAAACAAAGCGGATGAACTCGCCGAACGCGCCGCAGCCGCAGTAAAGTCGATTCTGTAAACTCCAAGGTCCGGTCCGCATCAGGTCAAGATCCTGAGCGCTGCCAAGACCGTGGGTTCCACCTACACACGAATATTCCCAATTTTCTCTTCACCCGCAGGGTGAAGAGAAAATTGGGCCACTCCCTACGCTTAGCATTGTCCATGCGTCAGTCACTTCGTCGCTCAAAGAGGTTTTGAATTGCCTCGCCAGTGCATGTCAGTGTCCGGCGGATTTCTTTATTGAAACCAAAACTCAGCGCGGAAAAACGGCAGGCGTTTACGCAGTCTCCACAACGAATGCACTCGGCGCTGTTCGACTCGCGACAGGGATCGACCGCCATTTTACAGGCTTTGGCGCAAGCCTTGCAGTGGACACACTTGCTTTTTTCCAGATGGATCCGGCATAGGGCGATTTTGTTGAAGAGCCCGTAAAAAGCTCCCAACGGACAAACTATTTTGCAGAAAAAACGATAAATCGGTATACACCCAACAACAGTCAAGACCGCGATGGCCGATTTCATTACAAAGAGCCACCCGAGGGCCTTCCGCATGGAGGGATTGACCGTCAGAAGTGGAAGGCCCGCCGTAATCGTACCGGCAGGGCAGATGTACTTACAGAATGCAGGGGAACCAAGTCCTGTGAAATTCCTCATGAGAAGAGGCATCGCCACGACGAAAACCGCCAGAAGCACGTACTTGATGTAAAGGAACCCTCTCAGGACTCTTTTCACGCGCCAAAACGGAATTTTGTGCAGGAGTTCCTGAATCAGTCCGAAAGGACACAAAAAACCACAGATAAAGCGACCGAAGACCAGCCCGAATCCCAGCATCAACCCCGTCACGTAAAAGCTGAAACTATATTTGTAATCCCCCAAAACAGCCTGAAGCGATCCCAACGGGCAGGATCCCAATGCCCCAGGGCACGAGTAACAGTTCAGCCCTGGGACACAGATATATTTCAGACCTCCCCTGTAAATGCGCCCCTTGAAGAAACCAGGTATGTACGCGTTGCACCCGAGGAGGGCCAGGGTTTGAATGATTTTGCGCGGTATTTTCAAATTGCCTACCCGATGCCGATACACTCCAGACAGATAGTGACAGCTTTGGAAAAAACCGTTTTTATCTCGCCCCTCGCAGCGCCAATCAGCACAAAAATAACCGCCGCTGTCAACACTGCCGCGCGAAGCGCGTTTAGCGATCTGTCCGACACCAACGACAGCGCCTAACGAAGCGCCTTGAGAGCCGCTTCGATCTCCTTGCGGTAACTTTGTTCGTTACGCGCCCCCACGATCGGTTCGCCGACTATATTCCCCTTTGAGTCCACAAAAATAGTAGTCGGTATCGCCTCAACGGTTTCCAAGATGGATGCCATATCAGCGCAGGGTACTATCTGGGGAAAATCAGCGTTAGCTTTGCGCAGAATTGACTTCGCCTCCTGAATTGTCTCGTCATTCTCGGCATCCAGCGCAATGCCTATCAGTTGAGTTCCATCAGGCATAGCACGTCCCAATTTGCCCAGGTCCGGCATCTCCCCAATGCATGGGGGACACCATGTCGTCCAAAAATTAACCATAGTGATTTTATGGTCGCGAAAAATATCGCTGGTGACGACTTTGCCATCGAAATTTTTAGACGAAAATTTTGGAAATTCCTGCGCGTCTGCGCGACGCCCCATTCCTAAAATCAGGAGAAAGATCGCCGCAATCTGGAAAAATCTTTTCGCAATTTTCTTAGCCTCACTCATAATCATTATCCTCCCTGCTTCCTGTCTGACAGGCAATTTTTAAGCCATGCTACGTTGTCGGAACGAAGTATCCCTGCGACAAACGCGACGGCGCAAAACCATTTTAACATGTAATCAATATAAAGATACGACTCTTTTGGAAAACTTTGTAAATAAAAAAATCTAATATACAATAAAACTGACCACTGAAGGAGGGTATCGCGGTTCCAGGTAACTGCGGCTTCCCCATATCCGGTGAAGCCGCAGTTAGTTACCATTCCTTCGGTTTGAAGCCTTCGGGAACGGCGATCCTCACGGTGTCGCCGCTCTGCTCTATGACATAGAAGCCGCTTTTGAT
>JAISRE010000056.1 GCA_031273805.1 Synergistaceae bacterium | reverse complement strand
GCGATTATCGTGTTCCAAAATTCCGCCAAACTCGGCAGCGGCGAAGCTACTGTGAACAATGCCGCGCTCGATGGTCTGATCGCACTCGCAAATGCCATTAAGAACGCTGTTGTGATCGGCGGCGACCCCGGCCAGTACCCGCAGAACGCAGTTGACACATTCGGGGGCGCGATTTCGGCGGCGCAGACCGTCTCGGCGAACGCAAGCGCTACTCAAGCAGACATAGACAGCGCGGCGACCGCGTTGCAGACTGCGATTATCGTGTTCCAAAATTCCGCCAACCTCGGCAGCGGCGAAGCTGCTGTGAACAATGCCGCGCTCGATGGTCTGATCGCACTCGCAAATGCCATTAAGAACAATGCTGTGATCGGCGGCGACCCCGGCCAGTACCAGCAGAACGCAGTTGACACATTCGAGGGCGCGATTTCGGCGGCGCAGGCCGTCTCGGCGAACGCAAGCGCTACTCAAGCGGATATAGACAGCGCGGCGACCGCGTTGCAGGCGGCGATTATCGCGTTCCAAAATTCCGTCAACGATGGAAGCTCCGACATAGGCGGCTACAGTGACTACACTGGCGGCGACGGCGGCTGCGACGCGGGCGCGGGCCTGGCAGGCGCATTGGTTCTGCTGGCCGGTATCGCAGCCACGCGGATGAGGAAACGGAAAAGGAGATAGCAAGACAATGGACAGCCGGGCAAAATAAAAACACCGCCTGGCGGTGATTCCAGGCGGTGAAGTTGGCATCTCAGCGCCGGTTGGCGCGTTCCCCTTCTGTGGACATACTGGGACCGCACAATCTAAAAAAGTGTTCCCAGCGATGGTTGTGGCAATACAGGCGTCGGGATTGTAGAGGCTCTGGCTTTGCCAGGTTTGGATTTTTGTATAGATGGCGCTTGTCATACAAAACTCTGCTGAGTTTTCCATGACAAGCGCACCTTGCCCTCCGGGAGTTGCGCGATCGGCGGCCTTTGGCCTTCTCTCAACGGCCCTTGCCGTCCATGCTTATCCTTACTCCATTCCGTTCCAAAACACCTGTAACTCTGTGATCAGTGAACTGCGAGCCCTGATCGCTTAAGATACACAAACCCTTTCTTCGTCGGTATGTACGTTATATCCGTACACCAAACCTGATTCGGGCGTTCTATGGATACTCCCTTCAGCAGATACGGGTACTTCTTGTGCTCAGAATTGCAATGGCTCAACTTTGGCTTCGGGTAAATCACCTCAATTCCCATCAGACGCGATACTCTCTTCCGATTGACGCTCTCTCACTCCGGTATCTGTCTTAGACACGCCGTAATTCGTCTGGAGCCGCAAAACGGGTTGTCCGTGTATATGCTGAAGGGTATATAATTAACCATATAAAAAATTACACATCTCCTTTGGAATACACTCGAGATCTTGAGTATTTGTATTCTGCGAGGCTGTGTATATTATGTGTGAAAAAACTCTTGGCAGCCTGTAGAGAGGGGAAGTATGGCGTGGAGAAATATTTAAAGGACATGTCAATTGAGAAAAAAGTAAAGATGTTGACCATCTGGGTTTGTGTGGCCATTTTTTTGGTTTGGCTCATATCGTTCGTCGTTTCATCCTTGATCTCGGTGGGTTCGCCGGCGTATAAGCGGATTATCCTAGCCAAGGAGCTTACTGCGGACATATTGCCTCCCCCCGAATATATCGTGGAGTCCTATGCCCATGCGTTAGCCTATATCATCTCAACGAGCGAGGCGGAGGATCGGGAGTATATCAGCAGCATTCAAGCATTGAGAAAGGAATATGACGCCCGCAACCAATACTGGCAGGACGCTTGTCCCGATGTCAGAAATCTGCGAACCGTGTTCGTGGACGAAGCATATCGATATGGCACGGAATTTTATGATATATTTTTCAATCAAATCGTCACATTAAAGCTGGAGGGCGATACGACCGCTCTAAACGCGGCAATGAAAGAAATGCAGCAGGCTTATATGGAACATAGAAACAGAATCGACCAAACAGTTATTTTGGCTATGGAATACGATAGTACGAGCGAAAAAAATGCGAATATCTTGAAGATCATGGCTAACATCATTCTGGTTGCCATCATTGGAGGCGTCCTTGCCGTTATTATTATTCTGGCCGGTAAGATCACGACCATGCTGTCGAATGCGCTCCAATATGCGGACGAGCTAACCCGCACCATAGCGAAGGGGGATCTGTCGGTAGAGGTGAGCTCTGAAAGTATGACGAATGATGAAGCCGGGAGCATATGCAAGGCCATTGACCTCCTGGCGCATCAATACAGGGCTTACATTACTGAGATTTCCGACGTATTAGAGCGCATGTCCGGCGGGGATATGAACATTGTGATAAAAGAGGATTATATCGGAGATTTCATGGGCATCAAAGTTTCCTTTGAGAATTTTTCCAAGCTGATCAATGAGACGTTGGAGCACATACGCGAATCTGGGGAACAGGTAAAAAACGGCGCAGAGAATGTTGCGAGCGGGGCACAGAGCCTTGCAGGGGGCGCCACGAAGCAGAATGCCGATGTGGTCGCTTTGATCCATGCAGTGGAGGAAGTAACGGATAAGGTTACCTCCGATGCGCAAGCAGCGCTCGCAGTCAGCAACGATGTGGCGCTGGTAGGCGACGAAGCGAGAAATAGCCGGGAGCAAATGGAACGCGTCGTGGATGCTATGGGAAAGATTAGCGCCACCTCCCAGCAGATTGAAAATGTTATCAAAAGCATAGAACAGATTGCATCTCAGACGAATCTGCTGGCATTGAACGCATCCATAGAGGCGGCCAGAGCGGGCGAGGCAGGCAGGGGATTTGCAGTTGTAGCGGGAGAGATCGGAAAGCTCGCCTCTCAGTGTGCGGAAGCCGCGAACAACACTAAAGAACTCATTCACCAGTCCTTGGCGGATATTCAAGAGGGGAATGTAATCGTGGAGGTTGCTTCCGAAACTTTAAAGGGTGTACTGTCCCATGTTACCGGGATCGTGAAGGAAGTAAACGCCATCAGTCTATCATCGAAATCCCAGATACAGGCGATGGATGGAATGAAGAGTACCGTGGAGAAGATCGGCGATACCAGTCAAGAGACGGCAGGGATTGCGGAAAAAAGCTCCGCTGTGAGCCGGCAGCTTTTGGCCCAAGCGGAGGATCTGAATATGCTTCTGGCGAAGTTTCAGTTGAAGGCCTCATGATGCGGCGCAGACATTGCCTCTGCCACTCATAGATCGTTGATAAATCTAAATTTATCTGTATGTGCTTAAAAGAGCAGGGAATTTAGGTTACTCCACACTGTCGTCCCCCGTCTTGACCGGGGGACCCACACTAAACAGCTCAGGATTCACACACACCCGTGTGTCCTCCGATCAAGCCGGAGGACACACGGGAAATATGCGCACAGCGCTTCCTTCGAAGATGAGGATTTCACCGGGTGAGCCGAAGTTTGCCACACGCGCCGCCTCATTTCCCGTCTCTGTCGTCCATCCTTTACCTCGAATTTGTCCCGTTGGGTGCGGGCAGGTCGGGCGTCAGAAGCCTCTTGTAGAAGCCGCTCGTTTCATAGAGAGCTGCCGCCGGGTTGTTGCAGAGCACCCTGTCCTTCACGATCAGATACGTCACCGGCGCCCGCGAGTGCTCGATGAATAGGGTATCGTGTCCTACACACAACCCCATGATGATGTTGAAGTCCGTCTGCGCTTCGTTCAACAGCTCAGCCTGAAGAATGGGGTTGCACATGGACTCGTGAGCGCCCGGTTCGGGCTCCTGGCGTTTGCCCGCCCCTATCTCGTTCTTGTCCACGGCGCCAACCTTGCAAGCCACTCCGTAAACGTGCACTCCCTTTGCATGCGCAATCCTGGCAAATTGATTGCACGCGCCGAGAAGCGCCACGCAGGAGGCCACGCCCACCCTTTCGTAGCCCATTTTTTTCACGAAGAGCAGGATCTCCTCCACTCGCGTCGTGATGCCGTAATAGTTCCCGGCGATATCAGCCGCCGCCAGGGCGATCTTCCTGTCTTTGGAGCTCTTGAGATATCGCTGAGTGCAGCGTTTCTTCACTGCTTCGTCCGCTTTGACGGTCACGCAGAAGTCGGGAAAAGTTTTCGTGAGTTTTATACAGTTGGCGGCGGAACAGTGGGCGCAGGACATCTCGGGGAGCGGTTCCGGAACCCTTTCGCCCCTCTTTTGTCCGCTCGTTTTTTCGGGAGTGACGGACAGAGGGGATTTCATTGGACAGATCCCCCTTTTATGTAATTTCTTGTGTGATATTTCGCGCGGTATCTCATGGATATTCTCTCCTTATCAGCTCTATCGTCTTACTACCGCCCTCTCGACGGCGCTCACAATTCTACCCAGCAGAAGGGCGACTGTTATCACGATGAAAAGCCCGGCAAACGATCCTGTGGTGTCGAGCACTCCGGACGAGTAAGTGATGTAATACCCAATTCCTCTGCTGGACCCGATCATCTCGGAGATGACCGCGCCTATAATAGCATTACCGATGGAGATTCTCAGACTATTTATGATCCAAGTTGCGAGCGATGGAATGATGACCCATTTCAGCCATTGGGCGGGTTTAGCGCGAAAGACCTTCATCATGTCGGCTAGATCCGGGTCGATGTTCCTGACTCCATCCGAAATGTTGTAAAACACCACAAAAATCACCATCGTGACCACCATGACCACTTTTCCTCCAGGGCGAACGCCATCAGGCGTTCCAAACGCTCGCCGTCAACCTGCCGGGCGCGATAAATTCAACCTGGCGCCACAGGTTTAAGATCCTGGGCGCTGCCCCATAAGCAAGGTCATTACTATAGTCATAGCTGATTATGATATGATTGACAACGCCTGAAAGGCCGCCGCGTCAGGGGAGTCATGCTTTGTGATAAAATATATCGTCAATTATTACCAAACTTACCTGGCAATCTTTGAGAGGAGTGCAGATTATGATGAACCGCACGCGGAAATTTCTGTTGATAGCACTGCTTCTGCTTCTGGCGCTGGGAGCGGCGGCAGTGCGGCTTTCGGTGAGCGATACTGGCGATACTACAGCGGCGGGTTCGAGGCTCAGGGTTGGGATCGTTACCACCTCGGGGGTGGACGACGGCTCGTTTGGGCAGGACTGTTACAACGGCATTCTCGAATTTGTGAGAACTCATCCGGACGCGTCGGTGAACGACGTGAAGGAGCCGGACGTTAGCAAGGTGCTGCAGGCCGTTGCGGACGTGGTGGCGGATTACGACGTTCTTGTGCTGCCCGGTTTTCAGTTCGCGCCAATCGGCGTCCTCGCTCAGGATAACCCGGACAGTAAGTTTATCCTGGTGGACGCCTCCCCGGTTGACGCTGATGGCGCCGAGGTCAAGCTGCCGAACGTATACTCCATGGTGTTCCACGAGGAGGAGAGCGGTTTCCTGGCGGGGGTTGCGGCGGCCCTCGAATCCAGGACGAAGAAGGTGGCTGTGGCCAACGGTATGCCTTATCCGCCGAACGTAAACTATCAGTACGGCTTCATGTCCGGAGTAAACTACTCCAATAAGAATTTCGGCACGGACGCCGTCTGCGTCGAACTGCCGTCATACGCCGGCACAGATGTCACCGGGGCCAGGGTTGGCGGGAACTACGTCGGCGACTTTGCCGACGAGGCGACGGGCAAGGTCGTGGGCACTGCGTTGATCGGTCAGGGCGTGGATGTGCTCTTCGTGGCCGCCGGAGCGTCCGGCAACGGAGTGTTTGCCGCCGCCAAGGAGGCGAACGGCGTCTGCCTGATCGGATGCGACGTGGACCAGTACGACGACGGCGCGAAGGGCTCTGCTAACATCATGCTGACGTCGGCGCTCAAGGTCATGCATACAAACGTCGCCCGCCAGCTTCAGGCAATCGAGGACGGCGCGTTCTCCGGCAAAAACGACGTCCTCGGCGCTGACACGGACTCCATTGGATACGTCAGCACTGCCGGCAGGAACAATCTGTCCGATGACTCCATTGAAAAGCTCAACGAGGTCTATGCTCTCCTGAAATCGGGGAAGATCGTGCCGGCCTCGAACTTCAACGGCCATACTCCGACCGATTTCCCTGGGCTGTAGGCGGGAGAATAGTGTCGAGATTCACTGGGATTGCCGGACATTGAGACAAGAGAGAGTGGAAAACGATTATATCGTTGAGATGAGGCACATAACCAAGAGGTTCGGGGGAGTCGCCGCCAACGACGATATCTCCATCGGCATCCGCAGGGGCGAGATATTTGCCGTCTTGGGCGAGAATGGCGCGGGCAAGTCGACCCTTATGAGCATCCTCTTCGGGAAGTATGAGCCGGATTCAGGGGATATTCTGGTCAGGGGACGCCCGGCAGTCCTCTCCTCATCCAACGACGCCGTCTCCCTCAACATAGGCATGGTCCACCAGCACTTCAATCTCGTGCCGAATTACACTGTCGCAGAGAACATTATTCTCGGGAGCGAGCCCATAAAAAGGGTGTTCGGCATATTTCCCTGCGTCGACATCAAAACGGCAGAGGCGCGGATCGCCGAGCTGTCGCGCGCCTACGGCCTAGAGGTCGATCCATCCCTGCCGATTGCGCAGGCCGGAGTCTCCGTCCAGCAGAGGGTGGAGATACTGAAGATGCTATGCCGAAACGCGGAGATCCTCATTTTCGACGAGCCAACCGCTGTTTTGGCGCCGAGGGAGATAGAGTTTCTGCTGGATATAATTCGCGGCCTGCGGGAGAAGGGACACACCATCATCCTCATAACGCACAAGCTGGAGGAGATAATGCGGGTGGCTGACCGTTGCGCAGTCCTCCGAAGGGGCAGGCTCGTCGGGACGCTCGCTGTCGCGGATACGTCCCCCCAGGAGCTGGCCGAGCTGATGGTCGGGCGGGAACTCCCCCCCGCCGGAAAGCGCCCGTCCGCCGGGTTCGGCGATACCGTGTTGGAGGTTCAGGATCTGACGGTCCGCGATCAGGACGGGCTGGAGGTTGTAAAGGGGGTCTCATTTTCCGTGAGGCGGGGTGAGATCTTCGCCATTGTCGGCGTATCCGGCAGCGGGCAGGTTGAGATCGCGGACGCCATAGCCGGGCTTGCGAGACCGCAGGCAGGAAGGATTCGGCTGATGGGGCTGGACATAACCGACTGCGGCATACGCCGGAGGATCGAGGCCGGGATCTCGTATATCCCTGAGGACAGGCAGAGGTACGGCGTCATCCTTGACTTCACCCTGGCCGAAAACCTGGCGATCAAGAGCTATTACAGGCCGCCCCTCTCAAAGAGCGGCGTGCTGCGGCCAGGGAGGATCAGAGAATTTGCCGATGATCTGATTGAGCGTTACGACATCCGAGGCGCCGACGGGGCCGGCATGATCACGCGCTCCATGAGCGGAGGCAATCAGCAGAAGGCGATCATAGCGAGGGAACTCTCCAGGGACTCCGCGCTCATAATCTTCGTCCAGCCCACGCGAGGCCTCGATATCGGCGCCATTCGGAGCATCCATGCCAGAATCATCGAGGAGAGGGACAGGGGCAGAGCGGTTCTGCTCGTCTCCCTGGACCTGGACGAGGTGATGAACCTGGCCGACACCGTGGGGATCGTCTTCAGCGGTCGCATGGTCAAGATATCGCCGGCGAACCGCCTCACGGCTGACGAGGTGGGGGAGTATATGATGGGAGTTCGGGTATGAGCGGCAGCGCGCGGCGCGGCGGACTGCCCGGGGCCTCAACCGCTTGGACGCGGTTCCTGGAGGTCATGAGCGGAGATAAAACGAGTCACATCGCCATTCCACTCTTTTCGGTGGCGCTCTCGATGGTCGCGGCCTCCCTGCTGTTGCTCGCACTCGGAGAAAACCCCCTCGTGGCAATGGCGGCGTTCCTGAGGGGCAGCGGCTTTATGGTCAAACCATCCTACGCCGGCGGCCAGAGCGCGCTCACTGATTTTCTATCCTTTCTCGGGATCCTGGCGCCGATGCTGCTGGCCGCGCTGAGCGTGGCCGCCGCATTGAGGGCCGGGATGTTCAACATAGGGGTTGCCGGACAGATGCTGGCGGCGGGCTATGTCGCGACGATTCTGGCGGGATACGCTGACATGGCGCCGGCGCTCGCGAGGCCGCTCGTCGTGCTGCTGGGGCTCTCCGTCGGGGCCACGATGGGGGCTGCAGTGGGCTTTCTCAAGTATCGCTTCAACATACACGAGGTGGTCTCGACCATCATGTTCAACTACATAACGAGCTATGTGACCGGATTTCTCATCAACACTCATTACAGCGACGCCATAACTCGCTCGTCGAGGGTATGCAGCCGGGCAGCCCGGCTGACCGTAACGGGGATCGACGTCGGCGGGCTTCGACTGACGTTTCCGATTGGGATACTGATTGCGCTGGCTGCCGCTGCAATCATGAAGTTCGTCCTGGACAGGACGACCGTCGGCTTCGAGCTGAAGGCGGTCGGGCTGAACCGCGACGCGGCGAGGTATGCTGGCATTAGCGTTGGGCGGGTCACGGTATTCGCGATGTCGGTCTCGGGCGCGCTGGCGGGTTTGGCCGGAGTGACCTACTATCTTGGATACTACAACAATATAATGCCTAAAACCTTGGCCAGTCTTGGGTTTGACGCGATCGCCGTCGCGCTGCTCGGCAACCTGAACCCAGTCGGCTCGATATTCTCGTCCATACTGGTCACGATCTTTCAGAAGGGGAGCGTCTATATGAGTTCGACCCTGGGCGCGCCTCAAGAGGTCGCCTCCGTGATAACGAGCGTCATGCTGCTCTTCAGCGCGTGCGGCGCATGTGTTCGCTTTCATGCCGCCAGAATGCTGGAGAAACTGGCGGGAAGAGGCGGTTCGGACGAGGGGGGCGGCGGATGATGGATGCGATAATGACGGATGGCCTGTCGTTTGCCATGCCGCTTTTGATCATGGCGATCGGCGGAATCTACTCCGAACGCGCGGGCGTTGTCATGCTCGCCATCGAGGGGCTCCAGGGATTCGGCGCGTTCGTCGGCGCCGCTGCCGCTGTGATATCCGGCATCTATCTGGGAACGGAGTCCCCGCTCTTGATATTCATTGCTATGGCGGCTGCGATGGCGGGCGGGGCGGCGTTCTCATCGATACACGCCCTGCTCTGCGTGAAGTTCCGCGCGCAGCAGGTGATAAGCGGAATGGTCGTCAACACGCTGGCAATGGCGCTCTCGCCCTTCCTGACCAGCGTGATAAACAGAGCGATCACCGGCAACGAGTCGAATAAGTTTCAAATAGGCCCGTCAGTCCGCTTCACCGTGCCGGGTCTGTCCGAGATCCCTCTGGTCGGCGGGCTGTTCAAGAGCATGTACCCCTTTGAGATAGTCATAATCGCCGCAGCTCTTATCTCGTGCTACGTCCTCTATAAAACCCGCTACGGCCTGCGCCTGCGGGCCTGCGGCGAAAACCCGCACAGCCTCGACGCAGCGGGGGGCGACGTGAACAGAACAAGGACTATCGCCGTCCTGATCTGCGGGGCTCTCTCCGGGCTCGGCGGCGTCTTTCTGGCTTATTCCATCTCCGCGACCTATTCTCCTAACATATACGTGGGGTACGGCTACCTCTCCATCGCCGCCATGATCTTCGGCAACTGGAAAATTCCGCCTACGGCCTGCGTATGCATGTTCTTCGGGCTCGCCAGGTCCGCCGGCTATCAGCTCTGTCTTTATCTGGGGATGCCAGGCAGCTACTCCGACCTTCTGCTCACGCTCCCCTACGCGCTCACCCTCCTGCTCCTGGTGTTCTTTTCAAAGCGCAACAACCCTCCAAGGGCTATGGGCGAGACGTTCGACAGGAGCAGACGATGACACAGGCCACAAACCGGGCCGCCATTCGGACTTTCCCCTCCGTGACGTCAAAAGCGGGTCCTCCGGTCACGGACCGCATGGCCGGAGGACGACGGTGAGTATTACGCCATCGTGATGACAGTTCCCTCTTTGCCCTCCAGCGCGCCCACTGCCTTGGCGAGCGAGGTGATTATGGCCTTCTTGCCGGGGAATCTGCGGGCGAACTTTATCGCGGCCATCACCTTGGGCAGCATGCTGCCGGGCGCGAAGTGTCCCTCGTCCATATATTTTATCGCCTGAGCCACGGTTATATGCGCGAGATCCTGTTGATTGGGCTTTTTGAAGTTTATGGAGACTTTGTCCACCTCGGTTAATATAAGCAGGTAATCTGTTTCCATATCCTCCGCCAGACATTCCGCCGCGAGGTCCTTGTCTATAACGGCAGCCACACCGGTGAGCGAGCCGTCCATGTTCTCTATGACCGGGATTCCGCCGCCTCCCGCAATTATGACAATTGTCGTGTCCCAGAGGCGCTTTACCGAATCTATCTCCGCTATCCTCTTTGGCGTGGGGGAGGCTACAACGCGGCGCCAACCTCTGCCGGCGTCCTCCTTCATCACGTAACCCTTCTCCTCAGTCAGTCTGCGGGCCTCCTCCTCTGTGTAGAACGGCCCTATCGGCTTGGTCGGGTTTAAGAATGCCTTGTCGTCCTCGGAGACTATGACCTGAGAGAGGATAGTTACGACGGGGACGTTGCGGTTTCTGTTGCGCAGCGCGTCCCGAAGGCTCTGTTGAATCTGATAGCCTATATATCCCTGACTCATTGCGCCCGACACGTCAAACGGCATGGCCGGCAGTTCGGGGTCCTGCTTGGCCGCGATCTCCTGTCCCAGCACTATTCTGCCTATCTGCGGACCGTTTCCGTGGACTATCGCCATCTCGTAGCCCTTGCACGATAGATCCGCAAGGTGCTCGCAGGTTCTCCTCACCACGTCGAGCTGAGCTTCGGCCGTCGGAGGAGTCCCAGCCTCCTGAAGCGCGTTTCCCCCAAGAGCTATCACAACTTTTTTGAATCTGTCCGTGCACTCTGCCATAATTCACACCTCTGATTTGTATTTTTTTTGATACTATGGGATCGCTGATTAAATCACTAAAACAACATTTTGTCGTTTGCGAATGCGCTAATTGCAGCCGAAGTAAATCAGCTTTTCCCCTGGCAATTATAAACAGTATCGGCAGGCAAGTTCAATATCACAAATTACGCAATCCATTGAAATTGAAATGTCAAGCGCCGCAGAATATACTCCTGACGCTGTGCGCGCTTGCTGTTTTTAATGTACAATTAAATTTAGATGAGGTGGTAGGCATGTGGAGATATATGGTGAAAACATTCTTGAAGGTGTTGTACCGTCCGGCGATTAAGCTGGAGACGCTCGAGGGCGCTCTTGAGACCGGCGAACGAGTGATATTGGCGCCGCATCACGCATCATACATCGATCCGGTGCTTTTCGGCCTGTTTGCGCCGGGCAAGCCGCTTGTGGCGATATCTCCATCCCTTGCCCGCATGAAGTGGTTTCGTTTTTTCAAAAATTGTTTTGACTATGTCGTCATCGATCAGTCGGATCCCATGGCATTGAAGCATATCGATCATCTGTGGAAGAAGTCCAGTTTTCTGGTTCTCTTCCCCGAGCCGGAGCCGACGACCAGCGGGATAATGATGAAGCTCTCCGACACTGTGATCGAAGCTGTGGAGAGGAGCGGCGCCTGGGTGGTTCCGGCTCGCGCGTGCAATACGCAGTTTACGCCGTTCTCCAGAATGGGCGGGCGTCTTGTGAGGGTGACGGCCCCGAAGGTGACGCTCCTGTCCGGCGACGCCGAGCGCGTCTCTGGCGGCGGCGGTAACTCGGCTGACAGCCGGTATACGGTTCGCCGCAGGGTTGAAGGGATGTTGGCCGATACCATGATGCTCGGTATATGGGATAAGAAGCCCATATATGACACACTGCTGGAGCAGAGGCGCCTGTGGGGCGGCAAATACGTGATGGCTATAGAGCCGGATGGTTCGAAGATAGACTGGAACGGCTTCATAACCAGAATTTTTCTGCTTCAGAAAATAGTTGAGGGTTTAACGAAACCGGACGAACGAATAGGTATTATGCTTCCGAACACGCTGATAACGCTCGCCGCAATTATAGGCGCTCAGCACGCGAACAGGGAGCCGGCCATGATCAACTACTCTATGGGCGCGCGTTCTCTGAAGTCCGCGTGCGGCACTGCCGCAGTGGGGCAGATAATCACGTCGAGAAAGTTCGTGAATGAGGGGAAATTTCAGGCTTTAGTGGACTCTCTGTCAGCTGATGGAATAATCATAAGGTACCTGGAGGACTTCGTGTCTGGTCTGTCGATTGCGCAAAAACTCGCGATTGCACTGCGCGCGCATTTCGCCGGCGCGACCCATGACGCTCTGAAGTACGCGGAACGCACGGCGGTGGTGCTTTTTACCTCCGGTTCCGAGGGAACGCCGAAGCCGGTCGCGCTCTCTCACCTCAATATTCAGGCGAACACGGCTCAGGTGCGCACGACTCTCGACTTCTACAGCACGGACGTGTTGGTGGACCTGATGCCCATGTTTCACTCCTTCGGTCTGTGCACCGGCACGATTATGCCGCTCTCCTCCGGGATGCCCATAGCGTTCTACCCGACCCCGCTTCACTATAAAAAAATCCCCCAGTACTCGTACGAGGTCAGGGGAACGATCATTCTGGGCACTAACGCGTTTCTCGCCGGATACGCGAAAAACGCGGATCCCTTTGATTTCTTCGAGGCCCGTTACGTGATCTGCGGAGGCGACAAATTGAGGGAGGGCACGTCGAATTTGTGGCTGCGGAAGTTCGGCATACAGGTGATGGAGGGTTACGGTGTGACCGAGTGCTCCCCTGTCGTTGGAGTGAACAGGCTTGGCCGCAATGTGCCAGGCTCCATAGGTCTGCCGCTCCCATGCGTCAGAACCAGTCTGAGGCCGGTTGAGGGTGTGGAGAGCGGAGGGCGTCTGCTCATAAAGGGCCCGAATGTCATGAAGGGCTACATACAGGCTGACGGCTCGATACTGCCTCCGCCGGAGGACGGATACGATACCGGCGATATCGTATCCATAGACGACGAGGGCTTCATCACAATCCGAGGCAGGGCCAGGCGTTTTGCGAAGATAGGCGGAGAGATGGTCTCTCTGGCTCAGGTAGAGGAGGCGGTGCAGGAGGTCTGGCCCGATGATACGCACGCGGTGGTGAGCATTCCGGACGAGGGCAGAGGGGAGATAATCGTTCTTCTGACCGAGCGCGCGTCGCCGGACAGAGAGGAGCTTCGAGCCGCGCTCACAAGCAAGGGTCTGCCTGAGCTCGCTCTGCCTAAAAAAATAATATCGACCGAGTCAATCCCCCGAATCGGAGTCGGCAAGATAGATTATCCGGGCGCGGTCAAAGCAGCCACGGAGTCGCGATAATCCAGATAATGCAACAACCCCCGGTCCGTCACGCGCAGACGGATCGGGGGTTGTTGCATTGCTATTTTGTTGGAAGGAGTGAGATGAGCCGTTGCTTTGCCTGTGGGTTATATAATTTTTTTTATACGGCCCTGCACAGCCTTGTTAATTTTAGACCCGACTGAGTCACGCACCGAGTCTATCTATGGACTCAAGCATCCCGCGAGATGTATTCGTCGCAAGGTTGCGTTTTTGCGATTGAGTCAGCGTTTCCCTTAACTGTCATCAATGATACGATACTGTCCCGTGAATGCCATTGTGCATGACGACAGGTTTTTTATTGTACATATGTACAATAACTCATGTAAAATAAGTGAGATAAGGAATCCAGCTGACGTGGAGGCAAGACCATGAACAATGTGAAGAGGAACGCGCTATTTATAATCGATCCGCAGAATGATTTTTGCGATCAGAGGGGTTCTCTGTATGTTGACGGGGCCGCAGCGGACATGCTCCGCCTGGCTCGGCACATAGAGCGGCACGCCAGTGCTTACACCGATGTCATGGTGTCTCTGGACTCGCATGACGTGTCGGCGATATTTCATCCGAGGTTCTGGCAGGACGAAAATGGCGCTCATCCAGAACCCTTTACCGCTATCACGCCTGATGAATATGCCGCCGGTAAATGGAGGGCTGTTTCACACGAGAACGAGTTCTACGCGGACAGACTATTCCGCGTTTTCGCCCGGAAGAACATAGGCTCTCTGATGATATGGCCGGAACACTGCATAGTGTCCACGTGGGGGCATCAGATAGCGGACAGCGTGCGTGACGCACTGAGATCGTGGCGAGATGTATCCGGCAGGGCGGTCAGGTTTTTTTTCAAGGGCGAGAACCCGTACACCGAGCAGTTTTCTGTGTTTGAAGGGGTGGACGACTCGTGGGGCGATACCGCTTTTAACGAAAACCTCTTTGGGTATCTGGCAGGGTGCGAGAGCATAACGTTTTCCGGGGAGGCTCTGAGCCACTGTGTCGACGCGTCGATAACGTCATATCTGAACAGGAGGCGCCTCCACGGAGCTTGCGCGGAGCAGGAGCAAACAATATATCTTCTTCGCGACTGCACCTCTCCGGTATCCGGGGAAAGGGCTCAGTATGAAGACCGCCTCGCGTCCAGCGGCGTGCGGCTGATTCAATCGGTTTTTTAAGATATGCTCTTTTCGAACGATGTGATAGCAGCCGTCGCCACCGCGTGGGGGGATGCCGCGATAGCGATAGTGAGGCTCTCAGGTCCCGGCTCGGTCGAGCTTGCAGATAAATGCTTTCGCGGCGCCAGACCGTTGTCGCGGGAGCCGGCGCGTCGTATGGCTCTGGGCAATATAGTTGACGCGAGCGGTCTTTCGAGCCGTGAGGAACGGATAATAGACCAGGTTCTAGCTGTGCGCTTCACGCGCGGCGCGAGCTATACGGGAGAGGAGTCCGTTGAGGTCCAGTGTCATGGAGGAGTCGCCGCCGCGCAGGCGTGCATGGATATATTTCTGCGATCTGGGGCAAGAATGGCCATGCCGGGCGAGTTCACGAAGAGGGCGTTTTTGAGTGGGCGCATAGACCTGACTCAGGCCGAGGCTGTGCTTGGCGTGATAAGGTCGCGGAGTGACGCGGAGCTCGACTCGTCCGCGAGGTCTCTTCAGGGAGAGCTCTCAGACGCTCTCAGAAATTTGTCACGGGAGATAAATTCGGCGCTCGCTGGGATGGAGGTCCGCATGGATTATCCCGAGGAGGTGGAGGACTCCGAGTGGGACGACTCCGCAGCGAAGCTCTCCGTCATAAGGCGTCATGTGAGTGCTCTGCTCGAACGATGCCGCATAGGTCTCGTCCTCAAAAACGGAGCCGGTGTCGCCATAGTCGGCAGGCCCAATGTCGGTAAGTCCTCATTGCTGAACTCCCTGTCGGGGGAGGATCGCGCGATAGTCACCGATATACCAGGGACCACGAGAGATACTTTGGATGTCTCCATTATCCACAGAGGCATATTCATAAAGCTGATAGACACGGCAGGCATGAGATACCCCGGGGACTCATCCGGGAGTGCGGGCGTTATAGAGAGCATGGGGATCGAGCGATCTCAGGCGGCAATAGCTGGCGCGGATATCTGCGCTCTTGTAGTGGATTCGTCAGCGCCATTGACCGACGCGGATTTTGAGACTGCCTCCGCGCTTCGAAACAAGCGGGCGCTGCTGGTGGCAAATAAGAGCGATCTCCCCGGCGCGATCTCAGACGAAGACCTAGCTCTTCTGGGCTCATTCGAGACCGTTTTGAGGGTTTCGGCCCTAACCGGAGAAGGCGTCGGCATGATAAAGGACGCTATCTTCGACATTGTGGTTGGGGACGCGTCACTCTCTGAGGGCGTGTTTGCCAGTGAGCGGATGATAAGCGCGCTGATCGAGGCGGATGCCTGCATTGCCGAAGCGGAGTCCGCCCTGGTATCATTTCGCAGCATGGACGCGGCGGGCTCTCTCCTGGCTGAAGCGTCGGAGCATATAGCGTCCCCTCTCGGACTCGACGCAACAGAGGAGCTTTTGGACGAAATATTCAAAAACTACTGCGTTGGAAAATAAGCAGCGCCGATTCTTGTGGGATCGGAGTTTTAAAATATCTCGCGGACATTGCTGAATTTGTGGTACTATTACAGAGTACGGCGAATAAACCGTATTTGGTTGACTGTACTGAATGAACAGGTCAGCGTTTGTGTAGTGGAAAGAGGGGCTAAATAAATGTTTAAATTTTTAACCGGTCTTTTCAGTCGGGATATTGGAATAGATCTGGGCAGCGCCAACACTGTCGTTTACGTGAAGGGGCGCGGCGTCACCATAGATGAGCCGTCGGTGCTTGCTGTGCGCAAGGTGGGTACCAAGGGCAAAAAGGATATCATAGCGTTTGGGCGCCCGGCGAAGAAGATGATAGGCAAGACTCCTCAGGGAATTGAGACAATACGTCCGTTGCAGCATGGGGTCATCGCCGATTTCGATATGACAGAGAAGATGGTTGGTTATTACATGTCGGCGGCAAATCAGGGCAGGCGGATGATGGCTCATCCGCGCGTCGCGATATGCGTTCCGGCATGTGTCACTGAGGTCGAAAAGAGGGCGGTTGTCGACGCCACTCTGGGAGCGGGCGCGCGCGAGGCTTTTGTGGTTGAAGAGCCGCTCGCCGCAGCGCTTGGCACCGGTCTTCCGATAAACGAGCCGCGCGGGAATATGGTGGTGGATATCGGAGGGGGCACGAGCGAGGTCGCTGTGCTCTCGCTCGGCGGCGTGGTCATCAGCAACTCTCTCAGGGCGGCGGGGGACGATATAGACAACGCAATAGTCTCCATGATGAGGCAGAATTACACGCTTTCGATCGGGGAGAGCACCGCCGAAGAGGTGAAGATCGCCATAGGCTCTGTGATGGCTCTCGACTCCGAGCTCGAGATGGAGGTCAAAGGGCGTGACCTCATGGACGGTCTGCCGAAAGTGGTGATAGTCACCTCCAATGAGGTCAGGGACGCGATAGAGCCCATAATCTGCCGCATAGAGGACATGATCCGTTACGCGGTTGAGCAGACGCCGCCGGAGCTGGTCAAGGATATAGTGGACCAGGGAATGGTACTGACCGGGGGCAGTTCTCAGCTGAGAGGGCTGAGTATGCGCTTTTCCGACGTGATAAACGTCCCGGTCCACATGGCGGAGTCGCCCCTCTATTCTGTCGCTTTAGGTCTCGGCAAACTGCTCGAGACGGTGGATCGTGGGGACAAGATAGCGGTGACTGTCGACCATACGGCGGTATAAGCCGATATAGAGGACACTCACCCAATGGTGAGCAAACTTAATCCAATTCTTGTAAACTCACTGCTCGCCATATTTTGTGGATTGATGTTTCTGTGGTTCACTCACTCATTTCCCGGCGTGTCCAAGATAATGATCGATGACGTGGGCATAGCTCTATCGTATCCGGAGATGCCCGCCTTTGAGCTGAGAACGCTTGTTCAGGCCGCCGGCAACTGGGTTATGGAGAGGCGCAGCCTGCAGCAGCGCAACAGGGAGCTCGAGCTGGAGAATCTGGAACTTCGAACCGCGCTGCAGCAGACCGGGATGGCGCCGCCGGTCTCGACCGTAGGGCTGGTGGGCGCGCGAGTTACGCTGCGTTATCCTGACGCGTGGTGGAAGGAGGTCCGGGTGAACAGAGGATCCAGCCACGGCGTGGTTGTCGGGGCGCCTGTTCTGTCGGACGGTTTTATGATAGGCCGGGTCGCCAGGGTCGGAGAGGATTTTTCGTGGGTTGAGCTGGTTACATCGTCGACGTTCCTCCTGGCGGCAGTAGTTAACGATACGTGGGACCTGGGCGTCATAAACGGCGACGATATGGGCAACGTGTGGCTGATGTTTATGCCTCCGGACAAGGAGTTTAAGCGAGGGATGATGGTGTCGACAGCACTTGTCGGAGATTATCTGCCTCCAGGCATACCGATTGGTATGATATGGGGCGCCGGAGAGTTGCGCGACGGTTTTTTGCCGCACAGGGTGGCCTCTGGGGCGCATTTGACGCAGCTTTATAACGTGCAGATACTCTCATCCGGCGCCGACAGCGCGTCCTCGGGGGCGAGCTTTTGATCGTCTCCGCTCTGGTGTGGCTGTTGCAGGATCTGATGCAGGTGCTCGCGATGGGCTTCATGCTGGTGCCGGAGTTTTTTCTCATGGTGGTGGCGTATAAGATTGTCTCCGGGCCGATGTGGCAGACGCGCATAGCGTTATGGATATGGTTTTCGTTTTTTGGCGGAGTTCTCTGGGACCTGCGCTGGGGCACGTCTCCCGGCATGAGCGCTTTGATAAACGCGTCCGCTGTTACACTGCTTTACGCCGTGTGGAACAGAACCCCGGCGGGAGGGAGAAGCGCGTTGCTTTTCGCGGCGCTTGCGGGAGGAATCCATGTCATGTCGGGGATAACCCGCTATCTGGCGTGGGCGGTCCCAAGCCACGCGGCCGTGAGAATGTTTTTGATACAGCAGCTGCTATGCATCCCCGTGTTGGCGGCGCTCTGTATGATGTATGCGTTTAAGAGGCCCGATGCCCATGTATAAGACTCTGGATCACTTTGACGTCGACCATAGGTTGATTTATGTGCGCAATATTTTCATATTCTCGCTATCGTTCCTGATTGTGGGGCTGGTCTATTTTCAGCTCATCAAGGCCGACGAGTACGTCAATCTCGCGTCCAATAACAGGCTGCGGATGATACGCCTTCTGCCTCCGCGCGGCAATGTTTACGATGCAGGCGGGGTGCCGCTGGCGGTGAATGTAAGGACGTTCGATATGAAGGCCTACCCAATGGATCTGAGGTATGACGAGGATTTCAACGAGGCGGCGGGGTTGTTTGCGCGGCACGGCATACCGATGACCTCTCAGGATCTGAGGACGAGCGTCGAGAAACAGTATGTGGCCCCGTACCGCGCAATATCGGTGGCCATCAATCTGACGCTCGCTCAGGTTTCGGACCTGGTGATGGACCCGGAGTTCCCGTCCAGCCTCTTTCCATCCCCGGTATGGCGGAGGATATATCCCGGCGGGGCTCTGGTGGCTCATGTCATGGGTTACGTCGGCGAGATAACCAGGGATGAGCTGGAGGATCAGAGGGACCTGTATTATCAGGCCGGCGATATAGTCGGCAAGAGCGGGATAGAGTCGATGTATGAGGAGGACCTGCGCGGAGTTGTGGGCGACCAGGTTGTCGAGGTGGATTCGCGCGGAAGGCGTCTTCGGGATGTGAACTACAACGATCCGCAGAAGGGCAGCGACATTCGGTTGACGCTGGACCTCGCGGCCCAAAGAGAGGCGTCGCGCCTTATGGACGGACGCCGCGGCGCTATGGTGGTTATGGATGTGAATGACGGCTCGGTCCTGGTCTTCTTCTCCTCCCCGACTTACGACCCGAATCCACTGACTTGGGGCATATCCAATAAAGAGTGGTCGGCGCTGACGGACGACCCCGACCGCCCGATGATGAACCGCGTCTCCGGAGGGGCATACCCGCCGGGTTCGGTTTTTAAGGTGGTCACGGCAGCCGGGATTCTCATGGAGAATGTGGCGAATTCCAGGTCGACGGTCTACTGTCCGGGAAGTTTCGAACTGGGGCCGCAGACATTTCGCTGCTGGCGGCGGAGCGGTCACGGCACGGAGGATATTGTCGGCGCGCTGAGGGATTCGTGCGATGTGTTTTTTTATCAGATGAGCGTGCGGCTTGGCGTTGATAAGCTGATAGAGTGGAGCCATGAATTTGGCGTAGGGGAGAGGACCGGCATAGACCTCCCCGGAGAATCCAGGGGAAACCTGGCCGGGCGAGAGTGGAAGCGCGCGCGTTTCAAGGAGTCGTGGTATCAGGGGGATACGGTTAACTACGCTATCGGTCAGGGTTTTTTGTTGATGACCCCGCTGCAGCTCGCCAGAGTTTACGCTGCGTTTGCCAACGGAGGGCGCCTGGTTACTCCCAGACTTAACGCGAATAAAAAACCCGAGTGGAGAGGGCTCAAGATCTCGAGGGCAAACATGGACATGATCAAACGGGGCATAAGGGACGTGGTAACTCGCGGCACCGGGAGAAGCGCCGGCAGCTATGGCATAGAGATAGCCGGCAAGACAGGGACGGCGCAAAACTCTCAGGGAGAGGATCATGCGTGGTTCGTTGGTTATGCTCCAGCCGACAACCCAAAGTACGTCGCTGCGGTTCTTGTGGAGGGCGGCGGCTCCGGGGCGTCTGTAGGCAGCCCACTCGTGGCGCAGATGCTCGCTTATCTTCTTGGACACAATAAATAAAATAGGTGGGAAAAAAGTGATAAAATTAAAAGGGATGGCTGATTCGGTGCTAAGATGCATAATATCAGAAGAACTTCCCGCCTCCGGCTTTGGAGAAGCGTTAAGGGCCGTTATGGAGAAGGGGAAGCAGATTCTGCCGGGGGCCAGGGTGGTTCTGGACTTCGGGGCGCGCGCGCTGCCGGAGCCTCTTATCGCCTCCATCCTGTCCGGGTTTGTCTGGCCGTCCGGCATCTGTGTTGTTGCATGGATCACATATGACGCCGCGTCACAGGAGATATTAAAGCGCGGAGGGCTGTCGATCTCGGAGCCCCTGCCGGAAAGCCCGGTTGTCGGAAGAAACACCGCCTCGCTGGTGTTGCATAGATCTCTGCGTTCGGGGCAGCGTGTCGAGCATCGCGGCGACGTCATTATCGTGGGACATGTAAACAGTGGAGCTGAAGTTCTGGCGTCGGGAAATATAACGATAATCGGGCGGCTGAAGGGTCTGGCGCACGCCGGATATGAGGGCGACGAGAACTCCTCAGTCGTCGTCAGGTCTATGGAGGCGCCGCAGGTTCGTATAGGCGGAAAGATCGGCTCGCTTGAAAGAGAAGCTAATTGGTGGGCCCGAAATGTGATAGTCAGCGTGCGGGACGAACGTGTTCTGATAGAGTACTGGCCGCCATTGAAGAACGAGGCAGGCGAGGAGATCGCCAGGGAAAGACCGATTTATCGTTAGTGAGGATTTAACTCCTTGCGGCGTACGCGCGCTCCTAAACAGTAAAACGTCATTTGAGCGAATTAATCAGCGTTTTGCTTAGGATATCATGAAATCAGGGACAATTATTGAATCCCTAGGAGGGGTATGAATGGCGTCACGGGTAATTGTAGTGACATCGGGCAAAGGAGGAGTCGGCAAGACCACAACCACAGCCAATGTCGCGGCAGCTCTTGCCGAGATGGGCAATAAGGTGGTCGCCATAGACGGCGACGTTGGTCTGCGTAACCTCGATGTAGTGATGGGCATGGAGAACCGCATAGTGTACACGCTCATTGACGCTATAGAGGGCGCCTGCCGGTTGAATCAGGCAGTCATTCGCGACAAGAGGGTGGAGAACCTGTACATGCTGCCCACCGCCCAGAGCAGAACGAAGGACGCGGTAACTCCTCAGCAGATGATAGATGTATGTAACGAGCTCAGAAAGGACTACGACTATATCCTGGTTGACTGCCCAGCCGGGATAGAGGCCGGTTTCAAAAACGCTGCGGCCGGCGCGGACGAGGCTCTGGTGGTAGCCACGCCGGAGGTATCGTCTGTGCGCGACGCGGACAGAATAATAGGGCTTCTGGAGGCGATGGAGAAATCGCCGATTCGACTCATAGTGAACAGGATACGCAGGGACATGGTAAAGAGAGGGGATATGTTGGGTGTCTCAGATGTGCTGGACGTGCTCGCAATAGATCTTATAGGTATGATTCCTGACGACGAGGCCATTATAACGAGTGCCAACAGCGGCATCCTGCTTACGGCGTCGTCCGGTTCACCGGCCTCACGCGCGTTCAAAAACATTGCCGCGCGCGTCGCTGGTGAGGATGTTCCGTTTATGAACCTCGACTCCAATGAGAGTGCGGGGATATTCCACAGAATTAAAACCATGTTTGGTTTTTAGGGGGGAGGATAATGAGTTTTATCTCCAATTTTTCCAACTTATTAGGTTTAGGCAGAATGGGCAGAGCCGGAAAATCCGGCGATATGGCGAAGAGTCGGCTTACGCTCGCGATCGCGCATGATCGTACCGATATCTCACCTGGGACTATTGAGAACATGAGGCACGACATAATAGACGTCATAAAGAAATACGCGGAGATCGACGAGGAGCACATCGAGCTCGATCTCGAAAATGACAAGAGCAACGGCTACTTCGCGCTGGTTGCGAGCATCCCCGTGATGAAGGTGCGGAGGACCAGAGGGTCGCTTTGATATAATATGGTTCTTGAATCCAGTTACAGTTGGGCAGAGATTCGCAGAGGTCTCGACTGCTCTATGCTCGTTGTGGTTCTTTGCCTTTTCGGCCTTGGTTTGGTGTCGATTTACAGCGCTGGTATCGGAGTCAGAACTTCTACCATGCTTTTTGTGTTAAAACAATTGGTATGGGGCGCTGTCAGCGCGCTCGTATATGTGTCTGTTCTTCGCGTAGGGTATCATCATTTTATCCGTTACAGCTACTGGATGTATGGCGCGACGATACTGCTGCTCATAGCTCTTTCCTTGATCGGCGCGGTCTCGAAAGGGGCTGTGCGCTGGTTTCAGCTGGGGTCTTTGAGCTTTCAGCCGGCCGAGCTCGGCAAGGTCGTTCTGATATTGGCAATGTCGCGTTTTTTTTCGCGCAACCCGCCGAATTCGCTTAAAAATCTCCTCACCGCTCTGGCACTTTCCGGAATAAGCGTCTTATTGATATTGCTGCAGCCTGATCTGGGGAGCGCGCTCGTATATGTCGCTGTTGTATTCTCCATGCTTGCGGTCGCCGGTTCGCCGGGCAAGTATCTGGGGGGGCTCGTAATCTCAGGTCTGGCCGCTGCGCCCTTTCTCTGGAAGACTCTCAAGACGTACCAGAAGCTCAGGCTGGTGGTTTTCCTGGATCCGTACATAGATCCTCAGGGCGCGGGGTATAATGTGATACAGTCGAGGATTGCCGTTGGCTCAGGCGGCCTGTGGGGCAAGGGTTTTTTGCAGGGAACGCAGGGCAGACTGCACTTTCTGCCGGAGCCTCACACGGATTTTATATTCAGCGTATACGCGGAGGAGTTTGGATTTGTAGGAGGAGTTATAGTCGTGCTGCTCTTCGCGTTTCTATTCTGGAGAGTATCGCGCGCCGCGTTCCGCACCAAGGACATCAGGGGCAAGCTGTTCTGCATCGGAGTCGCCGCCTGGTTGTGGTTTCAGGTCATGGAGAGCATAGCGATGAGCATGGGGCTTGCCCCCATTACGGGGCTCCCTCTGCCTCTTTTCAGCTACGGAGGAAGCTCTCTTCTGATGACGGCGCTGGCTCTGGCGCTTGTGCAGAGTATCGCCGTTTCCCCGGTTCGAGATAAGTTCTCGCAGATAGCGTGATGAATTTAATAAAAATAAATGTGAAACTTTTTTGTTTCATGGATTGCAGGTTATATGATTACAGATGAGATGAGAAGCGGTCTTTGGCCGCTGCTGGCGGGAGTCAAACGTCCCGGACGCTATATCGGCGGCGAATGGGGCGCTTATACGCGCTGGAATAATCCGGATGAAAGCAGAAGGCCGGTTCGCTTCTGCCTTGCGTTCCCGGACGTATATGAGGTTGGCATGAGCTACCTGGGATATCAGATTTTATATTCGATGATTAAGACGCTTGATTGTGCCGACGTGGAGAGGGTCTATTGCCCGTGGCCCGACATGGAGGATGCTATGCGGAGCGCGGGCGTATCCCTGCGCTCTCTTGAGAGCGGGCGCTCTCTGAGGGAGTTTGACGCGATCGGCGTCACGCTGCAGTACGAGTTGTGCAGCACAAACATACTAACGATCCTCGATCTTGGCGGAGTCCCCATATTGAGCTCGGAGCGTCTCGACGACGATCCTCTGATTATAGGAGGAGGAGGGGGAGCGCTTGCCCCGGCGCCTCTGGAGATCTTTTTCGACGCGTTCTGTCTTGGGGACGGCGAGGCGATCATTCCGGAGATGATATCGCTGATGGGCGAGCTCAAGGGGCGCCCAAGGAGTGAGCGTCTTGACGCGATGTCTCGCATCGAGGGAGTATATGTTCCCGGCGAGACGAAGCGCCGCGCAACTCGAAGGATAGTTGAAAATTTGGACGATAGCTTCATACATCGCACTATGATAGTCCCAAACGGGAAGATAATTCACGACAGAATGGCGGTTCAGGTTTTCAAGGGATGTACCAGGGGGTGCAGATTCTGTCAGGCGGGGATGACCGACAGACCTGTGCGCGAACGCAGCGCCGGGTCCGTGGCCGGGCAGATAGACGATCTCAGAAGATACACCGGCTGGGACGAGATAGGGCTTCTTTCTCTGGCCACCTGCGACTGGAGCGGGCTGGGAGAGCTCCTCTCCTCTATATCTCCGATGTTGGAGGAGCACAGTGTAAAGCTCGGCCTTCCCAGCCTGAGGATGGATTCTTTCTCCGTCGAGCTGGCCTCCAGTCTGGAGGGGATGAGGCACGGAGGAATTACCTTCGCGCCCGAGGCGGGAAGTGATCGACTGCGCACAGTTATAAACAAGGGCGTCAGCGACGGCGACATCGATTCTGCTCTCGACGCCGCCTTCAAATATGGCTGGGACAGGGTGAAGCTGTATTTCATGATGGGCCTTCCCACAGAGACTGAGGCTGATCTGGACGGAATTATCGATATTGCGAACAGGGCCGTTCATTTTGCGCGCATACATAAAAAAAAGGGCGATGTGTCCGTATCACTGGCTGGTTTTGTGCCGAAGGCTCATACTCCTTTTCAGTGGGAGCCTCAGGCGTCCAGGGATGCTTTAAGGGAGCGGGGCAGATACGTTAAGGGGAAGATCAGGAGCAAAAAAATCTCCCTGTCGTATCACGAACCGAATCAGACTCTGCTAGAGGGGATATACGCCCGAGGAGACAGGTCTCTTGGGTTCGCCACGCTGGAGGCGTGGCGCCGGGGGGCGCGTTTCGACGGCTGGACCGAGTGCTTTGACATGGGGATATGGGAGAGTGTATGTCGCGATCTGTGTGTCGATATGGAGCGTGCGGTGGGCGCGCGCGCGCTGGACGAGCCTCTGCCGTGGGATATGATCGACATTGGAGTCACCAAGGATTTTCTGATATCCGAACGGGCAAGGGCCTTTGATCTGGAGATGACCCCCGACTGCAGGGATGGCTGCTGCAACGCGTGCGGATGGCAGAATAAATTCACAGGGTGCGGGGCTGTATCGATGGAGCGCCCGGTTCGATGACGGGGAGATTTTAAGCGATGCCTCGCATAAGGATACATTTTTCAAAGAAGAACTACGCGGTATTCATATCCCACATTGACCTGCCGATGCTTTTCAGCCGGGCCGCAGCGCGGGCGGGGTTGAGGATGGAGCGCACTCAGGGATTCTCGCCGCACCCTAAATTGGCGCTCTGCCCCCCTCTTCCGGTGGGGGTCGTCGGTCTGCGCGAGCCTGCGGACTTCTGGTTTGTCGAGTGGGAACATGATTCTATGTCGCGCTGGAGGCAATTTTTGCCCGGCGGGATCGATATTTTGGACGCCCAAGAGACCGACGGCGTCTCCCTGAATAAACTTTGCGCAGCAGCCTCGTATGTGATAGAGCCGCTCGATGGTTCCTCTCCGACGGATATTGCGGATGTGCTGGAGTCGACTCTCAAGGAGAACGACTCATTTCTCGACGTGTGCGTCATAGGCAGGGAGGTCTCCCTCTCAGCGTCCGGCCTCGAGCTCTGCGGACCTTCTCGTATGGTGAAGTCCCTTGTTTCTGCCTCGCTGATATCAGGGTGGAGCAGCCTTTCCATAGTCCGCTCCGCCGTCGGACGGTGGGATCGGAATGGAATGAGGGTCATTCCTTTGACGGAGGAATTTATATCATGAATATGTACTCCCACCCAAAAAATGGAGAGATGAAGATCGTCGTGAACGTCATAGATCCGGAGGAGATGCGGATTGCCATCCTTGACGAGCGGGGCAGGCTAGATAATCTGTACATAGAACGAATGCTGGAGCGCCAGCGCGCCGGTGAAATATACAAGGCAAGGGTGGACAGCGTTCTGCCCGGAATGAACGCCGCGTTTCTGAGCCTGGGGGACGGGCGGAATGGATTTCTTTACCTGAACGATGTGCGCAATATGACGGTCAAAGCCGGCATGGACATGGTGGTGCAGGTCCTGAAAACCCCTCGCAAGGGCAAGGGGGCCAGGGTGTCTCCCCGCGTATCGCTTGCCGGAAGATATCTCGT
>JAISRE010000047.1 GCA_031273805.1 Synergistaceae bacterium | reverse complement strand
TCAAGATCGACCGGTTCTACCCATCGAGCAAGACTTGTTCGTCGTGCTCCTATGTGTTGCCGGAACTCCCTTTGTCTATCCGGGAATGGGAGTGTCCGAAATGCGGCATTGAACATGATTGCGATGTCAACGCCGCGATAAATATAGAAAGAGTGGGGGCATCCACTCTTAAGGGAGATGGCGGATATACTGGTTTCGGCCAGCAGCCTTTGTTGATCTTATACTCCCCTTGCTGAAGCAAGGGGAGTATGTCAAGGTTCAGCTTAATAAGATTATTTTTGCGGCAATACTCCTAGCAACTCTGGCGATTGGCCTCGTGGCAGGACATAGCATAAAGGGTCAACCAAGCAACGCGAGCGAAAACCCTGCGGTAAATTCTGAGATCGCGGCACTAAACGCAAAGATCGAGGAATTGAACGCGGAGATTAAATCTCTTAACGCGACCATCGAAGACATGAGTGATGATAGCTTTGGCGAAATGATGATGAGTCCCGGAAAGGAAAAGTTACCCGATAAGTTAAATTGGACAAAAGGTGATGCCTTTTAAATGCAGTCACAGCGGGGGAAGGGCTGCCGGGGCAACCTCAAGCCCTTCTCTACTTCGAGAAAATATATCATATTCTGAAAGGGGTTATCAAAATGGACATCACGGAAGCAAAGATCAGGGAAATCTCAAAAGAAGTTGACGAACACCAGAAGGCTGTATTTGGCCGCTTGCTCACCGATGAAGAATACAGAGCCAGCGAAGAAGATCGCCGCAAAGAGAATAATGAACGGTTCAGCGGTTTGACCGTCGCAGAAGCGGCAGAAATAATCCAAAACGAGATAAAGGCGTTTTCAGAAGAAAACGCTGAAATGCTCAATCATTGGCCTACATTAGCAGATGACGGGGAACCGATAGACAGTAACTGGAATTGAGAACACTGCTTCTTCAAGGGGTAATTTTGCGAGATAGTAGCCGACCAGAGAGGTGGTACGTATTATGGCAACAGAAGTTGCAAAAATGGAAAATAAAGGCACTCTAAAATCAAAGAGAGAGCGAGTCCTTCCACAGCGTCCACAGAGGCGCTATGGGATTGAGGTTGACAGATATGAGGATGTCGGAACCATTATTATGCAGGAAGGAGAGTTGCCGGTACGCTCATTGACGGACGAAGAAAGTAATAGTGTCCCCGAAGAAATACGGCATACAAGGAAGTTCACTTATCCGATAGGTTTTCCTTGGGACGATGTAGGTTATGGTGTGGCACGTGGCTTCAAACTTAAACTTACTGGCCTGTCCGATGAGAAAAGTGAAGCTAAAATGAGTATTTATCGAAAATTAAATCACAGTAGAGCCTGTGAGCGTATGCGGCAGGTTCTGGCTCTGGGGTTTCCTGTTCGTTACTGCGATGCCGATGGCGGGATAAACTACGTCTACGAGCGTCACGCGAATGGCGAGCTTTACCGTGTAGATTTTGAACGCAATGCAAGGGGCTCGATAGTAAGCCAAAATCGTGTTTTCCTCCGCATGGCGACAGAGGAAGATGACGCGCTATATGATCTTCGAGGCACTCTGGGGCTTACCGCCGATGACAGCGCGGTGTTTTAGCGCCCGATGACACAGCCCAAAAAACCTGAAATGTATATCTTTGCCGGGCCTAACGGTTCCGGCAAATCTTCGTATCTTCGTCCGCTCATTCACCGTTCATGAAGCGGCGAAGATTTTCAACGCTTACCCGCCACGTGCCTGCCACTTTCACGGCCTTGATTCGCCCACTTCGAATGTATGAAAATACTGTTCGGGTTGTAACTTCCAAAGCCGCGCTGACATCCTCAACGGTGTAGAATTTCCCTAGGGCTTCACGCAGCTCCTTCACGTTTTCAGGGTTCGAGATTTCCTGAGTCAACGTTCTCGAAGACCGAGCAGCGTTTTTCTTAGCCACTGCCTTCTGTTCTGCCTTTGCCGCCCTCGCCTTTGCCGTCCTTGCCTCTGCTTCAGCCCTTGCCTTTGCCTCTGCTTCAGCCCTCGCCTTCGCCTCTGCTTCAGCCCTCGCCTTCGTCGCACTAGCTTTTGCCGCCTTGGGTTTATCTTGTGTCATGACTTCTTTTACTTCCTTTTTTTCCTGTTATCAACCTTTTCTTTTTCTCTATAGTTTCCATAGTTCCATTCATTAACTGCATTTTTTTTGTGCTGGCCTCCCATCGCGCTTGACGCCCGCATTTCGGACAAACGTATAAATACAGGTATGACGATCTCGCGCGTGTCTCGTCTTTCTTCGTCCTTGTCAATTCCGGCTGTATACCGCACTCCGGGCAATTCACCAATTCTGGCAGAGATACCATAAACAAGCTCTCCCTTCGTTATTTATAGCAGTATATTATCATTTATTTTCCTGTTGTCAACCTTTTTCATTTGTTATTGTGCATTTTGCCGTATAGTGATAGAATGTCCTTGGCGGACCGCCGACAGAAGTAGGGTGTCGGGGATTTTTGGGTTCTTCCCTCTGGGGGAGGTGATTCGATGTCGCAAGACGGAGACAACCTCCCGAGCAACAAAAAAGAGGAGCAAGGCCCCCTCGACTGGGTGATTGACCTTGCCCCTCTACTGACTTTGATCCTCCACTTTCTTGAGCTGATACTCAAGATTGCGGGTGTGATCAAATAACTTGCTCGGAGGTATTATACCACGTTGGCCCTCAACCGCCTATCCACGAGGGCCGGCATTCATTAGGCGTGATTGATGAATTATCAACTCTAAACAGTTCATTTTAATCGCGGCTGCGTGGCCTGGCCGCCGTGCCGATCGGCGGCTGCCATCAAGGGCATCAATTTGTCGGTCCCGGGATTTTCAGACTTATAGTCCCTGATTCTGTCCGGCTTCGTGAAAATTAGCCCTTTTGACGCAACATAGAGAATGTTTTTTGAAGGCCAAATGCCATCGTGTGGAGCAATAAACCATCGAAGCCATGAGGTTAAATTTGAGGGAGGTGCGATTAATGACAAGGGTTTACTTCGTCAGGCACGGTGAGAGCTTCGCCAATGCTGGCGGGGTAACGATGGATAATCGCCTTATCCCTCTGAATGACACGGGATTGGTACAAGCTTCCGGCATCGCCGAACTGCTTGATTTCAAGGCTCCAGAGGCGCTTGTGTCGGAGTTTGTGAGGACTCAGCAGACCGCAAGACCGTATTGCGGCAAACATGGCCTTAACCCTATCGTTCACCCGTTGCTGAACGAAATGTCCGTCATAGACGCAAATCTCATTCAGGGCATGACCGGGATCGAGCGCCGTCCATTATCAGAGGCGTATTGGGCCGAGGCCGATCCTGATAAACGGATGGGCGACAGCGCAGATACGTTCCGTGAGTTTGGAGCGCGAGTGCAGCGGTTCAGGCTTGAATTGCTGCCGACTCTGAAACCCGATACGGTATGTTTTGTACATGGTTTTTGGCTCGGAATGCTCATATGGCAGGAAATGGGGTTTTATTCTGAAACACAGCCGGATATGAAAGGATTCAGGCAATTCCACATAGGTTTGCCGATTCCAAATTGCGCCGTCTATAGGCTCCAGAACTCCGGCAAAGGTGAATGGAGTATAAAAAAGGCACAATAGCAGGGCGTAAGCCCGGTATTTGTATTGTCCCCTGAGCATTGATGATATTGGAGTTCTGATTCAGGCCATCAAGGAAACCTTCACTTGACGCTATCAGATGATTCTTCGTCCCCTCTCCGAATGCCAATGATGCCGTTGCGGATATGGGCCACCTGCAAATCAACGGCGTTTGTCAAAGGTTTGTAACGCTCGAACGTGCTACCATCAAGCAGGACATATGTTATGCTGTCTGACATGAAGCAATATTTTTTCTCTTGGATTGGCAAGCCCAAAGCCCTTGCCTCGGCTAAAGTGATCTCGCAGGAGCCAACGGAAATAAGGAATTTCATAAGAGCCCTGATTCGACCTTTGTCTCCGGCTTGCACCATCGCCGCCCTTGCTATTGGGGAGTTTCGCCCCACCTTGTCTAAAAATTCTTTCGTGATCAGCATGGCTACCTACCCTCTCTGTTGTGGTATAATTAGCTTAATGTAGGGCCAGCACGGAGACGAACCACCAAAAATCTCCACTGCTCCGTAGCCTTTGCCTACTGTGCGGAGGCTCTTAGAGCCTTTCCCTTGACCTGCGGGGAGCGCCGGGCAAGTCCCGGCGTCGGGAAAAAATGCGAGGCCCCTGCCGGGTTTACGTTCGGTTGAGTCGGTAGCTCAACCAAACGCCATTATCCTGCTGTTTTAGCGGCTACCACTGCAGAATAGCTTTTAGGATTCTCCACATGAGTTCCGCCCAGGTCATAACTGGGCGGTTCTTTTTGTCTAGTCCTTCGGGCATTCGCATCACCCCCTCCCTTACGGGTATTGACGGGGCAACCTCCCGCGCCCCTGATGTTGCGCTGGGGCCTCGCTGGTTGATTATATCAGCTTGACAGCTGTTATCCGGCGTTCCGTAAAACCCCGAACTTTAGGGCTGGGATATAAGGAACATCCGCACCCAGGCGGATAAAGTTTTTTGACTTTAGTTTTCAAGTCTTCCAACCTCCAATGTGTTAAAATATTTCCTGGGCTTCTTTAGAATGTCATTTCACAGCCTCCATTGACGAGAATGCTGTAACACGTGTCGTCAAGTTGGTGGATCATTGCTCCCGCGCCCTTGCGGACCGGTGTAAAATGTGCTAATGTTAATTATGTTTTAAAAACTTAAGTTACGCGTTGACTGGGGATAAAACTAATGGTTTTTACTGATGCCTCACAAAACGAGCCGGACATAATTTTCGCAAGCAAGCAAGCAAGCAAGCAAGCAAGCAAGCAAGCAAGCAAGCAAGCAAGCACTCTCCCTCTTAGGTAATTTTTTAGTCCAAACCGCCGCTCGAACAGCGTCGGTTCGTTTTGCCAACTCCCGAATAATTCAAATGAGCAAAAAAATAAATATGGCTTTTTACATCGGCGTGGGGCTTCGTATGGGGTATGTTAGCGCGTGTTTTGCACCACGCGCTGATTCGAGCATGGGGCTATGGCTGAGTTATGCCGAAGGAACCGCTGATTGACAGGCGTGCTGATCAGCGATTCCAGAGGGGAGGCTGCTTATGGGGAAATGGCGTGAGATAACGAAGGTGTTGCGCAGTATGAGCGCGCGTCGAGCGTTGGGGTATATGTGGATGTTTCGCGGCAGCGAGCTGCCAGAGAGCGTGAAGGAGAAGATTTTGAGCCTGAAGACGTGCAAAAAGTTCAAAAAATCCAAAAAGCGTAATTATGGTTAAAGATAGCGGCCTAAAAGAATAAAAAGCGTTCGGCGCCGGGGACCGTCGCCAATATTTTACAGGGATGATTCAGCCATACGCCTCTTAACGGTGAAGGCGGTCCCGGCGCCGAACTGCTGAATGCAATACGCGCTAAAGACACACATAAATTTTTAGGAGGGTTTTGAGATGAAGAGAAGTATTTGGCTGTTGTGGGTAGTTCTGGTTCTCCTTGCGTTTGCTTTTGTGTCCGGCGGCTGCGGTGGAGGCGGGGGAGGAGATGCTGGTGGTGACGGCGGCGGCGACCCGTCTGCCCCCGTCGGCTTTGAGAACCTGGATGGGGAATGGGTGTTCGACAGCGGCAAGCCGAACACGGGGAGCATAACTGTGCCCCCTTCATCGGGCTACGGCGGGACATATGAACTTCGCATGGCGGAGGGCGAGGCCACTATCAGAAATGTAACGGTGAATGGCTCAAAACTCAAGTATGACGCGAGATACTACTTGGCATGGGATGTACCTGCTGCCGGTTCGTACGGGGATAGCCTCGTCTCCGGGCGCTTGGGGAACGACTCGAACCCTGAGGGGCTTGTGACGGATCTCAGCGCAACCATTGTCGGAACCAATAAAGTCCTCCTTGCGAGCGATACTTCGGGCGGTCTCGGCGAGGGCTTCGAAAAGATGGAGCTGACGTTGATCAGCGCCACTGAGGCGTATCTCGAAATAGGCGGCATCGGGACCGGTGGCCCCGCTGCCGGCGGCAGTTACAGCGCGACATTCTACATGAAGAAAAAGTAAACGGGCAAGCGTACGGGCCAGCTGCAGAATCTGCACATCTCTGCAGCTGGCAAATCCGGCTGAATAGTTGGCCGGCGCGCCTGATATCCGTGCGTTAAAAGCAGGTTCTCCTGTCGGCGCCGGAGGACGACAGAGAAAAGTCACAACGGAGAGCCCCCCTGTCCTGTCGTCCCCAGCTTGACGGGGGAACCCTGATCATTTATAAGATAAGCCGTGCGTATCGATTGCGTCGCATGCAGAGGAAATAAAAAATTTTGGGGAGGGATTTTGAGATGAAGAGAAGAAGCCGGCTGTTGTGGTTTGCATTGCTTGTGTTTTTTTTCGTTTTATCGTCGGGCGGTTGTGGCCCAGTGGATGATATTATGGATAGTTTCCTTCCGGACGAAGGCCAGTTCAACGGCACATGGAAAGCCGCAGGGTATCCTGACATTGTAATCAGCGGATTTGATTTTCAAGACAGCGGTCATTCTGCTTATGCCAATGTAAAAATCGGTGTATATGATTTTGGAAGGTTAAGGTTTAGCAGCCCTGATGGCGACACTTATGTTCACAATAATGGCTCCGACTACATGAGCGCGAAAGTGGTACACACTACGGCTTCAGGCTACGAGTATTATAGTTTCTATGTAAAGGCCATATTCAAAGACCAGGGAATAGACATTAGAAATACGTATGGGGGAGAGGTTGTTTATAAAAAGTAATGGACTTGGGCGCAGACTTCCCACAGCGTCACGGTGAGTAACACCGGCAACCAGCCGACCGGCGCCCTGAATATCGCGCTCTCAGGCACAGATTCAGGCAGCTTCACTCTTTCCAAAACCTCTATTACCAACATAGCTGCAGGCGGCAGTGATAACTTCACCGTTGTGCCGAATAACAGCCTTGCGGCGGGAACATACAGCGCGACTGTGACAGTGAGCGGAACTAACGTGACATCCCAGTCGTTCAGCGTGAGCTTTACGGTGAATTCGCTTGTAAACGCGCAAGCGCCCGATATCACGACGCAACCGGCAGGCGCGACTTATGCTTATGTCGGCGGGCTGGTTGGAAATAATTCTTCCAACATCGAAAACAGCGCGGCGAGCGGCAGGGTAACCGGAGGCCTTTTTGTGGGAGGGCTCGCTGGACATAACGAATCTGGAGCGCAAATATCCAATTCGATGGCGAGTGGTTACGTCAAGGGAAACGATGCTAATAGTCCGTATGGAAACACTCCCACTATCGGAGGGTTAATTGGATATAATTCTTCCGGCGATGTTTCCAACAGTTTCGCAACCGGTAGAGTGGCAGGAAGTCATACCGGAGGACTTTACGGATATACGAGCAGTACAACAGCGTTGCAGAGCGTCTTTGACCTACAGGGGACATCACAAGGCAGCCAGGAGTATGCTTCAGGCAAGAGTACGCAGGAATTGATGAGCGGTAGCTGACCCCGTTAATCCCCCCGACCCAGGCGGCGGCGGATGCTCGGCTGGCGGTTTTGGCGCGGCGTTAATGCTCCTGGCCGGAGATATATTGATCAAGCGCAGGGCCAAATAGCGCCTGACTGACGAACATAAGCGCCATAAAAAATATTGCGCGCCCCTGGGATTTGCCCCCCCGGGGCGCGCATATCACTTCATTTAACGAATATTCCCGCAGGAGTGAGTCAAAACCATATCCATGGAACGAAGTCCCAATACCACCCTTCCTCGCCCTTGAAGATTGGGAAGTCCAGAGGTCCGGCGTCTTAAATGCCTCTGCGGCGCCTAGCGACAGCATTTGAGGGTTTGTTCGAAATTCTTGTTCTAATTCAAAAAAAGTGATACAATTTATGAAAATAATGAATATTTTTAGCCATCTTGACGAGTTTATGTTGTATATTGGTTCTGTTATGGGGCGCTCCAACAATACTGTCGTGAATTACGCTGTGGATTTAGTGCAATTTGCCGACTATCTTGGAGCATCTGGTATAACGTCTGTGGAAGAGTTGAATCAGGACTGTCTTCGGGGGTTCTTGAGGGATCTGTCGGGCTTCGGCTTTTCCAGGAACTCCATAGCCAGAAAGCTCTCGTCGCTCAGGGGATTTGCAAGATATCTCTTTAAGGCGCGCGTTTTGGACAGGGATATCTCTGTTGGATTGAGAGGGCCGAAGGCCGTTAACTCTCTGCCGAGGGCTATCGCGTACGAGGATATTCTGAAAATGTTCGAATATGCGGCATCCGCAAGGAAAAAGAATCTTCGTGACTCCATGATACTTGAGTTGTTGTACGGTTCGGGACTGAGGGTGAATGAGCTTGTCTCCCTTACGTGGGAGTGTGTAAATATAGATGAGAGAGAGATGCGGGTAATTGGCAAGGGATCTAAGGAGAGGCTTGTGTATTTCGGGAGGACTGCCCAGGAAATGCTCAGGCGGTGGAAAATCTGTGCCGAGTCGAACGGACGCCTCACTGTCGGTGACGCGCCTATATTTTACCCTGAAAAGATAAACGGGAAACGCCTGACCGCGAGGACAGTTGACAGAATAGTTGTCTCGATAGCGCAAAATGCCGGCCTTAATGGAGTGACGCCCCATACCCTGCGGCACAGTTTCGCGACGCACATGCTCGAGCGAGGAGCGCCGCTGCGGGTCATACAGGAGCTGCTCGGGCACGAGAGCCTTGCAACTACGCAGAGATATCTGAAAATAACAGTAGAACAGATGAAAAAAAGTTATATGGAGACGCATCCGCGCTCCGGCGGAGGACAGACAGAATAATGCATAGTATGGAAGGAACAACGATTATTTGTGTAAAGAGGGGCGATTGTGTCGCGATGGCAGGCGACGGACAGGTTACGCTGGGCTCTCAGGTGGTCAAGATGACTGCCCGTAAAGTCCGGCGTATAGGAGGCAAGGCCAGAGGCGATGTAATCGCGGGTTTTGCGGGCAGCACCGCAGACGCGATGACTCTGCTGGAGCGCTTTGAAAAGCAGCTTGACGAGCATCAGGGGAATTTGCTTCGGGCTGCCGGGGCACTGATGAAGGATTGGCGCACAGATAAATATCTGCGTCGGCTGGAGGCGATGATGATAGTCGCGGATAAAAACGACGTTTTTTTGCTCTCCGGCGCCGGGGATATTCTGGAGCCGGAAAACGGAGTCGCCGCAATTGGTTCCGGCGGCGCTTTCGCCCAGGCGGCTGCCTTCGCAATGCTGGACAACACCGGGCTCTCAGCTGCGGAGATAGCGCGCAAGAGTATAGAGATAGCTTCACGCATATGCATATACACCAACGATTCGATAATTCTGGAGGAGATAGGATAATGGCTATTTCCGTTAAATTGGGGGCTAACCTCACTCCCCGCTCCGTAGTCGCGTATCTCGATCGGTACGTTATAGGACAGGACGCTGCGAAGAAGTCCGTCGCCATAGCGCTTCGCAACCGCATTCGCAGAAGGGCTCTCCCGGACGAACTGAGGCAGGAGATAGCGCCTAAGAACATTCTGATGGTGGGGCCCACCGGTGTCGGCAAGACTGAGATAGCTAGAAGGCTGGCTAAGCTGGTCGATGCTCCGTTTGTCAAGGTGGAGGCGACCAAGTTCACCGAGGTGGGCTATGTTGGGCGGGATGTCGAATCCATGATAAGAGATCTCCTTGAGGCATCGGTGCAGATGGTGCGCCGAAGAAAAATTGAAGAGGTTCAGGATGCCGCCGCCAAGATTGCGGAGGAGCGTCTTTTGGATGCGCTTTTGCCCGGAAGGAAGAAGACGCGCGCGTCGAACGTCTCGGACATAATGCGAATTTTCGGCGTGTTGGGAGATGACGGCGAGGCAAAACATGAGAGTGAGACGCTGGAGTCCGAAGAGGAGGACGACGACAGAACATCTCACACTCGTGAGAAGATGCGGGATATGCTGCGGGATGGAAAGCTCGACGGTCGTGAGGTCGATATAGACGTGGCTGAGAGTCCCAAGGTTGGAATGGGTTTCATCGGTGGCGGTATGGAGGAAATGGGTATTAATATCGGCGAGTTTATCGGAGGCATGATGCCCAAGAAGACCAGGCGCAAGAGGATGCGCGTGGACGACGCGCGCAGGCTGCTTCAGGCAGAGGAGGCCGAAAAGCTGCTCGACATGGAGGCGATCAGCACAGAGGCCATCGAGAAAGCCCAGGAGGAGGGCATTATCTTCATAGATGAGATCGACAAGATAGCATCGGGTTCCTCCGCCGGGAAGTCCGGTCCAGACGTCAGCAGGGAGGGCGTTCAACGCGACCTTCTGCCGATAATAGAGGGATCGACTGTGCAGACAAAGTACGGTTCGGTCGAGACAGATCATATGCTGTTTATCGCTGCCGGCGCGTTTCATCACAACAAACCCTCCGACCTGGCGCCCGAGCTGCAGGGGAGATTGCCGATAAGGGTGGAGCTTGAGCCATTGTCCGAGAATGACTTGATGCGGATACTCTCTGAACCGGAGAACAGCCTGATAAAGCAGTATGTCGCACTGATAGGCACTGAGGGAACGGAGCTCGTTTTCACGGAGAGCGCGCTGCGGACGATAGCGGAGTATGCCGCCGCAATGAACGCCCAGATGGAGAATATCGGGGCGAGGCGTCTGCACGCGATGATGGAACAGCTCCTGGAGGAGGTCAGCTTCGACGCCGGGGAGGGAGGAACATGCGGACCTCGCATAGATATTGACGAAAATTTTGTAAGGTGCAGGCTCGAGACACTGGCGCTCGATGAAGACGCCAGAAAATATCTGCTTTAAGGAACCACTGATTTAATAACCTTTGATTACAATGATTAAAAGCCGGGCGCATGTTGCATTCACAAATGACAAAATGTTGTTTGAGCGTGTTAATCAGCGATTCTTGGGGCTTTGCCGACTTGTGGAGTGGAAGGGGCGATCGAGATGAATGAATGTCAGGTCAACGATGATTTAAACGACCTGTTGGAAAAAACAAGAATGGTAAGCCGTGTCCTGCAAAGCAGGCTCAATAACAGGACGCCTGATTATCAGAAGCTGGCCAAACTTCTGACGGACTTGTCGTCCGCCAATGTGTATTTGATAAACAGAGAGGGGAGAATACTGGGGTACTCCTGGATAAACGAGTATGACTGCCCCATAATGGAGGGTTTTCTCGAGGGCAACTGTATGCCTGAGGAATATGTCGAAAAGCTGAATATGGCCAGGGAGTCCGTGCTGAATCACACCGATAACGGCCTCTGCGCATACTCCGAACAGCACTGCACGTACTCGGATAAACATGTTCTGTTTGTGCCGATAAATGGGATGGCTGAGAGGCTGGGGACCCTCATATTGGCGCGCTTCGGCGATCTGTTTACAACGAAGGACCTCGTACTGGCCGAATATCTCGCCACCGTGGTGGGGCTCGAGATATTGAACGAACGCGGCCGAAACATAGAGGAGCGAGGCAGAGAGCGGCTGGTGGTGCAGATGGCAATGAGAGCTCTGTCGTTCTCTGAGGTGGAGTCGATCAAGCACATCATAGAGGATCTCGGCGGATTAGACGGGGTGGTCGTGGCCAGCCGCGTGGCGGACAGAGTCGGCGTAACGCGAAGTGTCATAGTCAACGCCCTGAGAAAACTCGGAAGCGCCGGTATCATCGAGAGCCGGAGCCTGGGAATGAAGGGAACATATATCAAGGTAATAAGCCGTCTCTTCCTCGAGGAGCTCGGTATCCATATCGACAATCATGACAAGATGACCAGGTTTAACAACTCTGCGGGTCTCATTTGAGGTTTACGAACGATCAGAAACGCCGGTCAATCATCACAGAGCGACTAAGCGCTGAACGGCCTCAAATTCTTGATATTTACCCCATATCACAAATGATGAATCGTTTTTTCTTCAAGATCACGAGCGCCGCATCCGATATAAAATATTAGGCGGGAGGTGTTATAAATGATTGGGGATATGACATGGGGTGTTATAGAACGTGATCTGGGCGGGCTCGCAAAACGCATGGAGGCCACGTCTCAGAACATAGCGAACGTGAACACACCCCGTTACGCGCGCAAGGAGGTCTCTTTTGAGGATCAACTCAAGGAGGTCATAGACTCCCCCAGCAGGCTTCCGCTGAAACGCGGCAGCGATAGGCACTTCAGCAATGTCAAGACCAGCGTGGCGGAGGTGACGCCGAGTGAGAGATCCGTCGGATACGAGATATACAGACTCGATGAAAATAATGTCGATCCCGAGACTGAGACGGCGCGCCTTGCGGAAACCAGAATAATGTATCAGGCAATGACGAGGGTTCTCACTCGCAAGATAGCGATGTACAGGAGAGCCATAGGAGGCGGAGCATAATGAGGGTATTCAGATCTATCGATATTGCCGGCAGCGGACTCACGGCTCATCGGCTGTGGATGGACACGATATCCGGCAACCTGGCGAACGTGAACACCACTCGCACTCCCGATGGAGGCCCGTACGTCAGACGAGTGCCTGTTTTTCAGGAGCGTCTTATGGACGCGATAGGTGTGCAGGATAACCGCATGTCAAAGGGGTGGCTCGGATTTTATTCCGCCTCCGGAGTCAGGATCGCTGACATCGGCACCGACGCGACGCCGCCCAGGATGGCTTATCAGCCCGATCATCCAGACGCGAACGCGGACGGCTATGTGGCGTATCCGAACGTCAACGTGGTTCGCGAGATGGCGGATATGATGGTAGCAAGCCGCGCCTATGAGGCAAATCTTACGGTGATTGAGACGAGCAAGACGATGGCGGCTGGGGCCATAGATATAATGCGAGGATAACCGCTAAACGTACGCGGTAATTGAGCTCGCGCAAAAAATGCAGTGCCGCACGACTTACGTTATGCGGCATTTTTTTGTGTCCGCATGTGTACCTCAGCGTTATTCATGGTCTCGATTCCATAGCGTGAAATTCAGGGAATTACGTCTTGCGGGTTTTAGCTTCTTATGTAGAATGAAAAATGTGGTTTTTAGAGCACATACTACAGGGGGAGGGTTATGCGAATGAGTGATAAAAAAGAGATATACGTTGGTTCGGAGATTGGGAGTCTGCGCAAAGTGTTCCTTCATAGGCCTGGCCAGGAGCTGAAGTGCATAACGATAGACAATAAGGACGAGCTGCTCATCGATGAAATAGTGTGGGTCGAACGGGCACAGGAGAACCACGACGAGTTCGCGGAGCTGCTGAGGAAGAACGGATCGGAGGTTATCTACTTCCAGGATTGTTTGACCGATATTGTGAAGGATAAAGAACTTCGCAGCCAGCTGATTGACGACGCGCTTCTGCTGGAGACGCACGACAGACTGCTCGCAGATACGCTCAAGCAAACCCTCATGGAGATGGCGCCGGAGGAAGTGTCAGCCACCTTGATTGGCGGAATGACTAAAAAGGACGCGCTCAAGAGGATAGGCAGCGTCAAAAGCCTGACGTTTTCGTCCACTGAGGACAGCGCTTTCTTTTTCCACCCTCTCCCCAACCTTTACTTCCAGCGTGACCCATATTTCTTTGTTCATAACGCGGTAATCCTCTCGGTCATGCGATTCCCGGCGAGGCAGAGGGAGCCTCTTTACGCGAGATATATTTTCCAGTATCATCCGCTCTTCAATGGTGTTAAAATTATATTCGGCGCCGGTAAGAGCGACAACGACCATCACCCCAACTCCGTTGAGGGCGGGGATTTTCTGGTGCTTAACGACAACGTCGTGGCAATAGGCGTAAGCCAGCGCAGTCTTGCCGGCACGGTGCAGGCTGTGGGCAGTAAACTGGCCTCCGAAATAGGGATCAAAAAGGTTCTGGCGTTCGACATACCGAAACACAGAGCTTATATGCATCTCGACACTGTTTTTACGATGGTTGACAGGGATGCGTTTACCATCTATCCGGGGGTTCACGAGACAATGCGCGTTTGGGAGCTGGATTATGAGGAAAATGGAAATCTGGCTAAAATAACGGAGTCACGTGATCTTTTCGATTGCATGAGGAAAAATCTTGGTGTCGACAAAATTCGCAGCATAGAGACAGGCGGAGGCGATCCCGTTGCGGCGTCGAGAGATCAGTGGAATGACGGAACGAATACATTGGCCATAGCGCCAGGTGTCGTTGTAACATACGAGAGCAACACGGTCTCCAACAAGGTTCTTCGTGACAACGGCGTAACAGTGTACGAGATAAACGGTTCTGAACTAGGCAAGGGAAGAGGCGGTCCCAGGTGTATGTCAATGCCACTGAAAAGGGAGGGTTGACATCGTATTACGACAGCCATATTCATACAGAGCACTCTCATGACTCAGTCTGTTCCGTGGACTCGATGTGCGAGGCGGCTATATCCTGCGGGTTGAAGGGAATAGCTTTTACAGACCACTGTGAGACGAATAAGGGTATAAGCGCCTGCCTGAAGGTGATAAAGGGTTTGAAGTCGGATGTAAAGCGAGCCCGGGATATCTTCGGCGACAAGCTGGAGATATCCCTCGGGATAGAGCTCGGCCAGCCTCATCATGATTTATCGCTTTCGCACGAACTGCTCTGCGACGGGGAGATCGACTTTGTAATAGGGTCGCTGCATCACGCGCGGGGCCAGCAGGACTACTATTATATCGATTATGACCATGAGGATATCGATATGATCATGTACAGGTATTACGATGAGCTGATGGAGCTTGTGGAGTGCGGGTGCTATGACGTAATCGGCCATATAAACTATCAGTTGCGTTATATGAGTGCGGTCGCAAGGAACAGAGGCGATCTATCGAAATATTACCGTGAGCTTGGCGCAATCCTCGATGTTGTGGCAAAGAACAACAAGGGGATAGAGATAAATTCGTCTGGATTGTGGCGTGGTATTGACTTGACACTTCCGCCTCTTGAAGTGATAAAGATGTTTCGCGCTGTCGGCGGAGAGATTGTAACGACTGGTTCTGATTCACATGACGCGTCACATGTGGGCGCTGCAATCGATTCTGCCGTTGAGTGCCTGAGAGATGCCGGTTTTGAGAGATGCGCCTTTTTTAAACAGCGCAAGCCAATCTTCAAAGCAATATAAATCAATTGAGTCAGGGATGGGGTCCTTGTGACTCAATCCCTGACTCAAGTTTTATACTGTGGGGATTACCTGTCTGCGATCAGCACTCCAGCAACGGAAAAATTTTCATGCGGCATATCTGTAAACTTGACTATTACCTGCTCTGGAGTGACGGATTTGAAATCTTCACAAGCCAGGCGCGTAACGTCAGCCGCGAATTTGCGCTTTTCCTCGATACAGTGTCCTTCTAAAATGGATACTTGAATCAATGGCGTAATAACCCTCTCCCTTCAGTATATATCCGCTTTATCAATACATGGAGAAATATGTCGGTATGATCTGAGCTTCGATCAACACCTCTAGGAACTCAAAAAAACCAACTATCCATAAAAAATACATCGCGTCCACCAGCTCTCGCCTGTAGACCTTTGTGTTGACTACATATTCAGCCGGTTCTCTGAATTTTGATATGTCGGGGATAAATCTGGGAACGTTCGCTGAATATCTGCTGTAGGCTTCTCCGAAAATGCCGGATAATTTTCGTTCCTCTGTTTTGATTGTTATCGGGTATATGGCGGCAAATACGATGAGGATGACCGCAATTATTGTAAGTGATTCCGAGCAGAGTCCCGCGCCAATGCCCCCGAGAAAACTGAAAAAATACAGTGGATTGCGGCATACGGAGTAGGGGCCGACAGTGACGAGAGTGCTTGTCTTGTAGCCTGCTATATACTGAGCGCACCAGAGTCTGCCGACCATTGCGCACCCCACCAGAATGCATCCCAGAATAAACATCACGCCTGTCGCGAATGGCGCGGCGTGCTCCAGCTTTTTATCGGAAAACGCAAAAACCAGAATAAGCGCGCACCCCAACAGCTGAGAAAATTTTGTCCTGTGACGAGCAACAAGTTCCATCATGACGATTTGAACCTCCTTAAGTACCATATCATAACATAACTACCATTGTCACGACCATCCTGAAGTTGATGACCCGCAAAAAAAATAACGCATCGACTATAAACATACGCGTCGATGCGCGGACAGGGTTCTTTTGGCTTATGTGTTTACGGGGTGGACGCCGTTATCTTATGCTTCTGAGCATATTGTCCATTCCAGCGACATATATCCCGTTCCAGCCGATGGCCGGCGCGGTCATGATTGCTTCTCCGCCCGTCTGAATTTTCCATGCGATCTCCCCTGTGTTCGCGTCAAGGGAATATATATCTCCGCCGCTGTTGCCGAAAAATATTCTGTTTCCGGAGATCGACGGCGATGACGCGATAGCGGCCTCAGTGTTCGTCGTCCAGATAGGAGTTCCTCTTTTGGCGTCAAGGGCGGTCATCATTCCCTTTATGTTTCCGAAGTAGACCCGCCCGTTCTCAACCAGCGGAGATGATTCTATCGAACCGCCGGAGTCATATCTCCATATCACTGCCTGATTTTTTATATCAGCACAGTAGAGAATGCCGTCCCAGCTCCCGAAGTACAGCATCCCGTTTGTCACCGCCGGAGAGGCGACCACCGGACCGCCGACTATGGCTCTCCATTTGAGTTTGCCTGTCAAGGCGTCTATGGCCATCATCTTGCCGTCGTGGTTTCCGATGTAGACGACTCCGTCCGCCACTGACGGAGAGCCGTAGACCTCACGCCCTGCCTTGTAGCTCCACTTCTGCATCCCAGTCGATATATCGACGCAGTATACGTTGCCGTCGACGCCTCCGAAGTAGGCTCTCCCGTTGACCGCAGCGGGTGAGGACGCCACCATGTTGTGCGTGGTGAACTGCCACTTGAGAGCGCCGGTGGAGGCGTCGAGAGCGTATACTTTCCCGTCGTAAGAGCCAAATATCACAAGTCCGTTCGCCACGGCAGGAGAGGACGCAACCCAGTTTCCTGTCGGGTAACTCCACAGAACATGTCCGTCGGACTCCCTTATCGCGTAGAGATTTCCATCGTTGCAGCCTATATATATGATCCCGTTCGATATGGCGGGAGAGGATCGAAGGTCCTCCGGCAGCCGCATCTGCCACGCGATATTTCCCGCGAACAGGCGTTTCGACCCAGTCACATTCGCCGATTGGCCGGTGCGCATGTTGTTTCCTCGGAACGTTGGCCAATTTTGCGCGAACGCGAGACTGTCATACGATAGTGACAAAAAAATAAAAAGTGTGCAAAGCAATGTAACCAATCTTTTCATGTGTAATCCCTCCATATTAATTTGATTCCCCGCCTCATACAGTCGCAAGTTTTTCTGTTCCGTCCAATGCGGAAGATGTTTCTTCATTCATAATTATCACGCCCCATTCAATGTTCTTCGATAATATGTTATAGTAATCTTATATATAGTAGTAGATTACCTGAATGTTTCCGCCGGATGGGTTAAGGGGCGCAAATTACGTAAAATAGCTGAGACCTCAAGTATATTTCATTTGTGCGTTTTTCCAGTATGTGCAATAATACCATGAGAAATTGAATAAATTTATCGGGCAATATTCCGTGGGAGGTAATATATATGTCAGCGACAACGACCGAAACTGTAAACAGGTCTGCGGACACAGGTGAAAACATCGCTCTGGAGAGTGAACGGACTCTTCTGGTATTCGACTTGGTCGGCGAGTACTGCGGTCTGGATGTCAACCTCGTGCGTGAGATCGTTCATGTTCCGCCAAGAATAACAAGGGTTCCGAATGCTCCCCACTATGTCCGTGGAGTGATAAACCTCAGGGGTACGGTTATTCCGGTTCTGGACTGCGCATTGAAGATGGGCGGTTCATTCACCGCCAACACCAGTGAGTCTCGTATAGTAGTTGCGGAATTCGAGGGAATACAGTTTGGAGTTCTTGTGGACGCGGTCAGGGAGGTTCGCAGCGTTCCGGACTCCCTTATAGAATCCGACGGCTCGGCCAGCAATGACTCCATTGGGACGGAATACGTTATCGGAATAGCCAAGATGGACGACGGCAGGTTGATAGTTCTGCTCGATCTCGCGGAGTTGTTTGAAATCACGCAACTGTTGGAGGAAGAAAATTAAGATCATAGATTTACACGTTCACAGCGTACACTCAGACGGAACCAGCCCTGTCGCGGATATAGTCCGGGCCGCTCATAAGGGAAGGGTTTCTGTCCTGGCGCTTACGGATCACGACACGATAGATGGATGGGACGAGTTTAAGCGCTGCTGCGCAAAGTTCTCCATACGGGCGGTTATGGGTGTGGAGTTGTCGTCTAAATATTCAAGGACGGTCCATATATTGGGTTATAGAATGGACAGAATAGAGCCGCTGGAGGACGCCCTTTCCGTGATGAGGGCTCATCGGACAGACAGAAACGAGCGAATTCTTGGGCGTTTGGTTGACATGGGCCTTGACATTAACATGAAGGATATAGAATCTGAGGCGAGCGGGCGAGTGGTTGCGCGTCCGCATTTTGCTTCGGCGCTGGTTAAAAAAAGGTATGCCCGTGACACGTCGGATGCTTTTGCCAGATATCTCAGCCGTGGGGCGCCTGCGTACGTTGCTCGTGAAGGCCTGTCCCCCGCTGAATGCGTCTCTGTGATCAGAGAGACTGGGGGGTTGCCGGTTTTGGCGCATCCTTCACTGATCGGTCTCGATGCCGACGGACTCGGTGATTTTCTGGAGGACCTGAAGCAGTTCGGACTCTGGGGGCTCGAGTGCATCTCCTCGCACTGCTCGTCGCAGGAGGCGTATGGATTCCTCTCCATAGCGGAGAAACACGATCTGTTTCCCACGGCTGGTTCCGATTTTCACGGATCAATACGCCCCAACGCCTCTCTCGGAGTCCAAGTGTCCGATGATTTTCTTCCCTGGGCGCGCCTCGGAGTTGCCTTTTAAATTAAAAATACTCCCTATTCGCGACAACCGTGCATAGAGCAGGAGAATCTGCTCATTATAGCCGAAGGTTATTTACTACGGGAATAGATTGGCCACTATTCCCATTGTTCATTGCGATCAGCGATCATAGCATGTTAATCAGCGGTTCCCTTAAATTTCCTGTGAAGGAGCAATTAAGTTGGATATTATGGATTTCAGGAGTGATACTGTCACACAGCCGACGGATCGGATGCGCGAGGCAATGGCTGCAGCAGTCGTAGGGGATGATGTCTATGGCGACGACCCAACGGTAAACGAGCTGCAGGAATATGCCGCCGCCCTGACGGGAATGGAGTCCTCGCTTTACGTCTGTTCCGGTACGATGGGAAATCTCGTCTCTGTAATGTCGCACTGCTGCAGAGGTGAAGGAGTGTTATTGGGAGTCAACTCTCATATGTGGCGGAACGAGGGAGGGAATATGGCCTGTGTCGCCGGAGTGATGCCGTTTCCTCTGGATGATTCGTCGGGCCTGCCGTCGCTCGAATCGATTAAATCGTCATATATGCCCTCCGGCAATGTTCATTACGCCAATACCACTATGCTCGCGATGGAGAACACCCACAACAGCGCCGGAGGCATTCCCGCCGAAGTCGGAGCATTCGCGGAGGCTGCCGATTTGGCCAAGGATATCGGGCTCTTGGTGCACGTCGATGGAGCTCGTATATTTGACGCGGCGGAGTATTTTGGAGTGGATGTCAAGGAGTACTCGCGCCGCGTGGACTCCATTCAGATTTGCCTTTCCAAGGGATTAGGCGCCCCGATGGGGTCGATTGTCTGCGGTAGCCGCAGTTTTATCGATAGAGCGCGGAAATTCAGAAAACTCCTGGGCGGAGGGCAGAGGCAAGCGGGAGTTGCGGCCGCCGCCGGTTTGATAGCGCTGAAAGAGATGAGGGGCCGTCTCTCGGATGACCATTCGAACGCCTCGCTGCTGGCGAGCCTCCTTAGCGGGCTGGAAGAACACGGAATCGACGTGGAACCGGCGAGGAGAAGGACAAATATGGTATACTTCAAAATCAGACGGGGCATTGACGCTATATCCTTAATCGATCGCTGCAGCGAGCGCGGCCTGTTGATAAGTCTGGCTGGCCCCGGCAGAATTCGTATGGTAACGCACCTTGGGCTTGACGAGGGCTCCGTTCGCTGTGCGGTCGTTATCATAGGAGACATTCTTAAATATTGTGAGGTAATCAATCAGTGAATCGAAGATTTAAAAGTCGATCCGAGGTTGAAGCTATTGCCGATACGCTCTTGAAGATGGCGAAGGGCAAAAACGACATCCTTGGGGCGGATGTCATGTATGTTTTTGGAGAATCTCACTCTCTCAGCCTGTTGGACGGGCATCCGGAGGAAAATTCCTGCGGAGTCTCGGGTGGGATATGCATTCGCACTATCGCTCCTGATGGACGTCAGGGAGTTGCGTTCGGGAATAATTTTTCGCGCGCCGCTTTGAGTGAGATGGCAGAGTGGAGTCACGCAAACTGCCTCGCTTCCGAGCCGGACGAGGGGATATCCCTTTATTCGGGCGAGATTTCAGATGATGCCTCCCCTCTTCAGCTCTGCGACGAGAAAATAGCGCGCGGAGTGCCGCAGGAGTTTCGCGTGACGACCTGTCTGGAGATGACTGATGCCGCGCGCGCGCGCGACAGCAGAGTGGTCTCTGTGCGGGCCGCGCATTGGGGCGACGGTACGGCGGAGTCTTATTATGCCTCGACTTCCGGCGTGTGCCTCTGGAGACTCGGAACCGTCGCGTCGTGCGGCGTAACTGTAGTCTTGCAGGACGGGGAGTCATATGAGATGGGCGCATACGGCCACAGCATGAGGCACATCGAGAATCTGGAGGGCGTGGAATACGCCAGGTTGGCGGTGGACAAGACCATAAAGGTACTTGGGGGCAGACCTCTGCCCACAGGAAAATATACACTGGTACTGGACCCGGAGGTATCCGCTTCAATAATCGACGAGATAGGGGATATGTTCTGCGCGTCGGAGATACACAAGGGGCGCTCCCTTATGGCCGGACGTCTTGGGCATGAGGTGTCCGGTTCGTGCATAACGCTTGTGGACGACGCCAGGCTTCCTCGTCGTCTTGGAACCGCCCTGTTTGACGGTGAGGGTGTGCCGACTGGCAGGACCGTCCTCATTGACTCAGGAGTCGCAAACGCATATCTCTATAACCTTCAGCACGCTGCCAAGGATGGGGTTGAGTCAACAGGGAACGCCTTCAGAAGCCTGTCCAGCTTGCCCGATGTCGGAACATCGAACCTTGTGCTGAAACCCGGCTCTGAGTCTCAGGAGTCTCTTATCAAGAGTGTTGACAAGGGCTTTTTCGTGACGGAGCTGTTGGGATTTCACACGATCAATCCGGTGAGCGGAGACTTTTCACTGGGGGCAAAGGGCGTACAGATCAATAACGGCGCCGCCGGAGCGCCGGTCACCGGAGTGACGATAGCCGGCAACCTTATAGAGTTTTTGAAAAAAATCACGTCAGTCGGAAGCGATCTTGAGTTTTTCGGCTCTACAGGGGCTTCGACCATAGTTGTGGAGGATATTACAGTTGCCGGTGATTAGACGTTTTTATGCGGTCGCGTCGCTGGCATTCATAATTTTAGCGATATTTGCCTCGTTGGCGCTCACGGCTGAATTGGACCTGATGCAGGGGGACATAAGAAAGGGCAGAGTGTCCATACTGGAGCGTGAAGGAATCCGCTACGCGGCAATAGACGAGATAATGACCCGCTTGGCCTTTGCTCCCAGCTCTGTTGCCGGCGGCTTTGTGGTGACTTACTCCGGTAAAAAAATGGAGTTCTGGAACGGTTCGAACGTGGCCCGTATAAATGGCGCGGTTTTTTCACTGCCGGTCAATGTGTTTTTTGAAAATGGCCACTGGTGGAGTGAAGCTAACGCATCTTTGCAGGTGGTCAGCTCTTTTTTATCGAGTGTATCGAGACCGCACGATATTAAATGGGCGCAGAGCCTCCCGTCCGGACTGTCTCAGCCATCCTCGGGAGTGCCGGTCGCGCCCGCGATTAAGACTCCGCCTGCGGAGCCGAAGGCTCAGATCCCGGGCGACAGAGGTTTTATTTCCGGCGTGCGCTGGGGCGAGCAGCTGGAGGCTTACAGGGCGGTCGTCGAGATATCGAAACAGGTTGACTCCGCTTTAAGGGAGTATCCTGACAGAGTGGAGGTTGTTTTCTCCAACGCCAGGGTAGAGCCATTCAGCCAGAGGAGCCCCTGGTTCCCTCTGGCCGTCGCCGCGAGACAGTCCGGGACCGACGCCGTCCTGACCTTCATTCGTTCGCCCGGTGTCGTGAAGAGCTTCTGGCTGCCTGACCCGCCAAGGTATGTGGTCGATTTTTATTTCGGAGGTGTTCCGTCTCAGGAGAGTTCGACTCCATCTCAGCCATCTCAGCCCGCGAGACAAATTGAGACGAATCCGAGGCCAATGACCCCCGGAGGGAAGTTCCTGGTTGTCGTCGACGCTGGACATGGAGGCCATGATCCCGGGGCCATGGGCAACGGTCTTCGCGAGAAGAACATAAACCTCCTCGCCGCGCTCGAACTTGCTGCGAGCCTGAAAGCTCTGGGCCTCGACGTCAAATTGACCCGCGCCGACGACAGATACCTGAAGCTGGCAGAGCGCACCGCTTTTGCCAACAACAACAACGCGGATATTTTCATAAGCCTGCACTGCAACGCTCTGCCAAAGGGACAGCGCGCGTCCGGCACTGAGCTCTATCTGATGGCTGAGCATACCGACAGGGACGCGTTGAACCTCGCTATAATGGAGAACAGGGAAATCAGCGGAGAGGCTCAGAATGCGGCGGAGGTCAATGCGGCGGCGGATAAGAGGACCCAGCTCCTGCTCAAGATACTGGGGGACATGCAGCAGAGCGACAAAATAAACGAGAGCACGACTCTGGCCGAATATCTCTATGATAAAATGAGATCCGCAAAATTTTCAATTCGCAAGGTCAGACAGGCGCCATTCTTTGTCCTCAGGGGCGCAGGTATGCCTGCAGTGCTTGTTGAGATGGGTTATATAACGGATTCGGGCGAGGCGAAGCAACTGAACACAGGGGCATATAGAAAAAAAATGATGGATTCTCTGGCCGCAGGTATATTGGATTATCTAAAAAATAGACCGGGAGAAGGAGGACGCAGATGAGAGCATCTGACAGAAGGAAGTGGAAGAGCAATAACGAACCCTCCCCGCGAGAGAAGCGCGAGTTGATAGAAAGGGGAGAGTGGAATGAGGAGGACGATGAGTCTCCCGAGAAAGCCAATATTTTTTTCAGGTTGATTGCGTGGGTATCTCTGGTGGCGATATTTTTTGCCGTTGGATATGGCGTGACGTCACTCGTCTTCAAGTGGATGGATAATCGCGGAGAGGGAAGAACCCCGTCCAACCTGGTGAGAACACCGGAAGAGGCCCAAGACCTGCTCTCTCAGCAGATATCCGTGGCTAGATCCGAGGATGTCACCCCTGAATCCGATAGTTTTATGCTCGTCACTATATCGATACCTGACGGCAGCTCGTTTTTGACGAGACAGATTCGCTGTCCCGCAGGTTTGAGGGAGGACGCCATGAAACTGACGCTATCTGCGTATATGGACGCGATGAAGGAGAGCCAGATGCTTGGGTCCGGCGCTCAGAGCCTGAATATTTTCCAAAGCGGAGATTGGCTTTATCTGAATATGAACAAAGATTTTCTGGATTCCATAAAGTCGCTTGGTTCTGACAAATCAAGGCTCCTCCTGACCGGAATGGTCAAGACTATGTCCGATAACTTCGCGCCGGTCAACAAGATAAAGTTTTATATCGAGGGTGAAGAGGTGAGGGACAAAAGGCCGGTTGATCTGACTATGCCCTGGGGCATCTCCGCAAGGTCCCGTTGAGCCCGTATAGAGTTGACGGCAGGCGGCATGACGAACTCAGGCCAGTTTCTCTGGAAAGAGGAGTGAATCGATACGCTGAGGGGTCGGCAATAATCCGCTGGGGAAATACAGTCGTTCACTGTACGGCATCCGTGGAGGACAAGGTCCCTTCGTTCAGGAGGGGACTGGGCGCCGGATGGCTTACGGCAGAGTATTCGATGTTGCCTCGCGCCACTCATGACAGGAGTCCTCGGGATGTTCAGCGCGGCAGAATGAGCGGAAGAAGCAGTGAGATACAACGTCTCATAGGGCGCTCTATGAGGGCTGCCGTCGACCTGACGCTGATAGGCGAGCGGACGATATTGATAGACTGCGATGTGCTTCAGGCGGATGGAGGAACCAGGACGGCGTCAATAACATGCGCGTTTGTATGTCTTGTGGACGCCCTCCGGGCCATCTTCAGTGTAAATCAATCGAGGGCGCTTCCTCTGACGTCCCAGGTTGCGGCGGTAAGCGTCGGCAAGGTTGGCGGCGCGCCCATGCTCGACCTCTGTTACGAGGAGGATAGCCATGCGGACGTCGACTGCAACGTAGTGATGACTGGTCTCGGTGATTTTGTTGAGTTCCAAGGGACGGGAGAGGGTGGTTTTTTCTCCCGTACTGAGCTGGACGACATGCTGAGATTGGCGTCCATAGGCATGTCCTCTCTTTTTTCGCTTCAGAGAAATTCTCTGGAACTTTCGCCTCAGGAGAGCATTTTATTTGATGAGCTTTGCGCCAAGTGACGATAAAAAAATCAGCATGGTTTTAGCAAGCGGGAACAGCCATAAATACGCCGAGTTCGTTGATTTTTTCAAATCATTCAGCGGTATCGAGTTGCTGTATGCTGGGAATTTTGCCAGCTCTCCCGGCGAAATAGAGGAGAGCGGCTTGACGTATGAGGCGAACGCGCTGATAAAGGCGCGCGCCTGGGCTGACTTTGCCGGTATACCCGCGATTGCCGACGACAGCGGTATCGAGGTTCGATGCCTCGATTGGAGACCCGGTGTTCTGTCGGCTCGCGCGGCGCCTGGCGACGATGCCGGGCGAGTTGCCTGGCTGCTTGACAGCATGAGTGGATCATCCGACAGGAGGGCGTGCTTTGCCGCCTGTCTGGTGATTGCCGCGCCGCTCTCGAATGCGCGCCTCGGACGGGATTATTTCTCGATAGAGGCAAGATGTTGGGGGAACGTTGCCTATACTCCGTCGGGAGTATGCGGCTTTGGCTATGATCCTGTCTTTGTTCCGGATGGATACGACAGGACCTTTTCGGACCTTGGGCCGGGTGTAAAATCAAAAATTTCTCACAGAGGAATTGCCGTGCAGGGGGTAGCGCAAATACTTCCTGATATGTTAAAATACTTTTCTACGTGTGATAAGTTAAGAGCATCTTCTGACGAGGAGGGTTATTAGGCGGATGACCATAAAGGGCTTTTTAGAGGTTTTGTTTCTTCTGCTGTGCGCGGCTGTGATGGCTGTGGTGTTGATGCAGCATCGTAAGAGCGGGGGGTTTTCCGGCAGTTTCGGCGGCGGTGGCACTCAGATGGATCTCTCCGGCGGTTCATGGCAGCGAATGACAGCAATGACAAAGATCACGGTGGTTTTGGTGGCAATTTTTATGTTGTTCTCTGTCTTACTCGTGTACTTACCATAATTTTTTACATGCCATGTGTCAAGTCAGCTTAAGTTGCGCTTGACGCTCTGTTTATGTTGGAATATAATTCGAGAGTTTGTCTAAGTAGCTTTATGCACTGCCCCCCCTACGGCGGTGTTTTTTGAAGAGGAGGAAGTTTTATGATAGGTACGCGCACATTTGTGGCCAAGCGCGAAGAGGTGGAGCGGAAGTGGTATGTGATTGACGCTTCCGGGAAACATCTCGGTCGGTTGGCCGTTCAGATTGTTCGTATTCTTACCGGGAAGCACCGCCCGACTTATACGCCGCACGTCGATACCGGCGATTTCGTGGTCGTTATCAACGCGGACAAGGTAGGGCTTACAGGCAGGAAGAGCGAACAATCGAAGCTGTACAGATATAGTGGTTATCCCGGTGGTTTGAAGTCCGCGACATACGGCGAGGTTCTGAAGAAACGCCCGATTCATCTGATCGAAAGAGTGATTTGGGGTATGCTGCCGAAGACGAAGCTTGGAAGAGCAATGTACAAAAAACTCAAGGTCTATTCCGGGAACACCCATCCACATGCATCGCAGACTCCGGAAGCTGTCGACAGCTTTCAGTGGTAGGGAGGAATATTATGCAGGACGTTGTAAATTACTGGGGAACTGGACGCCGTAAAAATGCCGTCGCGAGGGTGCTCCTTCGCTCGGGAAGCGGAAAAATAACCATCAATAATCGCACGGTGGAGGATTATCTGCCGCGCTATTTCTGGAAGTCACAGGCAATGGAGCCGCTCAGGGTTGCTGGCGTGGAGGGCAAGGTCGATATTTTGGTGAACGCTCACGGCGGTGGTTTGACAGGGCAGAGTGGGGCTATAAGGATGGGCATAGCTCGCGCTATACTGAAGCTGAATCCTGAAGCGCGTCCCGTCCTCAAGAAAGCTGGGATGCTGCGCCGCGATTCTCGCATGGTGGAGCGCAAGAAGTTCGGCCAGAAGGGCGCGCGTGGAAAGAGACAGTTCTCCAAGCGCTAAGGAACCGCTGATATTTTTGATCCCGTACAAGTTTAGAAGAGGCGCTCTCGTTATCTGACGAGCGCCTCTTCCAGGTATTGGGAGGTTTTTTTGAAAGGTTGCCTGAAGGGAGTACTGCACAACATGCAGAAAACATGCTGAATGCATATTTTTCTGAAAAAACAACGTTTTGTGCTAACCACTATGAATATAGGAGCTAAATGGGCAGATGTGAAGCCCCCTGGGGGGATATTCGCATTCAAATATTTTTAGATTTTGTTTGCGCGAATATCCCCCCGGGGGGCTTGTGCATCGCCGTCAGTTATAGTTATATATGTGTTGCACACATAATTTGAATTTTTTGAGGAGGAGTTTAATCGTGCACATGGCTGACGCGTTGTTGTCTCCTGCGGTGAGCGCGGTAATGACCGCCGCGAGCATAGGCTCGATTGCGTATTCGGTGGCTAAGTTGAAAAAAGAGGACGAGTCGGGGTTGTCTCTCGCCGGTCACGGGGAGAGTAAAATTCCGGTGATGGGAGTGATGGGCGCTTTTGTCTTCGCGGCGCAGATGATCAACTTTACCATACCCGCTACCGGGTCGAGCGGCCATATAGGCGGCGGAATACTGCTGGCTGCCATGTTGGGGCCTTACGCCGCGCTCCTGACCATATCCGCTGTTCTCATCATACAGTGTCTTTTTTTTGCGGACGGGGGACTCATGGCTCTGGGGTGCAACATCTTCAACATGGGAGTTTATGCCTGTTTTGTCGCGTATCCGTTTATATTCAAGCCGATGGTGAAGCGTTGTCTGAGCGCTGGGAGGATAACTGCGGCGTCAATCGTCTCCGTAGTCGTCGGTCTGCAGATCGGCGCGCTGAGCGTAGTGCTGGAGACCATGTTGTCCGGAGTCACAGAGCTTCCGTTCTCCACGTTCGTACTGCTGATGCAGCCGATTCACCTGGCGATAGGGGTTGGCGAGGGGATTATTACGGCTGCCGTGCTCTGTTTTGTGCTGCAGATGCGGCCAGACCTGCTGGATTTCGCGGATCACTCAGGTACGGCGCAGAGAGAGAGAAGGGGCGCGTTGTCGTTCGGCAGGACTTTGCTGGTACTTCTGGCTCTTGCCGCGCTGATCGGGGGCGGGCTGTCGCTCTACGCTTCGGCTTATCCTGACGGTTTGGAGTGGTCTATGGAAAAAACCGCCGGAACGACAGAGCTCGAGAGAACGGGGAGCGCATACGAGACTGCCGCCATGATTCAGGAGAGGACTGCGTTCATGCCGGATTATGATTTCAAGTCGGCGGGTGAAGATGGATCGACATTTGGCACAACCACCGCCGGCATAGTGGGAGGAGCGATGACTCTCCTCCTGGCTTGCGCGGCCGGAGCGATAGTGGCTGTTTTCAAGAGACACGGGGGGAAGAATGTGTCGGCATGACTCCGCTTTTTCGGACGCCGTTGCGGGTCTGAACACGCTGGAGCTGTGCGCCGAGGGGAATACGCTCGTACATAGGCTGCATCCCCTTGTGAAGATGGCGGTGACCACGATATATGTGGCCGTCGTCATCTCATTTGGGCGGTATGAGATAGCGGCTCTTTTGCCGTATTTTTTCTACCCGGCCATACTGATACCGCTCTCAGAGACCCCAGGCAAGATTCTGCTGCGCAGACTTCTGCCCGCCCTGCCATTTTCTCTCTTTGGGGGCTTGAGCAACGTATTTTTCGATCACACGCCGATGATCCTCCTGGAGGGTTTTGTGATAAGCGGGGGCGTAGTTTCGTTCATCTCTATAATGATAAAGACCGTCCTGTCCGTCTCGGCGATACTTCTCCTCGTGTCGACCACCGACATGGCTGTCCTGTCGCGACAGCTCGCCGCTATGGGGGTCCCGGGTGTGCTTGTGCTTCAACTTACCCTGACTTATCGCTATCTGGCGGTGCTCGTCGACGAGACCGGCACGATGTTCTCCAGCTACATGCTCAGGTCGCCCGAGACACGGGGAGTCCGTATGAGGGACATGGGGACGTTTATAGGTGTTCTGCTGTTACGCAGCATCGGTCGGGCCGAAAGAGTTTATGACGCCATGAAATGCAGAGGATTTAACGGCGTTTACCCCGCTTCTTCGACATGTCGGCCAACAGCCTCCGATCTGCTCTGCCTTTTTATCGTATGCGGCATTATTATCCTGCCCAGATGCTTATTGTAAAAGATCTTTCCGCCAGTTATCCTGGTGGACATCGCGTCCTATCAGGCGTCAGCTTTATGCTGGAGAGAGGTGAACGCGTCGCACTGATCGGCGCCAATGGCGCGGGTAAGTCCACTCTGCTTAGGGCGATAATGGGATTGCTGCCGATAACCGCCGGCGAGATAGAGGTTGACGGCATCACCCTCTCGAAGCGAACGGCCTCCGAGGTGAGAAAAAGAGTGGGGATTGTCTTTCAAAATCCCGACGATCAGCTCTTCATGGCGTCTGTGCGCGACGACGTGGCATTTGGCCCGCGTAACATGGGGTTGTCGGACGAAGAGGTCGATTGCCGGGTGGACTCCGCGTTGGAGCGGCTGGGCGCCATACGCCTGAAGGAACGCATATCCGACAGGCTGTCGGTTGGGGAGAAGCGAGTGGTGGGAGTGGCCTCCATCCTGTCGATGTCTCCAGGCACGATACTTCTCGACGAGCCGTCCTCGTCCCTGGACCCGCGCTCGCGCAGGACGCTGATCGAGATGCTTGGCTCACTGCCGCAGGCGATTTTAGTGGCTACTCACGACCTCGATATGGCAAAGCGCCTCTGTCCCCGCACAATCGTCCTGCGGCAGGGTACTCTGTGCGCTGAGGGCGCGACGGATGAAATCATCTCCGACGAAGGGGCTCTTGAGCAGTATGGATTGTGATGTTAATTTTTTCGCATCGGCTATACTCTGTTCGAAGTTATCCGCGCCAGAATCGCGGGGTGAAGATCACCAACAGCGTGAAGATCTCGAGCCTTCCGCAGAGCATCAAAAATATGAATACCGCCTTTACCGAGCTTGGCATCATAGCGTAGCCGACGGTAGGCCCCGTCATGCCGAACCCCGGGCCTACGTTACCCAAGGTGGCTGCCACACCTGACAGAGCGGTCGTCATATCCTGTCCGAATAGTCCCAATAGAATGAAGCCGAAGCTGAAGATTGCGATATATGCGGCGAAAAACGCAAAGCACGCGGATACTACCCTGGTCTCCAGCGTATCGTTCCCGATCCTGGTCGGAACAACCGCGCGTGGATGGAGGAGGCGTATGAATTCCGTCCTTATGTGCTTCAATATCACAAGCACCCTGATACATGTGATGCCTCCAGCCGTGGAGATGGCGCATCCGCCGCAGAACATCAGCGCCAGCGTCAGATATCGCACCGATGAAGGCCAGAGGTTGTAGTCGAGTGTAAAAAAACCGCACGTGGAGAGAGTGCTTATGGTGTGAAAAAAACCCTCCAGCAGTGATTCCCCGAGAGATGGAACGACGTCGTCCGCGTATAGCGTGATGGATGTGAAGAGCCCGAAGATGACGAGGATGCTGATATAGAACCTCAGCTCAGCGTTTTCACGGAGAGGAGAGATGCTTCTGCGAACTATAAGAGTGTGGTAGAAAGTGAGGTTTGCTCCTGATAAGAATAAAAATACGCAGCTCACTATTTTTACGTAATCGCTCTGAAAATGTCCTACATTGTCTGAGTAGGGTGAAAAGCCCCCTGTTGCCAAGGTGCTGAAGGAGAGAGTCACGGAGTCGAAAAAGTCGAGACCTCCGATCGAGAGCAGCGCCACCTCCGCGCATGTCAGGATAAGGTATGTCTTCCACAAAAATGCCGCTGTCTGCTGTATCCGCGGAGTGAGGCGCTCATGTATAGGGCCGGAGACCTCGGCCTTGTAGAGCTCCATTCCCGCCCCTGACATTGGGAAGAGCGCCAGTGTCAGGACTACTATGCCCACTCCCCCCAGCCACTGCGAGAAGCTGCGCCAGAGCAATATACTCCTCGGAACCCCGGACAAATTTCCTATTACCGTCGCCCCTGTAGTCGTAAAGCCGGAGACGCCCTCAAATACAGCGTCCAGAAGGCTCGGGACAGCTCCTGAGAATATATATGGAAGACCAGCTATGACCGAAACGGAGATCCAGGAGCCAACGACTGAGAGAATGGCTTCTCTGATGCTCATCTCAAGAAATGACGACTTCCTCCCGCAAAAAAACAAAATAACGCTTGTAATCACTCCGACCGAGAATGACCAGAAGAGAGGCCATAATCCCTGATCTCTCGAGGCCGCACTCCAGGCAATAGGGACGATGAATGATATTGTTATCGCTCCAGTAGTCATGGCGATGAAGCGCAGAACCGTGTTTATTTTCAATCTGTGTTGACCCCAAGAGCCATAAGCGAGGCGTCAGAGACTTCGATGGTGGCAAATAGAATGACCTTATCGCCGGCCCGCAGGCTGGAATTCCCAGTGGGTATGAAGATATTCTGCGCCTGCTTACCCCTCATCACGAGTCCAAGGAGCGCGCCTGAGGGAAGGGAGAGATCCTTCAGCTCTACGCCTATAGCCGGACTGTCCTCCGGTATGGTCACCTGTATAGTCTCGGCCCCTATCTGATCGAGTATGGCCAGCGTGTTGGCATGTCCTGGAAAACGAACGGCGCTTATCAGCACGGATGACAGAGCGTCATTTCTGTTCACTATAGCGTCGACTGGCATATATTCGGAGAGCTTCATGTAGTTCTTCCTTCGGATGACCGCTATGCTCTTTCGCACTCCAAGTGATTTCGCAAGAACCGCGAGCGTCAGGTTGACCTCGTCGCTCTCTGTCGCGGCGACGAATCCACCCGCAGCAGCTATCCCCTCGCGCAAAAGCAGTTCCTCGTCGGCGCCGTCCCCCCACAGCACCATAGCCTTCGATAGCTCTGAGGCGACTCGTCCGCACTTTTCACGGTCGCTCTCGATGATGCGCACATCGACGCCCTTAAAGTGTTTTTGCAGGAGCAGCGCGGTCTGAAAGCCGACTTTGCCGGCGCCCACTATCATGACTCGCTTTAGTTTTTTTGATCTGTGCGGCTGATATAACTCCGCGATCTCCTGAATCTGGTCCAGGTAGCAGAAGGAATAACAGAGGTCGCCTGCCAGGAGAGTGTCTGTGGCGCGGGGAATAAAGCCGTTGTCTCCGCGCTGTACATAGACGATGATGGTCACCAGCTCAGGGTTTTTCTTGCGCAGATCGAGGAGAGAAATTTCACAGGCTGGGCTCTCCTCCTCGACCTTGAACGCGTAGATGCCGGCCTTTGAGTTGAACTCCGAGGAATATACCGCGCCCTGAGTCTCGAGCAAATTTTCGATCTCTCTTGCGACGCTTCGTTCGGGCGATACCATCATGTCTATGCCAAGATCGTGGCTCCATGCGTCCGTATCGGTGAATTCCAATCCTATCGCTCTGGAGATTACCCTTCGAACGCCCATTTTTTTCGCTATCCAGCAGGCCAGAATATTGACCTCATCCTTGCTCGAACACGCTATCAGCAGTTCGACATTACCGCCGGGGATTATCCCCGCCTTCTCCAGCATATTGGGCCTAGCGCCGTTTCCCCTGATCACCATTACGTCCAGTTCATTTTCGGCCTTTGCCGCCCTGTCGGGGTTCTCCTCGACCAGGACTATGTCATGTCCATCCTGTGAGAGGTTGCGCGCCACGTTGAAGCCTACCTCACCCGCGCCCACTATTACTATATGCAAATTGCATACCTCCCTTAATGTCTATCCTTGCCCGAGCATATCACTCCGTCGCGCCAAAATACTCCGGAAAACAGCGCGAGCACAGTGTAGAGCTCCAGCCTGCCGCAGAGCATCAAAAATGAGTAAATCCACTTAGACGCGATGCTCTGATTCGCAAAGTTCTGAGTGGGGCCCAGTTTTGAGAATCCTGGTCCGACGTTGCCAAGCGTGGTTGCCGCTCCTGATATAGCCGTAAATAAATCCGGCTCGAACAGCGTTATCAAAAATCCTCCGACCGCAAATACGATGAAGTAAAGTCCGAAGAAGGCCAGGCAGGATGATATGACCTCGCTCTCCAGGGTCTGCGCTCCAATGCGGAAGGGTATTACAGCGCGCGGGTTCAATACCCGCGTCAGTTGTCTGCCGATATAACGGCTCATGACCAGCAGCCTCACATGCTTTATAGCGCCTGACGTGGAGCCGGCGCAGCCGCCGAGAAACAGGCAGAAGAAGAGCAGCGACTTGGCGAAGGCGGGCCATGCGTCATAGTCTGCGGAGACGAATCCGGTTGTGGTCACCAGGCTCACGACCTGAAACGAGCCGAAGCGGAATGCAGCGGGCAATGTTTTATAGACGCCGCTTTGATAGAGGGAGAGCGATACTATGATGCTGATCGAGGCGACTGATGTCAGGTAGAAGCAAAACTCCGGATCCGCGAAAAAAGATTTTAACGAGCGCTGTTTCAACGCGTAAAAGTGCAGCGCGAAATTTGCGCCGGAGATAAACATGAAGAATATCAGGATCCAATCGTAAAAAGCGCTGTCGAAATGCGCCACGCTCATGCCGTGCGGTGAAAATCCACCCGTGGAGATCGTGCCCATGGAGTGGGTGATGGCGTCATATACGCCCATGCCTCCAGCCATCAGAATAACAGTCAGCGCGACAGTGAGCAGCAGGTAGATCAGCCAGAGTATCACAGCGGTCTGCTGCAGTCGGGGCGTTATCTTCTCGTGCACCATGCCCGGCGCTTCAGCGCTGTATAGCTGAAAGCCTCCGACGCCGATCAGCGGCATAATTGTGAGCGTGAGCACTATGATGCCCATGCCGCCAAGCCAGTGAGTCAACGCTCTCCATAAGAGGAGTCCCTTTGGGACTGATTCCAGATTAAGCAGTATCGTGGATCCAGTCGTAGTATAGCCGGACATGGCCTCGAAAAAAGCGTCCGTGAAGGTTGGCGCGGCGCCGTGCAGCCAGTATGGAAAGCAACTGACGACGCTCGCGATCACCCAGGACATCGTAACTGAGGCTAAAGCCTCGCGCATCCCCATTTTGGACATATCAGCGCCTCTGGCCGCGGCGAGCAGCACAACGCCGATTATTACCCCTGCGGAGGCGGATTTTGCGAAAGCCATCGAGTCAGCGCCGCTGTTGATAATGGCGTATGTAAGGGGAACTGCCATCCATGCTGAGATGACCAACGTGAGAAAGCCAAGAAATTTAAGAACAACCAGTACTCTCAAAGCGTTACGCCTCCGCGCATGATGATATCACAAAATGAGGCGCTGTTATGTGTATATCCGGTGAACACATAGGGATCATCTATTCCCCCTCGATTGCAAAACTAACTTCCACCCCCCCCTCTGTCGTCCTCCGGCTTGACCGGAGGACCCACCTTGACCTTGCGTACTTGCGCAAATGATGAATGATCTATTGACACAAACCCACTAGATTCTGTACAATTTATAAGTTGTGGTATTTCGCGTGGGCTCGTAGCTCAGTAGGATAGAGCGACGGCCTCCTAAGCCGTAGGTCTGCGGTTCGACTCCGCACGAGCCCGCCAGTGATAGCAAGGGTTCAGGGGATTTCCTCTGGACCTCTTTTTTGTCCGTTCTAACACAGTTCTAACAATTCGAGAAAATTTCCCCTTTTCCAGTTTACTTGCGAATGGCCGTCCCGGCTTTTTAGTTAACTGTCGAGAACCCGTCGTCAAGGCGACAATTGATTCTTTAGTCCTATCTTTGCGACAAATTGACAAGGCGACAAGATATTTATATAATGTATTTACTTGGGGGTGTTCATGATGACCAAAAATATTGTTTGCAATGTGAGGATGACAGAAGA
>JAISRE010000045.1 GCA_031273805.1 Synergistaceae bacterium | reverse complement strand
ACTACAACATGTGACAAGCTGATAGTCATAAAAAACAAAGGAGGAGTTACTGTGCTGTATATTAACAAAATTATTCGTTCCATTCTGTTTCTGTCGCTATGTACGTTCTGCCTTGCATCGATTGTTGGAGAGTCCGACGCGGAGCCGAAGTATCTCAAGCTGGTCTACCCGAATGAACCATCGACAATGGATACTCAGCTCAATCATAGCGATTATATGGTCCCGTACAATATCTACGACAGGCTTGTGGAGAAGATAACGGACCCTGCGACTCGCGAGCCCAAGGTCGTGGAGGGACTTGCCGAAAGCTGGAGCGTGTCGCCTGACGGCAAGGTCTACACCTTCAAACTCCGCAAGGGAGCTAAGTTCTCCGATGGCTCAGAGGTCAAGGCGAGCGACGTCGTATTTTCATTTGACCGAAACCTCAACCCTGCCACGAAATCCATACAGACCGATGGCTGGGATCTTGTATTGGGGGCTCGTGAGCGACTTGACGGCAAGGCGGAGAGCACGTCCGGAATAAAGGCTCTGGACGACTACACGGTCGAGATCACCATGACCCAGGTATATCCGCCGTTCCTCGAGGATATCATCGCAGCTCCGATGGCGGCAGTCTACAGCGAGAAATTTGTCAAGAGCCGGGGGAATAAATTCGGACTCTCACCGGAGGACACTATGGGTTCAGGCCCCTTTATACTCACGGAGTGGGTTGTCGACAACTATCACGTCATGGAGGCAAATCCGAATTATTGGCGCGGCAAGCCAGGCATAGACAAGGTTCGCATAAATGTCGTCTCGGATGCTGAGACTGCCAGACTGATGTTCGAAACCGGAGACATAGACATATTCGACTGCGACGTCGCTCGCTCCCAGATACCGTACTTCGAGAGTTCGGAGAAGTGGAAGAATCGGATAGTGAAGTCCCAACGCATAGGTCTCTACTACTATGCGATGAACACTGCCATGAAGCCGTTTGACGATGTCCGTGTCAGAAGGGCGTTCACGATGGCGGTTCCTCGGAAGGAACTGCTCGATAACGTATTCTTCGGCAAGGGAGTACTGCCGGACAATATTCTCCCCAAGGGAACGGAGCCGTATAACCCGAATCCAACCCGCAAAATTGTATACGACCCCGCCGGAGCCAAAAAGCTGCTGGAGGAAGCCGGTTATAAGGATGGCGTGGAGATAGAGATTTCTTACTCCAACCAGGGCGCAAGCGGACGAAATTGGGCCGCTATGGCGGAGATAATGCAGGCGATGCTCCCATCCGCCGGATTTAAAGTGAAGATAAACCAGATGGATGAGGCGTCTTTTATCGACACGCGCAACTCCGGCAACATTATGTGCTATTCTCAGTCGTGGTCGACTGCGGATCCTGACGCCTACTTCTCGAAATTTTTCTACTCTGAGAGGTGGAGCACGTACCGTTCGATAAATACAAAGGATCCCAAACTTGACAAGATGATAATGGACGCGCGTGTCGAGGTTGACTCCGCAAAACGAGTTCAGCTATATCGCGAGCTGGATGATTACGTGACTCACGACGTCGTTGCGATGCTGCCGCTGTTCAATATGGAGCATCTCTTTGTGCTTTCCGACAAGGTGAAGGACTTCGTCCCTAATTGGAAGGGATGGGGAGACTGTATGCTCTATTGGACTACAATGAACTGAATGATTCGTACAAGCTGATGTGATAAAAATGGGAGGGCTCCTGCTGTTGGCGAGCCTTCCCATTTTTTAAAATTTATGCGAACTCCGGCACAAATTGTCTCAATTTTTAAATAAAAACAACTTATGGCCGCCCCTTTGCTCGATTTTTAAGAAAATTACTGTTCCGAAATTGCGGTGACGGGGCATGTCGATACGCAAGCACCGCACTCTACGCAAGTCTCATTGTCGACGGAAGCTTTCCCGTCAGTCAACGTGATGGCTGTCGTTGGGCACACACCCACACAAGCCTCACAACCTACACAGACATCCTGGTCTATTACAGTCTTTGCCATTACACAAACCCTCCTTATCAATTGTTATTTTGTTTTGGGGATTATCAGTGAACCCTATACAACAGGAGTATTCTAGCATAGAAAATATAATGGGCAAGCCGAAAAACAACAATGTCCACCTCAAATTGCGGCCGCGCACTCTCTGTCATCCTCCGGCTTGCCCCCCTCTGTCGTCCTCCGGGCTGCACCCTTCTGGCGAGTTAGGGGTGGGTCCTCCGGGCAAGCCGGAGGACGACAGAGAGGGTCAAGCCGGAGGATGACAGGGACAAACGTACTTTAGGGAAACGCTGATTTAATGTTCTTTGCGGCGAAATGGAGTGAATTCGTTCTCCATCGGAACGGTTGTCGCAAAAATGGCCGCAGGCACTTCAGAGCTATGTTGAGGACCATTTTTGTGGCAATCGTGAAGATGGGGAGCGAATTCGCCCATTGCAGCCCAAAGGTTATTAAATCAGCGCTTCCTTAGAATAAATCCTTCACTATCTCTGACAGCAGCTGGGGAAATGTCCAACCGTAGGCAGAGGCCGCTTTGGGCACGAGACTTGTAGCGGTCATGCCCGGCGCTGTGTTCACCTCCAGCGCGAATGGCTTGCCGTCGGGCGTGAGTCTGAAATCCACCCTGCTGTATCTTCGGCATCCGAGTATTTCATGAGCCTTTACCGCGTATCCAGTGATTTTCTCCGTGGTTTCGGCATCCAGCTCCGCAGGGCAGATGTAGTCAGTTGCGCCCTTTGTGTATTTTGACTTGTAGTCGTAAAAACCCGAGGCGGGGCGGATTTCTATCAGGGGCATGGCAAACGCCGATTTGCCTGTGCCGAAAACCGCTGCGGTCAACTCGCGTCCTGGTATGAATTTCTCGACGATGGCCTTGGTATCGATGTCCCACACGTCGGTCAGCGCGTCCCGGGCTTCAAGGGGATTGTCGGTTATCACCACGCCGACCGTGCTTCCTCCCGAGGCCGGTTTGATCACTATTTTTCCCCAGTTTTTAACGGCAGTCGAGAGATCGTGATTTCTGTCAGGCGTGACGGCGAATCCGGGGGGTGTAGGCACTCCCCACAACCCCAGCACCTCGCGGGTTGTCTCCTTGTCCATGGAGAACATGCATGATTTTGCTCCGGAGCCGGTGAATGGGATTTTATTCGCCTCTAAAGCGGCTTGTATTCTGCCATCCTCTCCCCATCCTCCGTGCAGCGCTATAAACACTCCGTCGGCGTTTAGCGAGGGCCATTTTTTAAGGAAATCGCGTATGGAGTGTATATCCTCCAAAATGACTTCAAAACCGGCGTCCCGGAGTCCGGCCTCTACCTCTGAGCCTGAATTGAGCGAAACCTCGCGCTCCGGTGAATTTCCTCCGCAGAGAACAACTATTTTCATTTGTATATCATCCCCGTTTCCCTGTATTTTACGCGCGCCGGTCTTATAATCATATCACAAAGCCGCAGCAAGGATATAGTAATGGGGGGATGAATATGTCGCAGGGAAGGGCAAAACGAATAACGGGGAGCGGCGATATATCGCTGGATTCAAAAGAAACTCTTTCACTTCCCATAGGAGGCATAATGGGGAGTGATGTGAGTTCAACCATGCGCGACCAGGCGAATGAAACTTCAGATAAATCGAGGCGCGGGCATTCATCGTTGGGCGCAGCGGATTTTTTAAAAATAGCCGCACAGGTGACGCTTCATCGGGAGGCGGCGGGACGAGGCGGAAGAACAGTGACAATTGTTTCTTTCAAGCCCGCTCCTGACGGAAAACTCGCCGATGAAATTGCCAGAGTCATGCGTCGCGGTCTGGGGTGCGGTTCGCACGTGGAGGAGTCAAAAATTGTACTTCAAGGTGATATGAGGGAGAGAGCGGGAGGATGGCTCTCAAAGCAGGGCGTCAAGAGAGTCGTCATGGGCAATTGACTGAGCCGGCAATACACAAGACAAGCGCCCCTCACATCGAGAGTGGAGCGCTTGTCTTTGGTAATGATGGCAAGTGATAATTAGTATTACTTTGTCAGCAGCGTGAGCATTGTTCCAGCCGCGACAGCGGTGCCGATAACCCCAGCGACGTTGGGGCCCATAGCGTGCATCAGAAGAAAGCTGCTGGGGTTCTCCTTCTGCACGACCTTCTGCACGACGCGGGCTGCCATAGGAACTGCGGACACGCCGGCTGCCCCGATAGTGGGGTTGATCTTGCCGCCGGACAGATACTTGAACAGCTGTCCGAGTGCAAGCCCGCCAGCCGTGCTGAAACCGAACGCGACAAGCCCGAGGGCGATTATCTTGAGTGTCGTAACCTGCAGAAACGTATCACCCTCCATCGTGGAGCCCACCGACAACCCGAGGAATATGGTGGTGGCGTTCAATATCTCGTTTTGTGCGGCGAGACTCAGACGTTCGGTACAGCCGGATTCGCGAAGAAGGTTGCCGAACATCAACATGCCGACGAGAGGAACACAGGCCGGCAGTATAAGGCCGCAGACAACTGTGGAGACGATTGGAAAGAGCACCCTCTCCAGTTTCGACACGGGGCGAAGCTGATCCATCTTTATCGCCCGGTCCGCCTTGGAGGTAAAAAGCTTGATGACCGGCGGCTGAATCAGAGGGACGAGCGACATATAGCTGTATGCGGCCACAGCCACGGCGCCGAGTATCTTAGGAGCGACCTTACTGCAAAGGTATATGGCGGTCGGGCCGTCAGCTCCGCCTATGATACCTATGCCGGCGGCTTCCTGGATCGAGAAGCCCCATTCCCTCGCCCCGACGACCGCTATGAAGACCCCGAGCTGCGCGGACGCCCCGAGCAAGAATGTTATGGGGTTGGCCAATAAGGGCCCGAAATCCGTAAGGGCGCCTATCCCCATGAATATGATGATCGGATACAGCTCGTGATCGATACCAGCCTTGACCCAATAGAGAAACCCTCCGTGGACGTTATTCTCGCTGACTCCCTCCAGTATGCCTGAGAGCGGCAGGTTGGCCATAAGGCAGCCGAAGGCTATCGGGAGGAGTAAGAGGGGTTCGAAACCCTTGCGTATCGCCAGATACAGCAATATGAACGCAATGCCGAGCATCGCCAGATTTTTGCTTGTCAGTCCGATCATTCCTGACCCATCTATGATCCCCTTCAGCGCGGTCAAATAAATTTCAAGCATTCAACAATCCTCACCGTCCGGCTCAGCCGATGACGAGAAGAACGTCTCCGGTGTTTACGGAGTCGCCCTCTTTGCAGTTTACGCTCGTTATCTTGCCGCCCGTAGGCGCAAAAATCTCGTTCTCCATCTTCATAGCCTCCAGGACCAGGACGAGCTGCCCCTCTGTCACGGTATCTCCCTCACGAACAGGAAGTTTCCATATTTTTCCCGGCATTGGCGATGTAATTGTGCCGGCGCCGGCGCTTGCGGCGGGTTTTGGCGCTGCGGCAGCCGGCGCCGGAGCGGACGTTACCGCTGCCGGGGCAGGCGCGCTTGGCGCAACAGGCACCGCAGCGGCTGGCGTCTGCGCGCCTATTTCTTCCACCACTACGTCATAGGATTTCCCATTAACGGATACTCGATAATTGCGAGCCATTTTAAAAAAACCTCCTCAAATTTCTTGAAAAATATGTCTTTACTGGTTTTTTAACGTGTTTTTGCGTTAATCGGTAAAGCCTTCCAGGTTGCCGATCCGCCCGGTAACTTTCCACGCGGATGTCTGCGGCCGATCCGCAACCGGAGCGAAGCTCGCTATCTTGACGGCCCTGCCGGATGAGAAGGCTATGGCAGCGGTTATGACCGCCGCCAGCTCATCTTCCTCCTGTGGTGAAATTTGCTCCCGCTCTCCCGGAGTTTCTTTCTTCAGCGTTGGGACAGGAGCAGATTGATTTGGCCTGGAATTATCGGGAGCGGTTCTCTGCATCCATTCGGCAAAGAACTTCAGCGCCATCATCATGAGCATCAATACGGCTATTACAAGGAAAACTATGCTGAATGCTATAACTGACATCAGCACTCCGCCCTCTGGGCTTACGAAATGACTGGCAATGGTTGTCTGCATGATTTCACCACTTAACCCGGCATTACGCCGTGCTTACGCTTCGGACGCAATTCGCGCTTATCCTCTGTCATTACAAGCGCCTGATAGAGGGCCGGCCTCGTCTCCTCCGGCAGAATGACCCTGTCGACGAATCCGCGGGCCGCAGCGACGTAGGGGTTCGCGAATGCCTCGCGATACTCCTCTATCTTCTCTGCCCGTGTTGAGGCTTTGTCCTCCGATGACTCTATCTCCTTGCGGAAGATGATGTTGGCGGCTCCCTCCGCGCCCATAACCGCTATCTCGGCCTGCGGCCACGCCAGAACGACATCGGCGCCGAGGTCCTTGCTGCACATTCCCAGGTAGGATCCGCCATACGCCTTGCGGAGGACAATGGTGATCTTTGGGGCTGTGGCCTCGCTGTACGCGTATAGGAGCTTGGCGCCGTGTTTAATGATACCGCCCATCTCCTGATTCAGACCAGGGAGGTATCCGGGCACATCCTCAAAAGTCACGATTGGAATATTGAACGAGTCGCATATGCGAATATGGCGGGCGGCCTTACAGGATGCGTCGATGTCCAGACAGCCTGCCATGCATTTTGCCTGGTTTGCTATGATTCCTATGACTCTTCCGCCCACGCGCGCGAAGCCTGTCACGATGTTCATGGCGTGGAGCGGCTGTACCTCAAAGAAGTCGGCGTTGTCTACGACATGTCGTATAACATCTCTTACGTCATAGGCCTTGTTGGGGTTGGTCGGCACAACCTCGCGGAGGGATATATCCGCGCGGGCCGGGTCGTCCCCGGTATCCTTGAATGGCGGCTCTTCGAGATTATTGCTTGGGAGGTATGAAAGGGTTTTGCGTATTTGACCGTAGCACTCCTCCTCATCCGCCGCGAAGAAATGCGCGACGCCCGAGGTCTGATTGTGCGCGCGAGCCCCGCCGATCTGCTCTGAGGTTACGTCCTCCCCTGTGACGGCCTTTATGACCTGGGGCCCCGTTATGTGCATAATCCCGATCTTGTCAATCATATATACAAAATCCGTCAGCGCCGGGCTGTAGACTGCTCCGCCGGCACAGGGACCCGCTATTATGGACAACTGAGGGACCACTCCTGAAGCCTTCACGTTGCGGAAGAATATGTTGCCGTATCCCGAGAGGGCGTCAACGGCCTCCTGGATCCTGGCGCCGCCCGAATCATTGATGCCGACGCACGGAGCTCCGTTTTGAATCGCAAGATCAAGAATTTTGCATATTTTCTTGGCGTGCGCCTCGCCGAGAGAGCCGCCGATGACGGTGAAGTCCTGGCTGAACACATATACGATGCGGCCCTCGACCGTACCGTATCCAGTGACGACGCCATCCCCTGGAAACACTGTTTTTTCCATGCCAAAGTTGGTGCAGCGGTGCTCTACCAGCTCGTCGATCTCCACAAATGTCCCGGGATCGAGAATACGAGCTATCCTCTCCCTTGCCGTCAGTTTCCCCTTCTCATGCTGTTTGGCTATGGCCTTTTCTCCACCGCCCTGCGAGGCTTTCTCACGATGCTCCAGCAGTTTCTCGCATAGTTGATCGATTGTACGATCCGCCATTCCCGACAAACCTCCTTATATGCTAAGAGTCAAGATTTTTATCTCTGACTCAATTCCAAAAGAATTCCGCCTGTGGCCTTGGGATGAATGAAGGCGATCATCGCCCCGCCCGCCCCTTTTCTGGGTTTCTCGTCAATGAGTTTGATCCCGTTTGCCTTGAGTTCCTCCAGAGCCGCCTCGATGTTGTCCACTCGAATGGCGATGTGGTGTATGCCCTCGCCTTTTTTTTCAATGTACTTTGCAATGGGGCTTTCGTCAGATGTCGCTTCAAGGAGCTCTATCTCTGAATCTTTTATTGGCAGGAATGCCGTGGTGACCTTCTGATCCTCAACGGTCTCCCTGCCTGTGCACTTGACGCCAAGAGAAGTCTCCCAGAATTTCAGCGAGTCGTCAATGTTCTTTACAGCTATTCCAATATGATCTATAACAGTGGTATTCATCATGTACCTCCTTATATACAAACAGTGTTTAGGGAATCGCTGATTAAATGTTCTTCGAGCGAATTCGCCCATTGCAGCCGAAGGTTATTTAATCAGTGGTTCCTTAGCAGCCGCGTTTTTCTGTAACGGATTTCTTGAGCCACTCTATGCAATCGCTTGTCGGTGTTCCTGGTCCAAATATGGCGCCAGCGCCAAGCTCCAGAAGTTTTGGGATATCAGCGTCCGGGATGACTCCTCCTCCAAAGACTATAATATCCGACGCGTTCTTGTCCTTCAGAATATCCTCAATGGCCTTGAAGTAGTGCTCGTGGGCGCCTGAGAGGACCGAAAGACCTATCGCGTCGGCGTCCTCCTGTATAGCTGTCTCCACTATCTGCTCGGGAGTCTGTCTGAGTCCGGTGTATATGACCTCCATGCCCGCGTCCCGAAACGCGCGCGCGATTACCTTTGCCCCGCGGTCGTGTCCATCGAGGCCTGGTTTTGCGACTACAACTCTTATTTTGCGATCAGCCATGACTGTTATACCTCCTCACACTAGCGCGCAGCCCTACAGAACCACGTGCTCTTTATATTCGCCGAAGACCTCGCGCAGGATGCCGCAGATTTCTCCCTCGGTGGCGTACACGCGCACAGCGTCGATTATCTTGGGCATCAGGTTATCGGATCCTTCCGCAGCTTTGCGAATCTCCTCCAACGTGTCCTTCACTTTGATGTTGTCGCGTTTGGACTTCATATCTGAGAGTTTCTTGACCTGATTCTCGCCGACTGACGGGTCCACCCGGAGCAGTTGTCTGTTCGAAGTGTCCTCGTCTGCATGAAATTTATTCACGCCTACGACTACCTGGTCGCCTGACTCCACCGATCTCTGATACTCGTACGCGGCGTCCTGTATGTGCTGTTGTGGATAGCCGCGCTCTATTGCGGTCATCATGCCGCCGTGTTCATCGATCTTCTTGATATATTCCCACGCCCCGTCTTCGATCTGCTTGGTGAGGGACTCCACAGCGTAGCTGCCCGCAAACGGATCTACGATGTTTGTGATACCGGACTCGTAGGCGACAATCTGCTGTGTGCGAAGCGCTATTCTGACCGACTTATCCGTCGGCAGAGCCAAAGCCTCGTCGAGGCTGTTGGTGTGCAGTGACTGAGTTCCTCCCATTACGGCAGCCATAGTCTGTATGGCCACACGGACGATGTTGTTCTCAGGCTGCTGAGCCGTCAGCGTGGAACCTGCGGTCTGAGTGTGGAAGCGCAGCATCTGAGCGGACTTGTCCGTGACTCCGAAGCGCTCCTTCATAATATGAGCCCATACCTTGCGGGCGGCTCTGAACTTAGCGACCTCCTCGATGAAATCATTATGGGCGTTGAAGAAAAACGAGAGGCGCTTTCCGAATACGTTGGGGTCCTGCCCCTTGTCGATGGCCGCCTGCACGTACGCGATGCCGTCAGAGAGTGTAAAGGCAACCTCCTGAATAGCCGTCGAGCCAGCTTCGCGGATGTGGTAGCCGGATATCGAGATGGTATTCCATTTTGGAACATCGTTGCTGCAGAACTCAAATATGTCCGTAATCAGTCTCATGGACGGTTTAGGCGGGAAGATGTAGGTCCCGCGGGCGATATACTCCTTCAGTATGTCGTTCTGGATTGTGCCGCCGAGAGCGTCATGCTTGATGCCGTTTTTCTCCGCCACGGCTATGTACATGGCGAGAAGGATCGCTGCCGGAGCGTTAATTGTCATCGATGTCGTAACCTTGTCGAGAGGGATGCCTCCGAAGAGGATCTCCATGTCCACAAGGCTGTCGATCGCGACTCCCACCTTTCCGACCTCGCCGCTCGCCATCGGATGGTCCGAATCATATCCTATCTGGGTGGGCAGGTCGAATGCCACGGAGAGTCCCGTTGTCCCCTGACTCAAGAGATAACGATATCTCTCGTTGGACTCCTCGGCAGTCGCAAAACCGGCATACTGGCGCATGGTCCAGAACCTTCCCCTGTACATCGTCGGCTGAACTCCGCGAGTATATGGATATTCACCTGGATATCCAAGGTCGCTCTCGTAGTCCAGCGAGTCGATGTCGAGGGGGGTGTAGAGCCGCTCTACGGGTATTCCCCCAACCGTAGCAAACTTCTCCTTGCGCTCAGGGTTCTTTGCGAGAGCTTTCGCAACGGAGGAGTCATACCGCTCCTTCCCCGACTTTGTTTCACTCAATTGCTTTTCTTCAAACACAGATCTTCGCCTCCAGTCATAGTAAACGAACCTAACCACTCTTCAACGCGACACATTATTGACTAATTATAGAGAAAAAACAAGATTTTCTACACAACTTCGGAAAATTCAACTCAATTTATATCGCAAAAACACCCCTTGGAGTAGAGCAAATTATCGTATATATTTAATACGGTAATTCGTCACATAAGTGGAGGTGTTGGTTATGGAGATGGCGACTTGCAATGTCTGCGGAAAGATATTCGGGACTTCCGCTGGTTCTGTTTGTCCTGCCTGCCGCAAATTGCTCGATATTGTCTATGAAAAGGCCCGTAGTTACCTGAGGGATAATCCGAAGGCTGAAATGAAGGCGCGTGGACTTGCAAAGGCAATAGGCGAAGATGAGCGGCTTGTAGAGATATTGATGATAGAGGGCAAATTTGAAAATAAGGATACTGGAGGGCTTGATAGTGAAGTTGAAAAGAAACGGAAAAAGTTGCTTGAAGATCTTCAAAAGAGTTTGGCTAAGCCGGAGCCAAAGGAGGGCGCTTCCACCTATGGAAGTGACAGACATGGCGGAGACAGGTTTGGTAGAGATTGATGGTTGAAAATTACAATGTTATAGAGGTTGCCGACTCAATATTCTGGATAGGGGCAAATGATCGTGAAACGGATAAATTCGAGGGATTGTTAGATCTGCCCATGGGAGTCGCGTATAACTCATATCTGATGCGCGGTGAAAAAAATGTGCTGATCGACACCGTAAAGAGCTCATTTATGGACGATTTTTTGCACAGGTTGACGGGATTGTTGGACAGCAAGCCCCTTGATTATGTTATAGTCAATCATATGGAGCCGGATCATTCAGGCTCTGTCGATGTGATCAAAAGGCTTTACCCGGACGTAAAATTTGTCGGAAACGCAAAGACCGTCGAGATGATGAAAAATTTCTATGGTCTGGAGGGTTGCACCATTGCGGTCAAAGAGGGAGAGACGCTGGATATAGGGGACAGAAAACTTGTCTTTGCCTTTGCTCCAATGGTTCATTGGCCGGAGAGCATGGTTTCCTATGAGCCCAATCTTAAAATACTATTCTCCAACGATATATTTGGAGGGTTTGGCGCGCTGGAGGGCGGAATTTTTGACGATGAGGTGAACTTTGACTGGACTGTCTATGAGACGATGCGGTATTACGTCAACATCGTCGGTCGATATGCCAAGCCGGCCACGAAGGCTCTGGAGAAGGTTCGCAAGCTCGATATATCCATGATTTGTCCCTCGCACGGTCCGGTGTGGCGAAGCGACATAGATAAGATTATAGGCCTCTACGAGAAATGGAGCAGGCAAGAAACCGATGAGGGTGTCGTAGTGGTGTACGGTTCGATGTACGGCAACACTAAACTGGCGTCGGACGCTATAGCCCGCTCACTGAGCATGTCCGGTATAAATCCGGTTCAGATCTATGATGTATCGAGATCGAATATATCGTTTATCACGACGGATATCTGGCGCTACAGCGGACTCATACTTTCCTGCTGCACATACAACATGGAGCTGTATCCCCCTATGGCGGGACTGCTTCGTTTGCTGGCTAACAAGAATATGACCGGGCGTCACATAGGTCTTTGCGGAACATATAGCTGGGCCGGCGCCGCTCTTCGGGAGATGTCGGAATTTGTCGAGAAAAGCAACGGAGGATGGACTCTGGTCGGACCAACCATTGAGATAAAATCGCGCCCCACGTCTGCCGATATCGAACAGTGCAGGATGTTGGGCAAAAACATGGCTGAGATCGTTAAAAATAAACACAGCAAATAATCTGGAGGATGCGGCAAACTCATTGCAGGAGTGATGACATGGGTATAAATGGAGAAAATCACGTAAATGGTCTGTCAAACTTCGCGCGCAGCACAAAAAGGCATATAGACCAGCAGCTGTTGCTTCTCAAAGAGCTGATCAAGAACCCTCGTGACATGGGGACTATAAGCGCCAGCTCAAGTGCGCTTGCAAGCGCGATGGTATCCGATCTCTCACCAGGCTTCATTGAAAGCGGTTTGTTCGTAGAGCTTGGGGCGGGGACTGGTCCCGTCACCCTGGCCCTTCTCAAAAGAGGAATCCCGGTAAACAGGCTGCTGGTGTTTGAGAAATCAGAGAGCCTGGCGAATTGTCTCTCAAAACGTTTCCCTGAGGCGCGCGTGCTCTGTCGCGGAGCTGAGGAGATGAGTCAATGCGTCGAAAAGGGGGAATATGTCAAGGCGGTTATCTCCAGCCTGCCCTTTCGGACTCTCCCTGTGGATGTCTCCAGAGCGATAATGTCAGAAATAGAGAGGACGCTCGCTCCCGGCGGCCTCTATATCCAGTTTACCTATGCGCTCATAGGGGAGATGCCATTTGTTCCGCCAAGTTTTCGGAAGGTGCGCTCTAAATTTGTGTTATTCAACGTTCCTCCGGCAAAGGTGGAGGTTTTTTGCAAGCCTGGCATAGTGGGCTCTGTTTAGGATTTTGGGGTTGATCAGTTGATTGTTTTTTTGTGTACTGATACTATGGATTAGTCATGAAGATTCTTTCTCTTAAAATATACACAGACACAGTGAATGCCTACAGGGATGGAGTTCCCAGGCTGCTCGATATTTTAGATGAGCTTGAGATAGAGGCGAGCTTTTTTTTTGGTATGGGCATGGAAGGCAGCGGCTCAGTGCTCTCTAAACTATTTAAAGACGGCAAGGAAATTGTTGCGAGCGCTCCCGGAATTTTGAGGGATGCCTCGCGCCGTGGGCAGGACTGCGGCATCTATGGCTGGAATCCTCGTGAGTGGCAGTTTCGCCTGGAGAAGATGAAGGACACGTCTTTGGAGGCGGATATAAAGCGAGCTATGGAGTATTTTGCGAGGCGTACAGGTTGCAGGCCCAATGGGTTTGCGGCGCCTGGTTTTCGTGTGAACTACATGAGTCTCAGGATACAGGACGATATGAGGTTCAAATACTGCAGCGACACCTTCGGTTTTTACCCATATCTGCCTAAAATGTCGTGGAAGGTGTTTGCAACTCCTCAGATTCCATCGAACCTTCCTCCTCTGGAGATCGTTCTGAGGAAGCTCTCTGAGGCGGACGTCAGGGCAAGATTCAATGATCTTTTTGACAATCTTCCTGACGGACTGAGCGTTCTGCCCATGAATTCATCAGTGTGCGCGCTGCAGGAAATTTTTGCTCCTCTGTACGAATTTCTCCTGAGGTGCAGGCAGAGGGATATAAAATTTATGAGTCTCAATAAAATTGTGAAAAGTCTCGAAATATCCTCTCTTCCGGCGTGTGAAGTCGTGACAACGACAGGGTTTGGGATGTCTCACGAAGTAGCTGTGCAGGATCCGGGATAGTAAAGATAAAAAAAGGAGAGCTGAGTTATGCGCAAAATTTTTGTTTTGTTATCTTTGTTTCTGTTGATCTTCGTGTTTTTTGCGGAGAGGTCATACGCCGCATATAGAATTGGCGGCGTATGGAGGGTAGAGGGCGAAGGATTTGCAGAGAAGAACTTCCTTCGAGTGTCGCTCAGAGACGAAGGGCGGCTGTACTTCACCTCCCATATGCAGGGTGACGAGGAGGTATTGACAGGGTATGAAATGAGCGGAGAGCTCAACGCGACGGGCCTTGGCATAAATGCGTGGAAGTATTATGGCAAGGATGATTATGACGTCCCCATCAGGATAAAGGACTTTAACCCAAGTATGAGCGAACCGCTGAAGCTCCCAAAGTTTACCGTGGACGGCCTGACGTACTCTGTTGAATTTACAAGCTTTACGTCCGGGAGGATCAACGTCAGAGGATATGTGGACGTCGACTTTGTGGGCAGATGTGAGATAAATGGCGACAACGTAATATGGAAAGAAGGAACCCCCAAACCTGAAGTACAGCCCACCGAGAGCGGATGTAATGTTGGAATGGGCTGGCTTGCGCTTCCGTTTGTCTTCATGCCGGCGCTCCGCTTGAGGCGCGTCCGGCGATAAACCGCTGACACTAGTGTTCGAGAGATAATAAATTATAGCCGGGCGATCACAATGCGCCCGGCTGAATTTTTAATCCGTCTGCGACAGAACTTCGTTCCCGAGCGGCAGGGATAGTTCCTGCCCGATTCTCAGACTATTCGGTTCGTTCAAGTTGTTTGCCTTTGCCAAAAGGGTCCACGACGAACCCTCTCCGTAAACTCTCTTCGCAATTATCCACAAGCTGTCGCCTCTGCTGACGCGATAGGTCCTGTCAACCACGAGTCCGCGAAGATCGACATCAGTGATGCCTGGAATTTCCCAAAGCGCTTGTTCGACAAGGTAGCGCACATTGAGATTCGGTATGCGGCCGGAGGCCTTCAAGGTGCCGCCGGAGCGTTCAACTACAACCTCGACTCGCCCCATATTCTTCCCGCTCGCGATATTCCTGCGGTTGAATCCGATGCTATATCGTCCGCTGCCATCGGCGTCTCCATCCCCGATAGGCAATATCTCATCCGTAGTGGCCGCCACTGTTGCGGCTGCCGGCACGTAAACCATGTCATTTGTTATAGAAGTATACTCATAGTGGAAACGTCCTGTGAGGTTCTGCACCGCTATAGGACCGGCAGCCCATTTCTGGACGGCGTCATATCCCCTCGCTCCAATGAGACCAACAACGCAAAGCGAGAGGGCTGCCAGGATTCCCTTGAGCATCACACCGAGCTTGTGCAGTCTTATGGCGCTTGTGGGGGATTTGGCTATGCTCTGCATCGCGTTGGCGGTTCTGCGCAGTGATGGATTCCCAGGCTGCAGTTCTAGCGCCCTGTTCCAGAGATCCCTGGCCTTCTCATACTTGCTCTGCTGAAAGTAAATCCGCGCCAATAGGTCCATAGCCTGAGGGTTCTGCACGCCCTCCTTAAAAATAAGCCTGACCAGGAGCGACTCAGCTTTGTATATATCGTTGTTCCATGCTATGTACTGCGCGCGCCATATTATGGTGGACTCGACCAAAGCGGCAATGGCTTTGATCTTATCCATGCCGTCCATTATCTCCTCGGTTCTCGTGCCGAGTCCCGTATCCAGCGCTAGGGGCGCGTCCACGTTGAATGGTACCTTATGATGTCTAGTGTGCTCAACCAACGTTTTATGCCTCCTCGTTCTCTGATGTGATGCCTAGATCTTTTTGAGCATCCCCGGCAGCCCCTGTTTTCTTGGCCGTCTTTCTGGGTCTTCTTACGACGCGCCTTGGTTTTGGCGGTTTTTCCTCAGCATCATACGCATCCTGCGCCTTAATCTCCTGCGCGGCGATAAGTTCCGTTTTATCGGAATCGGTTCCTGCGTGTGCGGCGTTGTCGGGATCTGGCGCCCTCTGCTTGGAGACATACGAGGGGTTGACTGTAATTTTCGGAGGCGCTCCCATTGGAGCGATAAAGCCCCTGTATATCTGAGGCGCAGCCTTATGGGTTGTTTCAGGCGAGGGGCCGCCGATATCTAAAATTTCCTCCAAGGGAGCGGCGCCGGAGTCATCCGGCTCTGTCTTCTCAGGCTCGGGCGCCTCAGCAGCGCTTTCCACAGCTTCAGAGCGCGTCTCGGCCTGGACGGTAAAGCCTCTGTATATCTGCGGCGCAGCCCTATGGGGCGCTTCAGGCGAGGAGACGTCGATATCCGAAGTTTTCTCCAAGGCGACTGCGCCGGAGTCGTCGGTATCTGTCTCAGGCTCAGACGCCTCGGAAACATTCTTTATGATCTCCGCTCCGGATTCGGCATCAGCATCGGTTTTCTGGTCTGTCTCAGGCGAGGAGACGTCGATATCCGAAATTTTCTCCAAGATAACTGCGCCGGAGTCGTCGGTATCTGTCTCAGGCTCAGACGCCTCGGAAACATTCTTTATGATCTCCGCTCCGGATTCGGCATCGGCCTCGGTTTTCTGGTCTGTCTCAGGCGAGGAGACGTCGATATCCGAAATTTTCTCCAAGGCGACTGCGCCGGAGTCGTCGGTATCTGTCTCAGGCTCGGACGCCTCGGAAACATTCTTTATGATCTCTGCTCCGGATTCGGCATCGGCATCGGTTTTCCGGTCTGTCTCAGGCGAGGAGACGTCGATATCCGAAGTTTTCTCCAAGGCGGCCACGCCGGGGTCGTCAGCAGTCGTTGTCACAGAAGAAGTAGGAGCTATTTCCTGCTCGGGTTCCGTCTGTATATCCTGACGATCTTCTGTAACTTCGAGGTGTACGGCAGAGTCCGAACTGTTCACCGGTTTTCCGACAATCACCTCTCCAAGCTGAATGACCTCTCCATGAAATAATATAGTTGGTTTTATCGTGTCGATTACCTGTTCGCGCGCCAGATTTGGTATCTCCCTGACCTCGATGACCTTAACCTCGTGTTTGTTGGGCAGGGAGCCTATGTGGTCCACTATCTCGACCCCGCCCTCCGACATCGACATCCAGGTGCTCTCAAGCGAATACAGAGCGTCACGTATCTCTTTTGGCATCCTCGTCATGCCCTCTATCTTGCAGCGGATACGCCAGATACCTGTGCCCAGGTCGATGAGGAAATTAGCCATATTAAGCTTGTCATCCCGGCTTGCCTGTTCTGCCCGGGATAAAGTGGGGTTGATGAGTTGAATCAACTCCTCCAACAGATCGAGTTGTTCCTTTGAGAACTCCGGTTCGGGCAGACGGAAGTCTGTCGGAAACCACAGTTGCCTAAGTTTAGTTTTGAAGGATTGCTTCAATTTAATTATTCCCTCTTCCGTGAACTACAAAACAAGAATTCATAAGACCAACCTGCTCATCCATATACATTGATACTAGTTTCGCTTATTTGTCTAATATACGCAAGGGGTATAATAAAAAACTTATTGTTTCTGCCCAATGAATTTACGTTCAAGTAATTTTATCATGGGAATACCTAAAGCGTAACATGCGGCAGCCTCGCCAAAGGCCACGTAGAGCATGGAGAGTAAAACAGGCATGTCCGCCAAAAATGATAAATACCAGCCTACAATGAGCCCGTTCACTACAACAGGAGCGGTGGCGGCAAGCAGACGATTTGACGCCAGGTAAGTCAGCACTGCGGCTGCCAGAGTTGCCGTGCTGCCAAGGAAAATGTCCCACAGCCCCATTCCGCCGAAGATATTCGCGATCAGACATCCCACAAATAATCCCGGTACCGCCTCAAACCAGAGATATGGAAGGAGTGTCAGAGCTTCGGCCACACGAAACTGAACCGGTCCGAACGATATCGGCGCAAATACCAATACTAGCGCCACATAGAGAGAAGCTATGACTGCTCCTCTCGTTATGGTCTTTATACCTCCCATTGATATAAAACGCCGTGTCGTTGTCTTTATATCATTTTTCATAAAAGTATTATAGCGCATTTATCTCAAAATTTTTATTTGTGAATGCTGCAAGTGTCAAAATTTGCGGCATAATGAATTCAACCGTCCGCTCAAGCGGGATCCTGAACAAAGCCGCCCTTGACGGTGGGGCGGCTGGGTAACACAATCCTTGTATGATATTAGCAATGAAACAGATGTCGGGAGATCAAGTTAAAAGGGTCAATTAGAGGGGATCTTGACAAATGGTAATTTGAATAGTATTACATAGATTACAATGAGATCGACAGGCTGTTGTAAACAGCCGTGATCTGTTGGTGTCGGGAAGGTCCCTTGTTCCGCGTTTACTTTAAAATGATAGAGGAGGAGTTTTCGTGAACGTCATCAAGAGATCCGCTGTAATAATTTTTTCGATAGTTGCAATTTTTCTCAGTATTGCGCCCTCCCGCGCGGAAGACGGGAGACCCTCGCCTCAATCCAACGATATCGCGACCGCAAGGAAGGAACTGTCATCGATCATAAACGGCAAAGAGGTAAAATATACTGTCGTTTCTGGGTTGACAACGCTCTTTGACGAGAACGACAGGGAGATGGGGAGTATTTTCTCCACGTCTTATCTGGCGGACGCCCGAAATGGCGAAAACAGGCCTGTGGCGTTTATCTTCAACGGAGGGCCAGGGAGCGCGTCCACGTGTCTTCATATCGGAGCGTTCGGCCCAAAAATTCTTCCCGGCACAGGCAACGCTGGCCTGAATTTACCTGTTCCTCCTTATCTGTTGGAGGACAATCCTGACAGTCCTTTGGATATTGCCGACCTGGTTTTCATCGACCCGGTAGGAACCGGTTTCAGCCGGGCATTGGAGATAGCGGCTGAAGGCGGCTCAGACAAATCGGATTCCAAGCTCGGCGTGGCCTCACCCCACGATCCCAAAGCCAATGAGCCGTTCTGGAGCGTAGAGGGCGATCTCAAATCTCTGGCTGAATTTGTGAGGGTATGGCTCAACGAGAATAATCGCTGGGGAGCGCGCGTGTTTATCATCGGAGAGAGTTATGGAGGCTTCCGCGCCGCAGGACTGCCGGTTTACCTGAGCCGCGCGGGCATTACGACATCGGGCACGGCGCTTATTTCGCCGGTCATCTCGTTCAAGGACATTTTTGACTCCATCGACGGATTCACAGCGAACATAGAGCGTCTGCCCTCAATTGCGGCGACCGCTCACTATCATAAACTGCTTGCCCCGGATCTTCAGAAACTCTCCGTCGAGTCTCTGGTGGAGCAGGTCACCCAATGGGCCAACGGCGAATATTTATCCGCTTTTATGGATGGCAACGAATTGAGCGGCGAGCGATTCACCCGGACGGTCCGTGAGCTCTCCAGGCTGACGTCGATTCCGGAGGCGGAATTCAAGGGCTCTAAGCTCAGGCTGCCGTCAGAAGAAGCTCTCAAAACGCTTATTTTGAGGGAGCGTGGATTGAACGTAAGCATGTACGACAGCCGAATGACGGCGCCTGCCTCGTATGGCGGCTATGAAGATCCCCTTAACGCTATATCGGACGCGGGATATGGAACCGCACTGATGGATTTTCTGTATAAAACTGTAGGATTGTCCACTGCGCGCAAATACGAACAACTGAGTGAATCCGTGTTCCAATACTGGAAATATCAGTCCTCGGAATCTAATGACTACAGCGGTGACATTGCAAACACAGGCCCGCTGCTGGCCAGTCAGATGCGTCAATATCCCTTTCTCCGGGTTTTTGTGGCGATGGGCCGTTACGACTTGGTCTGTCCCGCCGAAAGCGTAATTGCCGCGTTAAAGAGGCTTGACGTTCCCCGCGAACTGGTGGAAAAGAACATAGAAAGGCATCTGTACGAGGGCGGGCACATGATGTACACCAACCCCGACGCGGCGAAAAAGCTGCGCCTCGACCTCAAAAACTGGATGAGAAGCGCTTTGTAGGGTTGCTGACGACCCCTAAAAACGCAGGTTCAAGACCGCAGGTTCCACCCACGCCAGCAAGGGAGCCAGCTCCCTCCGCAGGCTTATATCGATTACTCCAAGTAGGGGAGTAAGACTCATCATCCTGGCGAGGAATGTCTTACTCCTCTAATTTTTATTTGTGAATGCTGCCAGTGTCAAAATTTGTGTTTTGTTGTACCATACATTTGGAGCTGATTTTACTCGCGCGCGTTGCGGCGCGCGTTAAAGAACAAAGGGGACGCGGAAATGGGAGGACATATCAAAAATATAGGTATAATCACATCGGGCGGCGACTGTGGAGGCCTGAATGCTGTTGTGCGCGGCGCGGCAAAGATAGCGCTTGCCAACGGCATCGGAGCTTATATAATTCCAAACGGATACGCCGGGCTTTACAATCTGGTTGATATGGATCGCCTTACGAGGCTCGACGAGGAGAGGGTTGACCACGTAAATTCCGCGTTCGCCGGGTCCGAGGCCGGACACTCCAGGGTCAAGATATCTAAGATAGAGAACCCGGACAAGTACAAGCGAATACTTGTCGGCTTGAAGAAGTTCGACATCTCCGGACTTGTAATATCGGGCGGCGACGATACTGGAAGCGTTCTTGTCGACCTGGCAGACAACGGCATTCCCTGCGTACACGCGCCTAAGACGATGGATCTCGATCTTCAGACTTACTCTGTCGGAGGGGACTCCGCTGTTAACAAAATAGCGCATATAGTGGAGGAGATTAAGACCACCGGGCGCACTCACAACAGAATAATGATAGTCGAGGTCTTCGGGCGCTATACGGGACACACCGCGTTTCGAGGCGGTATCGCTGCAGACGCCGACTGCATACTGATTCCCGAGGTGCCGGTCGATTTCGACGAGGTTTACAACCACATGAAGCGCTACTACATGCGCCGAATCCTTCGCAGCGATGTGCATACCGGGATGTACAGCATAGTTGTCGCGGAGGGAATAAAAGGTGAGGATGGTAAGCTCTTTACCGATGACGGCAGCAGGGACGCGTTTGGCCACGTAAAACTCGAGGGCGCCGCAAAACATGTGCGCCACGCGCTTGAGGCCAGGATGAAGGCTGACGCAGAGATAAAGGAGTTCATGAAGGTGTCGGGGATGTACGTGGAACATGTCCTGGAGACTCCGGAGATTCGTGAGGTAGTTCCCGGTCACCTTGTGCGCTCCGGTTCGACGGCTGCGTACGACGTCAGCTTTGGCAAGGAGATAGGAGCGGCGTCGGTCATGCTGCTTATGAACGGAGTGACCGGGGTTACTGTGTATCAGATTATGGATGGGGAAATTCGCTATATGCCCACGAAGGAAGCTATCAAAAAAAGGCCGGTCAGCCTGAATATGGTCGCGTTCTATGAACAGATGGACATCTGCTTCGGGCGCAAACCCCAGGTCTATGAACCGACATTTAGGGAAAACGAGGGAGAGCACGTGGAGCGTTTCCTGTAGTGCGGGACTTTCAGATCGCCGGCGAAGAGGAAATTCTTCGAGGGGCTCTTGAGCGAATAACTTACGTGAATGAAGAGAATGGCTACTCAGTCTTCAAGATAGCCGTTAAGGATGAGCCTGACCTCGTAACGGCCGTTGGCTGCTGCGAAACTCACATGCCAGGAGAGGACCTGGAGTTATATGGGCAGTGGAGTGAGCACCCGAAATTCGGAAGGCAGTTTTCCTTCACTTTATGCCGCTCTCTCGTTCCCTCCACCGTCGACGGGATAAAACGATATTTGGGCTCAGGCCTCGTAAAGGGAGTCGGTCCTAAGATGGCGGAGAGGATTGTGGACATGTTTGGAGACAGGACCCTCGATGTCCTTGACGAGAGCCCGGACGATCTTCTGAAGGTTAAAGGATTGAGCCCGAAGCTGCTCGACTCGATAAAGCAGTCGTGGGAGTCCCAGAAGGAAATTCGCTCCATAATGTTGTTTCTGCAGAGCAACGGCATTAGTCCTGGATTTGCCGCAAAAATTTACAAGAAGTACGAACAGGATACCATACAGGTGGTTAAAGAGAATCCCTACCGTCTTGCCGACGATATATTTGGAATAGGGTTCATCTCCGCCGATAAGGTTGCAACCAAGATGGGAGTTGCGGTCGACTCGTCGATGAGGCTCGAAGCAGGTGTTCAGTATGTAATGAGCGAATTGACGGGAGAAGGGCATATCTATGCGCCAAGAGCGCTCCTTGCGCTTCGCTCTGCGGAGCTTTTAGGCGTAAGCAGGGAGATGACGGATTCTGCGATAGGTAGGGCCATTGAGAGCTCCGCCCTTGTCGGAGAGAAAATTTTTCCAGATGATTTGCCCGATGGAGATGATTCAGTAGAGGCAATCTATCTGCCGCCATATTATGTCTCAGAGGCGAAGGGCGCAAGGATGATTGCCGCCCTGATGCGTGGTGAGGATCTGTCGAGCCTGATAAATTCAGTCGGCGGACTTGACATCGAGCGCGAGGTAAAGTCAGTTCAGGACACGCTGGGCATTAAACTAGCGGCAAATCAGATCTCAGCTGTTCGTATGGCCATGTGCTCAAAGGTTATGATAATAACCGGAGGTCCAGGGACAGGAAAGACCACTCTCATAAAAGCGATTATAGAAATATGGGGCTCACGAGGGCTCACGATTCAGCTTGCAGCGCCAACAGGGCGCGCCGCGAAGCGTATGGCTGAGGCCACCGGTCACGAGGCAATGACCATCCACAGGATGCTGGAGTACAAAGCCAATGAACTCTGTTTTTCGCGAAACAGCGACTATCCATTGGAGTGTGACCTATTGATAGTGGATGAAGCGTCCATGATTGACTCTCTTTTGATGTTTCACCTTCTCCGCGCTATACCGGAAAGCGCCCATCTGATACTTGTTGGGGACATCAATCAACTTCCCTCTGTCGGGCCCGGCAATGTGCTTAAGGATTTGATATCGTCAGGTGTCCTGCCGGTCGTGGAGTTGAACGAGATCTTTCGCCAGGCTCAGACGAGCGGCATAATCACCAACGCGCACAGGGTGAACTCCGGCTTGGCTCCGCTAAAGACGCAGGGGGACGGCTTGAGGGATTTTTACATTGTATATCAGGATGATCCCGGAAAGTGTGTGGACATTATTCTGGCGCTCGCGTGCGACAGAATCCCAAAGAGATTCGGGCTTGACCCCATTGAGGAAGTTCAGGTTCTCACTCCGATGCACAGAGGCGCGCTTGGGGCGTCTAATCTCAACGTCGTTTTGCAGAGGGCGCTCAATGTCTCCGGAGGCAGGGCTGTAGAGTACGGAGGAAAAGTGTACAGAACCGGGGACAAGGTGATGCAGATACGCAATAATTATGACAAGGACGTCTACAACGGTGATATAGGTTTTATATTGAGAGCGGATCCGGACGCGGGCATGCTCACGGTTAAGATGGACGAAAGGGAGATAGAGTATGGGGTCTCTGAGTTTAACGAGCTGGTTCACGCGTACGCCGTGTCCATCCATAAATCCCAGGGATCGGAGTATAAAGCGGTCATAATACCGGTTCACACGCAGCATTACATCATGCTGCAGCGAAACTTGCTGTATACTGGGATAACCCGCGGGAAAGAGCTTGTCGTCCTGGTCGGAACCGCGCGAGCAATGGAGATCGCGGCAGGAAATGATGAGACTAAGCGCCGTTACACGCATATGGGCGTAAGGTTGCGTGATATCTTAGCGTCAAGCTGATATTTGTCATTAGAATGGAGTGCAGATGTTGAACATAAAAATAATATATTTTGTCCTCACGCTGTTCGCGCATAGTGTATTGCCGCTTTGTATATATACGGATGAGGCTGACGCGGCGACTCGTTTCGCTGATCTCGATAGATTTCCGCAGAGCGCGGATGCGTATCTGCCTATGGAGCCTGATGAACTCATCTCCAGCTTTTCAAACCAGCAGATATACTCTGAGGAGTACCTGAGAAATTACTTCGCTCCGTGGCAGAACGATGATCTTTCTTATCTCGATCTATCGTTTGAAAAAATTATGAATTTCCAAAAAATAACTGCCGGGAAACAGTATTACACTGCAGACGGGAAAGTTTTCCCTCGCGCCTCCCTCTCCAAGATAGCGTCAAACGGGATAATAGACCCGAATGCAACTCCCAGGTCAGGAATAGTCGTCTCTCTGGCCGATGTCAGGGTTCTTCCGACGTCGACGCCGCTGTATTCCTCCCTGTCGTTCGCGAAAGGACAGAACGGGCGGCTCAAGCTCGATGTTCTTCAGGTCTCAACTATAAAGCCTGGTGAACCGCTTGCGATATTCTGTTCCTCCGTCGATTCGGACTGGCTTTTTGTAGCTACTGGCGCGGTAGTGGGATGGATTCGCGCCAAGAACGCGGCTCTTATGGATGATGATCTCAAAGACACATACATGTACTCGCCTCACTCCGTGATCATCCGCGACAATCTTCAGATAACCGACCAAAACAATAAGATTCTCTGCCGTATCAAACTGGGCGCCGTGCTGCCGCGCGACGGCGGCGACTTATTGCTGCCTGAGAGGGGTAAGAGCGGAATGGCGGTCCTCAGGCGATATACCCCCGCAGATGGCGCGGCGGCTTCGTTTCCTGTCCCATTTACTCCACGCGCGGCTGCCGCCGTGATGGATCAGCTGATGGGCGAGCAGTATGGTTGGGGGGGAATGAACGGTTTTCGGGACTGTTCGTCCATGACCAGGGACTACTTTTCGGTTTTTGGGGTATGGCTGCCGCGCAACTCCGGAGATCAAGCGAAAACAGGGGCGGTCATTCCTCTCTCCAATACCCCGTCCGAGGGGCGGCCAGGGGTGATTGTATCGAACGCCGTTCCGTATGCCACGCTGATTCACATGCCGGGACATATCATGCTTTATATCGGTCTTTATGACGGCGTCCCTGTGGTCTTTCACAACACTTGGGGCGTCAGAACCAACTCCGGCCGCGCAGTTGTCGGCAGGGCGGTGGTCAGCGGACTGAGACTTGGAGAGGAGCTGCCGAACAGGCCCGCTAATTCTCTGCTCATAGACAGAATAGACTCTCTTGTGTTCCCCATAGCAAATATACGAATAAAATAAGCAGATAGACGGAGGCGTCACTTATATGATTATCAGGGTTGGGCTTGTTGGATGCGGTACAGTTGGGAGTGGACTGATAGAACTCCTAAACTTGAAGAGTGGATATTTGAAGGAGCGCTTCGATGTTGAGTTTAAGCTGATGTTGGTATCGGATAGTTTCAAAGGTACGATATCCAGCGACCTGGGGCTTGATACCGCTGAACTAGTCGCAAATCTGAAGGAGCACGGCAATATCCTGTCCATGGCCGGTGCGGCGAGGGAGTCCGGGGATCTCGCGAAGAGCGTGCGGTCCCTGAAGCTCGACATACTCTGCGAGGCGACTCCAACCGACTATAAAACCGGCCTTCCGGGAATGAGTATCCTGAAGACCGCGCTCGGCGCCGGGGTGAGCGCTGTGACCAGCAGCAAGGGAGCAATCAGCCTGGACCTCGAAGGCCTGAAAAAGCTTGCTCGTGAAAACGGCGTTTTTTTCCGGTATGAGAGCAGCGTTTTGAGCGGGACTCCTCTGATAAGCCTTGTCAGAGGGCCTCTTGCGGGATGTGCCATAACGAGAGTGGAGGGGATCGTCAACGGCACAACGAACTACATCCTTACCAAGATGGAGGAGGGCATGGATTATTCACGCGCGCTTGCGGAGGCTCAGAAATTTGGATACGCCGAGACAGATCCTGCCGGCGATGTAGAGGGAATAGATTCTGCCCTTAAAGTCTGCATAATGGCCGCTGAGTTTTTTGAGACGCGCCTGAGTTTACACAATGTGAGCCGCAGGGGCATCACTCAAGTGACGAGTGATGATATCAGTCTGGCAAAATCTGCGGGAGGAAGGATAAAATTAATAGCCGGAGTCGAAAGAAATCCTGGCGGCAGCGGAGCCGCAGTGAGGGGTTATGTGGAACTGCGCACTATAGATATATCACATCCGCTGGCGTTTGTCACAGGAGTGGCTAACGCCGTAAACATACTCACCGATAACCTCGGAGAGATTACCATAGTCGGTCCTGGCGCGGGCAAAAGGGAGACAGCTCAAGGGATCCTCTCGGATATGCTGGATATAGCTTCGCGGCTCAGTCAGGGGTGCGGTAAATAGATCAGGCGGATTGGGATGCTTCCGCGCGTGTCATACATGCGGTCCATTTCGCTCGAAGAACATTTACAACGGGGATAGATTTACCGCTATTCCCGTTGTTCGTTGCGATCAGCAATTATGGCGCGTAAAGCAGCGCTTCCTCAATCATTTTGCCTTCGGTATTGTACGTTGTCGTAAACACCATATCTGACAGCCATTTTTTGAACGCCGGATTATCGTTGAATTGCTTGAAAAGCTCCATATTGTCCGACATAATGCTCAAAATGGCAGACTGCAACACGCGGTCGCTTTCGGTACGCGCCTCTTGCCTGTCGGCATTACGCATGGCGTTTTGATAGGTCCGGTCTCTTGATACCATCGCCGGAATCTGGGCTATCTGCCGCTTTACGTTGTCAGCGTCTTTCCAGTCGATGTTGCCGAACAGGTCATTGAACGTAGCCAAAATGCTCGTCAGCAGATCAAGCTCCGGATCACTTTTGCCGCCAATGCCTCCCATCGGAACAGGTTCAACCTCCGCGTCCGAATCTTCAAGCTGTATCGCCATTTGCGCCTTTGCTTCAGCTCTGTAACTGTCGAGGTCAATAGCGTCCAAAATTCCTTGCGATAGATCTTCGTCCACAGGCGATGGCAGTTTTGGCAGGAGCAAATTCATAAAGATAGACAGCCGTTCCCATTCAGGATTGCCGTACGGCAGGATAGCGCCCAAGAATCCATAGGTGCGGACAAACCCTTT
>JAISRE010000024.1 GCA_031273805.1 Synergistaceae bacterium | reverse complement strand
CTTGTAGAACTCCTGATAGTCATCATGATCATCGCCATCCTGGCCGGTATGATGATGCTGGCGACCGGCGCCGCGACTGACGGCGCGGAGGCGACGAGGGTCATCAACGACCTTCGCGCCGTAAAGGGAGCTTCGCTGATGTTCTTCGTCGACCATAACAAATGGCCGGATGAAGTCGTAGGCAATGGTCAATATGGCTCAATCTCTCCTTTTGCAAAAAGCTTAGACACGTATTTGGATCGTCCTCTCGTTGGCGCGACTAACGCAAGATATGCCGATTATACAATAGGATCAGGCGATCTTGATGGCACTGAAAGGGCATTCTTAGGATTGACGCTGACAAATATCAACGGCAAGGCAGGAATAAAGAAGAAGCTCGCCGCAACTGCGGAGAACAGCGGTCTGTATGGCAGTACTGGTACAGCGTTTCAGGCATATACTGACGAGGGCACAATTTATGTAGTCATACACTAAACCCAGGAGGGTTTATGTATGCAAAGAGGGGCGCGTCGCGCCCCTCTTTTTTCATGATAACGATAAATGCCTCATGCGCAGTTCACCTCCTTTCCGCTCAAGCGCGGATATTTTCACTTTATTTCAGAATATCGCGGGATTTATTCCTTCGTATGTGCTATCATTCCCCCGTCACAACTAACTAAGAGGAGGAAAAAAAATGGCTGATGTCTTTAGCCTCGAGGTGGGGGGACGACCCATCTCATTTGAAACAGGGCGCGTCGCGCGGCAGGCAAACGCGTCCATATTGGCCCAGTGCGGCGAGACGGTTGTTCTTGTAACAGCTGTGATGTCGGAGACGCCCAGGACGGGGCTGGACTTTTTCCCGCTCCTTGTGGACTACGAGGAGCGTTTCTACTCCGCCGGGAAGATCCCTGGCGGCTTCATAAAGCGCGAGGGACGCCCGTCGGAGTCGGCGGTGCTCTCCGCCAGGGTGATCGATCGCTCGATCAGGTCGCTCTTCCCGGAGCATCTGCGCAACGACGTGCACGTGGTCAGCACCGTGCTCTCCGTCGACCAGGTCAACGCCCCGAATATCCTGGCCATTAACGCGGCGTCTGCGGCATTGGCGCTCTCGAACATACCCTGGAGCGGTCCGATCGCGGCCGTTCGGCTTGGGCACATTGACGGAAAGTTCGTGGTGAACCCGACCGAGGCGGAGCTATCCTCGAGCAGTCTCGACCTCGTTGTGGCGGGCCACAGAGGCGGGGTGACGATGGTCGAGGCCGGCGCAGACGAGGTTCCTGAGGCACTCCTCATAGACGCGCTCGAGCTCGCCCAGAGCGAGATCAACAGGATAGTGGACTTTATACTGGAGATCAGATCCAGCGCGGGCAGAGAAAAGATCGTAGTGCCCGACCCGGATCGCATCGATGAGATAGATGCATGGGTGACCGCCGAGCTGGGGGCGGAGATCGAGCGCGCGATTCAAATCCACGTGAAGCTCGAGCGAGCCGCAGCGTTGAGCGAGATATCACAGAGAGCGGTGGATCACTTCTCCGAGAGTTATCCCGATTCCAAGGCATACATAACGACGCTCATGGACAGCCTTGTAAAGCGAGGCGTGCGCAGGCTGATACTGGACGAGAAGCGCCGCGCGGACGGGCGCGCTATGGACGAACTCAGGCCGATAACGTGCGAAGTGGGGGTGCTTCCCCGGACGCACGGCTCGGCGCTCTTCACCCGCGGGGAGACCCAGGCGCTGGCGGTGACGACGCTCGGCATGGTCGGCACCGACGATCAGATGCTGGACGGCCTCAAGTGGGACGAGCCGGCAAAGCGTTTCATACTTCATTACAACTTCCCGCCGTACTCGGTTGGAGAGGTCCGCCCGATGCGCGGCCCAGGAAGGCGCGAGATAGGGCACGGCGCTCTGGCCGAGAAGGCGCTGCGCGTCATGATGCCGCCTGAGGAGAGCTTCCCCTACGTCGTCCGCATGGTGTCCGATATTCTGGAGAGCAACGGCTCCAGCTCGATGGCCAGCGTCTGCGGCGGCAGTCTCTCCATGATGGACGCCGGAGTCCCGGTCAAAAAAGCGGTTGCCGGCGTCGCGATGGGGCTTATCGCCGACGACGGAAAGTTCGGAATCCTCACAGATATACAGGGGCTGGAGGACCACTACGGGGACATGGACTTCAAGGTCGCGGGCACAAGGGACGGGGTCACCGCGCTCCAGATGGACAACAAGGCCGGCGGCATCACGCGCGCCATTCTAGAGCAGGCGCTCGGCCAGGCGCGCGACGGACGCATGAGGATTCTGGACATCATGGGGCAGGTCATAGACCGCGCCCGACCGGAGCTCTCCCCCAACGCGCCGCGCATACTGACGCTCTCTGTGGACCCTGAAAAAATCCGCGAGATCATCGGCCCCGGCGGAAAGACAATACGCTCGATAGTGGCCTCCACCGGCGCCAAGATAGACGTCGAGGACGACGGCAGGGTATTCATCTCCGCTATGGAGTCCGAGGCGGCCGAGAGGGCCCAGAAGATAATCAGCGACCTGACCCGCGAGGTCAAGGCGGGAGAGCTATTCAAGGGCCGCGTGACAAGGATGATAAACTTCGGCGTATTCGTGGAAGTTCTGCCCGGCAAGGAGGGGCTCCTTCACGTCAGTGAGATCAGCACAAATCACATCCCGAGGATAGAGGACGCCTTCAACATCGGCGATGAGGTGCTGGTAATCGTCAAGGAGATTGACGACATGAACCGCATCAATCTCTCCAGGAGACGCGCGCTCGAACAGAGCGCCGCAATTCAGGCCGACAGTGAGCTCGCTCCTCAGCTCCCTATCGAAATAGCGCGCGACGAGCGCTACGCAACGCTCCCGAAGGGTGAAAGCCCACGCCCGCGCGACTCCGGCAGGCCGGGAGGCGACCGCTCCTCTGACCGTCCGCGCGGAGGAGGATATCACCGCTCCGACAACAGGTCGGACAGACGCCCGAGATAATAATGGATATAATCGTCAAAATCAAGAGGGACGCCGCAGCGCTTGGCGCCCCTCTTCCTGAATACGCCACGCCGGACTCCGCCGGAATGGACCTCAGATCCGCCGAGCGGGCCGAAATTGCGCCTGGATCATATCTCTCAGTCGGCACAGGTCTCCATCTTGAAATACCGAACGGATACGAGGGACAGGTGCGACCGCGAAGCGGGTTGGCTCTGAAGCACGGTGTAACGCTGCTCAACTCCCCCGGCACAATCGACTCCGATTATCGCGGAGAGGTGCGCGTCATACTGATAAATCACGGTGATAAAAACTTCATGGTGGAGCCCGGGGACAGAATAGCACAGATTATCTTCGCTCCCGTCATACACGCCCTTTTAAGCGAAACAGATACGCTATCGGACTCAGTCCGCGCAACCGGCGGCTTCGGCAGCACCGGCGTAAAATAACAGGCCAAAGGGCAGGACCTTGAGGCGCCGCCTCAAACTCCGCAAGGAGGCACAGCCTCCTTGACCTCCAACAAGTTTTTGCTTTCACCCTACGGGTGAAAGCAAAAAAAATAATAGGGGTCTGGGGAGCAAGCTCCCCAGCGGGTGTGGGCGGCGCCCACGACCTTATATTTCTGTTATTTTATCGTGATATACGCATATTTGAACGCAAGCATCTCTCCATTCAGTACATTGAGGGCCGCGTTCGATATCGAGGACAGCTCATCATCCCCAGGATACACCAATATTCTATCTGTTATCCAGGAGACGCGTTCTCTCAGCATCTCCACAAACCTTTCATCGGAAGTACACCCTCCTTCGAGCACTATCGCGTCCACGGCGCCATGCAACGTGGCGGCCATAGCCGCTATCTCCGACGCCAATTGGTAAGTCATGCTTCTAACGATAAGAGATGCGTACTCGTTTCCGGCAGAAGCGAGATCCAGAGCCTCCGACAGATTATCTGTCCCCATATAGCTTATCAGACCGCCGGAATTATGCAGTCTTTCGATAAGGTCGTTTTTCGACCAAACCCCGCTGTACGCCATGCGAACTATGTCGGCGGACGGTATTCCGCCGCTTCGCGCCTGAGAGAACGGGCCACGCTCGAATGTAATGGTCATATCGCGGATCCTTCCATCGCTGTGAGCGCATATAGAAAAACTTCTGTCGAGATGAGCGATTATCAATGAAGTCTCGCTGAACGATTTTTCCAGATCACGCGAGGCCACTCGCACAGCGTTTTTGATATAAAGAGCGTGAGTCATCTTCCCAAAGTGAAGTCCAGGAATGCCGGACATCCTTGCTACGTAGTCAAACTCGTCGCTGGATAAGGTGATCAGCGCATAGGCCGTCGACCTCAGCGGCTTTGCGAGCGATACGGCAAGAAGGGCGCCCAGATCGTGTTTTTTCCTGTCTCGCCTCGTTTTCCATGCCCGCCTCATGAACTCGGAGTCAACAATATATACCCCAACAGGCATCTGAGCCGACATATACGCCATGCCGATAACCGCGTCTATGTGAACGTCATCCGGCATCGTCCATCCGGCTATCAGGCCCTCCAGCGCGCGAAGCCTGTACGTACACTGAGCGGATATATCAGGTATATCCGCGAGCTCTTGTGGGTCGTGCTGTATCTCGCCTCGTTTGATTTCAACATTGTCCTCGAAGAGGGCCGCTTTTGTAGAGGTTGTATGAGGATGCAGGGACAGGATCCTGAAAGCCATATTGTTCCCCCCAAGAATATATTGCGTATATTGATCGGACAAAGTCTATCATTTTTTTATTCACCCAAACTGCATAATTTGCCGTATACTTTGATCCGTGTAAAATCGAGTTGCCTGAGCAAAATCGATAACCGGCAGAATAAATCATCAACAACAGCTTATAGATATGAATGATTTGAACACGCCAACCGATGAGTCGCTTGTTTTTATATTTTATTACAATTAGGAGGAATTTTATAATGTCAATATGTTTTTTTGAGGGCGAGTTTCGTCCAACCGGCGAATGCCGCCTGCCTGTGACCGACCTGGTCATACAGCGCGGCGTGGGGGTGTTTGACAGCATCAGGATATACAATAGACGGGCGCTTGCGCTCGACCATCACCTCGATCGTCTCAGGGGGAGCGCCATCTGCGCCGGTATTCGTCTCGATGGGATAATAGATAAGATTCGCGACGCGGTCAGGACCGGGGTCCAGAGGAACGACTGCCCGGATGGCGGCGATTGCCTCGCCAAGACATACATCACCGGCGGAGATGTGAACGAACATGGGCGCTTCCCAAATCCGAGATACTTCGTCATTTTCGAGTCAGGCCCCGCGATCATCGAGGATGAGTACACATCAGGCGTCTGGCTCCACCCGACATCCGAGGGCAGACCCTTCCCCAAGATCAAGAGCGTCAATTACCTCGTCGGACTGATGGAGGCGGCGGAGCGGCATGACGTCATGGAGTGTCTCTACTGCCCGGGCGGCAAGATAACGGAGACGCTGCGCAGCTCATTCTTCATCAGCAAAGACGGGCGTCTGGTGACAGCTCCAGTCGGCGCGGTTCTTGGAGGAATCACCAGAAACATCGTCCTCGAGCTAGCCGGCGAGGCGGGTCTGGAGGTGGATGAGCGATGCCCGGATATATCAGAGCTCGACTATGCGGATGAGGCGTTTCTGACCAGCTCGTGGAAGGAGATAATGCCGGTTGTCAAGGTTGGCGATATCAGCATCGGAGACGGACATCCCGGGCCTATCGCAAAAAAACTTCTGAAAATGTTCCGCTCGTCGCTCGACCGCTGGCTTGATTAGGGAAACGCTGATTTAATAACCTTTGGGCTGCAATGGGCGTATTTGCTCACCCTCTTCACGATTGCCACAAAAAGGGTCCTAGGGCGTAGCTCTGAAGTGCCTGCGGGCATGCTTGCGACAACCGTTGCGGCGAAAGTTCGCGCCGAGAACAACGCGACGGAGAACAAATACACTCCATTTCGCCGCAAAGAACATTAAATCAGCGTTTCCTTAGGCTTCTAACTATAAATAAGCCTTCTTAGATATTGTGACTAAATAAAAACCCCGGAGAATATTCCGGGGTTTTTGTGGTTTGGAGTGCCTCAAGCCACCATGTTAAGATTCTGTCCGATGCCCGATTTTTCCAACAGCTGACTTAATAAATCCGCCTGCAAGTTTGACGTTGCCTTAAATACCTTCCCCGTGACAGCAGCGCCAATTTGAGCTCCTATCGCGGCTGTCTGCGCCTCACTTACACTGCTGACCATATCCATCATGGGCATCACCTCCTTAAGCACTCCTCTTGAGAACACTGATTAAGTCGCAAATGGCCGCAGGCGATTCAGGGAATCGCCCTAGGACCATCTTTGTGGCACATGCTATTTTAACCAGCGGTTCCCTAGAATTCTTTATCGGTTCTGTGGCAGGAATTCTTGAACGTGAGCGCGTTCAGGAGTCGCCATCAGTCCCGAGGTTCCCTGAGAAAGGGCTTTATCAGTTCAATCGGCAGAGGGAATATGGTGGTGGAGCTCTTGTCCACAGATATCTCCCGGAGCGTCTGTAGATATCTCAGCTGGAGAGTCATGGGAGAGCGTTCCATCGTCTCGGCGGCCTGCGTCAGTTTTTCAGCGGCCTGCAGTTCTCCCTCCGCGGCGATTATCTTTGCCCTGCGCTCGCGCTCCGCCTCAGCCTGACGCGCCATCGCCCGCTTCATGCCCTCCGGAAGCTCCAGCTCCTTCACCTCGACCGCGCTGACCTTGATGCCCCACGGATCCGTCCTGTCATCTATTATCTGCTGCAGCTCAACGTTAATCTTGTCCCGAGCGGACAGGACCTCGTCAAGTTCGGCTCGGCCTATCACGGAGCGAAGCGTGGTCTGGGAGAGCTGGCTCGTTGCCTGTATGTAGTCCTCAACCTCAACCATTGACCGCGAGGGCTCCAGCACTCGGAAGTAGAGAACCGCGTTTACCTTGATGGGAACGTTATCCTTCGTAATGACCTCCTGCACTGGGACATCGAGGGTCACGACACGAAGATCGACGCGCAGCACGCGGTCGATCCAGGGTATCACAAATACGATGCCCGGCCCTTTAGCTCCCCACAGACGACCTAGACGAAAGACAACCAGCCTCTGATACTCCGGAACGACTCGAAACACCGACGAGAGCAGCAGGATGAGAATAAATACGCCGCCTATGGATGAACCAAAGCTGAACACTGAATCTAAAAGATTTTCCATTTTACAGCCTCCCTCAAGTTTTTATATGACTATCAGCTTATCTCATGTTGTAGTTTTGATTTGTCACGCGTCTGACCTTGAGCGTCATGGACTCGACTCCCACTATCTCGATCTCATCACCGGGCGACAGCTTTTCGCTCGACTCGTCCTCGGATATCCTCCAATACTCTCCGTGAACTAAAGCCATCTTTTTTGTTCCGTCGTCGTCGGCGCCAAGGTCCAGAACTTTCGCCCTCGTCCCTATCATGGCCTCGCTGCCCGCAGCCGGTTTGCGTCTCAACGCCTTGTAAACCAGGCGCAGTATAACGAGAAAAATGACGCCGGTAACGCAGGTTACCCCCGTTATAAAGCCGTATGAGACGCGGAGCAGCTCTCCCCCGGGCGCTCTGTAGAGCAGAAGGCCTCCGAAAAGCATAGCGATAAAGCCCGGCACTGCCATCACTCCTATGCCTCCGATTGCAATATCGGCGATTATCACGATTATTCCGCCAATAAGCAGCGCAACCCCAGCGAAGTTGACGGGCAGCATCCTGAGTCCGTAGGCGGCTATAATGAGAAGCAGGCCTCCGAAGATGCCGGCCACGAAACCGCCGGGAGTTCTGACCTCCAGAATTATAAGCAATATACCTGCAATGAGGGCCAGATAGGCTATGTCCGGCCTCGAAAAAATCGCAAGCGCGCGCAGCCTGAGCGGCATATCCACGCGTATTATCTCACGGTTATCGGTCAAAATGATGCGAGGGCTTCCCTTGATATTAACCTCGAAGCCGTTCAATTTTTCAAAGAGCTCGTTCTCGTCGGAGGCCACAAAATCTATCAGGTACTGTTCGAACGCCTCCTGTGCCGTCAGCGACACGCTGTCAGTGACCATACTTTCGGCAACGGACGTGTTGCGATGACGCTCCTGCGCGAAGGCTCGAATCTTGGCAGTGAGATCGTTCATAACCTTGCGGTTCATCTCGGAGTCCTCGATGTCTTTTCCTCCGCCTGTTACAGGGTGCGCCGCGCCTATGTTCGTCTCAGGCGCCATTGCGGCGACATGCGCCGACATAGTGATAAACGCCCCGGCAGACGCCGCCCGCGCGCCTCCGGGCGCAACCCATACCACCACCGGAAAGTCGGCGCCGGCTATCTGTGACATTATATGAGACATGGAGTCGACCAGACCTCCCGGCGTATCCATTCTGAATATCAAAAGCGCGTTCGTGTTCCCTATGTTCTTGAAAATGCCGTCCACATACTCCTCCATCGGCACACCAACAATACCTTGAAGTGACGCAATGTAGACCGTGCTCGCGTTGCCGGGGAGCGACTCCGGCGTCCCGGCCGGACCGGCGGCAAAAGACGGGGACGGCGCCAGAATTCTTTTAAAACCCCCCGCGCAGAGAGCCGCGCAAAACAAGAAGAGCGCCACGGACAAACATATCTTTTCCCCTACGCCTATTGAACTCTTTGGATTTGCACTCATTTCATCAACCTCTCCAGCATCTGAAGTATTGAACTTACTCTTATTATAGAGAAATCCTTGGAATTTTTTACATCTACGCTCTCACGTCCGCTGACAACCGCACATTTGAAACCCAGACGCGCCGCCTCCCGAAGTCTCAGGTGAGTGCGGCTTGCAGGCCTCACCTCGCCGGCAAGCCCTATCTCGCCTATAAAACATGTATCACCCGCTATGGGCGCGTCTTTAAGCGAAGACGCCAGGGCAGCGCAAATAGACAGATCCGCCGCCGGATCCTGAAGTGACAGACCTCCCGCGACATTTGCGTAGACATCGCAGCTCCTTGAAAATATACCACATCTTCGCTCGAGGACGGCCAGCAAAAGTTGGAGTCTGTTGATCTCTATCCCCCTGGCAGTGCGCTTTGGATATGGAAAGGGCGTATCGCACGATAGAGCCTGTATTTCTGCCGCAAGCGGGCGGGAGCCCTCCATGGATATCCCCACCGCGACTCCAGATATCGCCTGAGACGCGGCGCTCCAGTACAGGTGACTGGGGTCTGTTACAGGTACGAGCCCATGCGGAGACATCTCGAATATACCAAGCTCATCAGTGGCGCCATAGCGATTCTTCTCCGCCCTGAGCAGCCTGTGAGATGACGATCTCTCGCCGGAAAAATGCAGCACCACGTCGACCATGTGTTCGAGTATCTTGGGACCAGCGATCTGCCCCTGCTTTGTTATGTGTCCAACCATGACGGCAGGAATGCCCTCTCGTTTTGCAAGTTCGGCGGAGAGAGACGCAACATTTCGCACCTGGCTGACGGAACCGGCCCATCCGCTCTCATCGTCGAGGCGAAAGGACTGCACTGAGTCTATCACCAAAAAATCGTAGCCGGGCGCTGCGGCAAGCATCGACCGCAGGTCGCCCTCACAGAGCAGGTCCACGTTATCAGTCGGCATACCTAACCTGCGCGCCCTCAGGGCCAACTGCCCGGCGGACTCCTCCCCGGAGATATAGAGCGCCCTGTGCCGCGCGTTCGCCATAGAGGCGCACACCTGCAGCAGGAGCGTCGACTTCCCCACGCCGGGCTCTCCCCCCAACAGGACGACCCCGCCCTTTATCCATCCGCCGCCAAGCACCCTGTCAAGCTCGTCTATCCCCGAGGGGATTCGCTCCTCAGGGGGCACATCCACGCTGGATATAGGCGTTGCGGCGGCAATTGACTCCGCAGCGGCGCGCTCAGTTTTGATAGCCTCCTCTTGCACAGTTCCCCAAGAGTCACAATCAGGACATCTCCCCACCATAGTCAGGCTGACATAACCGCATTCGGAACACCTGTAGCGACGCGCGCCCTTTTTCACCGCACCCGCCACCTTATGAACGCCTCATCCCCAAGGCCAGGATACCCTTCTGCCTTCCTCTCCACGCAGTGCAAGCCTTATCTCCTCAAATGTCGGCGCCCCCAACAACATCTTCGCGCAATTGCCTCTGCTCATCGTATCCAGCGTGTGAGAGTCGGACGACCTGATGAATGTCCTCTTCGGGTATTTTTTCCTCCACTCCTCCGCCTCATCCGAGTTAAGGCGGCACGAGAGTTCAAACGCGTCCACCGGATAGTCATCCGGAAACGGTCCCAGCACTGCGGGGTACGCGAAAGATGGCCTGTCAACATGCGCTAAGAGCGTAATAGCTCCGTGCTCCCCTGATCGCCTCACTATCGTATCGACGTCATAGCCCGCGCCCTGGAGCAAAAGCACATCCTCCATCCGCACTATATCGTCGTTAGAATCCACCACCACCTGATGCCCAAAGACATCAGGCCTGTTTGGAGTGGATGGCATCTTCAGCCAGAGCCACTCTTTAAAGAGCATCGCGGCGTCATAGTCAGGAAAAATTGACAGCACATGGATGTCCTCTGAGCTCTGAGCCTCTATGGCAGGAAACACAACCGGATTCCCGGAGGCGATCGAGGCTACAGCCGGATAATTTTCGCAGGTGTTGTGATCCGATATGGCAATAATGTCGAGACGGGATTTTCTTGCGCGCTCCACTATATCGCGCGCGCCCATCTCCAGCTCCCCGCACGGAGAGAGAACTGTGTGAATATGAAGGTCAACCCAGAAGTATTCGAGCTCACCAGTCAAAGCGTCACCCGGAGAGCCCCAGATCTCCCAGCGCGACGCAGGTGTCGAAAATAGAGAGGTCCGAGGTGACAAGGGCTATATTCTCATTGGCGCACCTGGCGGTCAGATCCTGTGCAGGCGTTCTCCCAGAGGCAATTATGATAATGGGTATGTCCTTCAGCACGGCGACAGCCGCGACATTGAGGTGAGTCTGTACTGTGACCCATGCCGCGCCATCGGAGTCCCCGCCCATTACAAAACTAAGCAGGTCCCCCACAGCGACTCTGCTTACAGTCCGGGTAGAATCCCCCTGCGCGCGCACCTCAGCTTTTATTGCGGAGCATATCTCCTCCAGCGTTCTTTCAGGCATATTCCAACCTCCCATAAGTGAAAATATTATATCACCTGCATGTGCACTCTTAGAGAAGAATTCACCTGATACGCCGGATAAAACAATTCGCAAGGCCGCAAGGGCTGAATCGATGAAAATTGGCTGATTTAATTTACGCCTTAAATCACAATAATAGCGCTAATTACCCTTTCATTCATTTAAATAGCCGCATAAAATGAAAGCAAGATAAAATTTACGCATGTAAAGTTAATGTTGACCAGCAATTAGACGCATGTTAGAATCCCAGCCATACATACGACGCGTTCTTGAAAAATTGTTGTACCGTTAGCGTGATTCTATAAATGTTTATATCCATAAGGAGTTGAATATCATACCCAAAAACTCAAGCGACACCGATTTGATCTCTCTCTTCTGGCAGGCAAAAAAGAATGAGATTATGGCTTTGGAGGCTTTGACTGCTGTGGAGCTTATTCAGAATAAAGCTCGCCGTCTCTCGGACATGGTTCAGGATTTGCGCAATCTGATTGAAAAACGGCAAATCAGTATTCCGCCCACTGTGGGCGAGTCCAATACAACGGCAAAAGACACGGCATTTTCTCTCAGTCATCAGCTTAACGAGATAGAAAACGCATGCTGTAAGGTCATCTCCCAGACGAACAACTTACACGCCGATTATGACTGCTGCATGTGCCAGATGAACGATGTCGCCGGAAAACTGACGGCGCTCTCCGCTTCAGTCAAAAATGATCGTTAGCTTTTTACATTACAACATTGGATACACAATAAATTTTTAAGAAAATATAGGAGGCTTCAAAAAATGCAGTGGTTCAAAAATATGCGCACGTCGTTTAAGATTTTGTTCATGGTTTTCACAATGATTGTGCTTATGCTCGCCATCTCTTTTACCGGATATCGCACGAGCTCAGATGTGCTCAGCGCTATGAAAGATACGTACACAAATTTTGTGACTCCAGCCATTTTAATGACTGACGCAAAAGCACTGGCCTTTCAGAATAGGCGATTGATCTTGAGTCTTATGGGCTCGTCGGATGAGCAGGAGAGAAAAAATTACATTTCCCGAATTAACGCAAACCGCACGGAGGCCTCTCTATTACTCAAGAAATATGAGGAATGCGACACCTCCGCTGAAGAGGATGAACTTCTGGTTAAACTGAAGGCGGCCCGTGACGTAGTCAGCGCTAAACGCCAGGAGGCCATCGATATTATAGAGCGTGGAGAGGCGTCCCCTGAGTTTATGGCTCGATTGAGGACCGGAGGTGACATAGCTCTGGCGGAAAATGAATATACGAGCGTATACGAAAAACTTGTCGACCTGCTGGTGAAAAATTCCGAGGAGATGAACGCGAGGGCCCAGAAGACGGCCAGCGATGGGACCATAAAAATACTCGTCTCCTCCATCGCGGCCATACTGATCGGGGTGGCCTTCGGCATACTGATTTCGAGGATGATCACCACTCCTCTGATTAAAATACGAAACAGCGTCAAGTCATTCGCTGAAGGCGATCTATTGAGCACTTTCGAAACATCCGGCAAGGATGAAATTGCAATGATAGGCGCGGAGCTTCAGGATATGGTAAATCACTTGAATGAGATCATCTCCTCTGTCAAGGAGTCGAGCGGCGACATCAGCGACACAGCCCAGGAGTTTTCCGAGCTGGCGGAGAAGACCAACGCGTCTGTCGAAGAATTTCGCTCAAACGTCGATGAGATGAGCGTCAATCTCAACGCTCTCGCAAGCTCCGGCGAGGAGGTCAACGCATCCGTTGAGGAAATTGCCGCCGGAGCCACCACAACTGCTGAGAAGGGTACCGATATAGCGCGTCAGGTCGACGAGGCGATGTCGGCGGGTGAAAATGGCATGAGCGCTGTCCGGCGCGCGGTGAACGGTATCGAAGGAGTTGCGCAAAATGCATCGGAGGCCGCCCAGAGTGTTCAGGAGCTCGGAGTCAGGACGCGCCAGATACAAAACTTCGTCTCTCAGATCGGCGGCATAGCTGACCAGACCAACTTATTGGCGCTGAACGCAGCCATAGAGGCAGCCCGAGCCGGCGACGCGGGACGTGGATTCGCGGTTGTGGCTGAGGAGGTTCGCAAACTTGCGGAGGACAGCAACGCGGCAGCGAAAAACATCGAGGAACTGGCCAAGACAATAACGAGTGATCTCGATCGTGTGGTCAGCATCTCGCTCGATAACGCGAAGGCGTCCCAGGAAGCCAATTCACTCTCAGTGCAGACTGAGGAGATCATATCGAGTATTATAGCCACGCTGAAGAGGATATCGGGCTCTACACAGGATCTCGCGGCAGTCTCGGAGGAACAGGCGGCATCCAGCGGTGAGATAGCGATGACGGTGCAGAGCATAGCGGTCAAGGTATCGAGCGTAGCGGAGGCGGGGGAAAACATTCGCTCCGGCATAGGAGAAGTTGCGGCAGCGTCTGAGCGCATTGCCCAGGGAGCGGAGGGGCTTTCAGGCCTCGTCGCGAAATTACTGGATATGCTTGAGTTCTTCCGTATGGAGGAAAAATCACGAAACACAAAGTCAAAGGGAATTCATTTGAAAGCCCTTCCGCACAAGAGATAACCGCTACACCCGCAAACACGACAATTTCACGCCCCCTATAAATGACAAGCGGTCTTGGATAACGTGAGACCGCTTGTCATTTTTGACATACTCCTCTTGCTGAAGCAAGGGGAGTCTAAAATCAACAAAGGCTGCTGGCCGAAGCCAGTATATCCGCCTTCTCCCTTAAGAGTGGATGCCCCCACTCTTCTGCACAAACAAATCAACAGGACTGTTTTGTCAAACCACTGCGACAAAACAGTCCTGTTGATTTTATCCGCTTACCTCCGCGCTAAATCAGCCCTCTTCTAATCACGCCTTCAAGGCAAGGCTATTGTTCTTTTTAGCGCGAAGTGACGACGACTCCTTAACCTTGAAAAAACTAAGTTCATTTTGCAGAGTCTCAGCCAGTGATGTGAGACCATTGGCCCCTCTCGCCATACGTTCAGCGGCCGTTGCGACGTCTCCAACGCCTGAGCGAATATACTCCCCCGCATCCGCCGTATTTTTGACCTTTGAGGTAATGCTCTCCACCGATTCGGCTATCTCCTCGCTGGAAGCCGCCTGCTCCTGCGAAATAGCGGCGAGATCCTGAGTCGCGCCTGCTATTTCCTTCAGGAAAGACAGCATGTCCTTTATTATCTGCTCCGTCTCTCGCGACAACTCCTTCGCGTCCTTAGAAGCCTGAGCGTTCTCAAGTGAGATGGATACGACGTGGTCGAGATCGGCCGTTATCGTCTTAGCCAGCTCCTCGATGTTTTTAGCAGCCGAGTTACTGTCCTCAGCCAGCTTGCGCACCTCCTCAGCAACCACCGCAAAGCCTCGGCCGGCTTCTCCGGCCCGCGCGGCCTCGATAGCCGCATTCAGCGCCAGCAGGTTGGTCTGATCGGCAATGCTGCCAATCTGAGTCACGAAGCTCTGTATATGCCTCGTGCGTTCGCTAAGCTCCTGCACGGATTTGGCCGCGTCCGATACGTTGTTCGCCACTCCGTCAATACCCTCGACAGCTTTTTGCACAGCGTTCATGCCGTTCTCTCCCGCAGACATGGCTTCGTCAACTTTACGCGCAATGTCCGTTCCGCGCTCAGCCGTTGCCTGTGCCCCCGACGCAACCTCCTGAACGGAGACATTGACCTGTTCTCCTGTTGAAGCAAGCGCCTCTAAATTAGTGCCCATACTGTCCACATTTACCTTGAACTCCTCGACGGCGGCGTTTGTCTCCTCCGCCAGCGAGGAGAAGTCCTGAGCCGTGTCGTTTATGTTGGCGCTCGCGTCTTTTACAGAACCGATAATCTGCATCAGATTGTCGGCCATACCCTGGAGACACTGACCCATGACGGCAATCTCATCCTTGCCCTCAGTGTCGAAGTGACTGTCAAGATCACCTTGAGCGAATTTCATTATGCTCTCCTCTGTATTCTTGACTGGGACAGTTATTGTCCTTGCAATCAGTATGGAGAGGACCACACCGACAATCAGGGCAACGATGGACACTATGAAAGCCTGAAGCTGCTCTCTTTTGGCGTTTTTTGCACCCAACGCGCTCTCATCGTCCGCAAAGCGCACCAGCAATTTGGCCAGGTCATCTAGGCTATCGAGATACTCGTTTTCACTGACAGTTACATCACCTTCAATTCCTATACGATCATACATCGCCTTTATCGTATTCTCATCATTGGTTTTGGCCGCAGCCATGACCTCGTTCTGTTTTTTGATGGCTATCTCTCTGCTCTTGGTTATTTTGTCAAAAATAACCCTCTCCTCATTGGAGAATATTGTCTTCTCGTAATCGGCAAACAGCTTGCTGAGCTCTTTTCTGTAGTTCTCCACCCTATCGAAAAGAGTCTTTCTGCCATCCTGCTCGTAATCGAGCGTTCTGGACACAACTCGCCTGATCTGACTGGCAACATACTTGGCATCCAAAATCCCCATTGCTGGTTTTGCGTAATCCTCGTACATTACCCCCGCGCTAATTTCAATATTTTGGCTGGTCCTGTAACCCATGTAAAATATCGTCATTTGTAAAATAACCATTACTATGGTTAAAAGGAGAACCTTCGCCATAATACTGAGGTTTCTATAAACCTGCATAAAATCGCCTCCTTTTGCGAATCTATTTTAAAATTATGATATATCTGAGGGAGAGAACATACAAAGTGTAATTGCTTGAAAAAATATGGATAATAAAACTGAATAACAATCATGAGTTTGTGAACAAAAATCCGAAACCACCCTCCAATACCCTCAAATCAAGCATAAATGCGCTCTCTGCCCACAAAAAAATGCATACATATATTAAAAAACACACCGTTGCAAACTTATGCGAGTATGAGGAAATAATCGCGGTAAAATGCGTAATGAATGAGTATTTTCACGTAACTTTAACGATAATGTAACATACCCGACATGCTCCATTGGTAACCTTACATCACAAATAACTATGGAGGTGTTGGGTACCATGTTTCTACAAAGATTATTACTCGCTGTCAGTGTTCTTCTGTTGTATGCCTCGGCTGCTATGGCTGCAGATCCGGAGCTTGTCGTTCTGCCCATAGACAGGGCAAAATTCCTGGCCGGCCAGAAATTCGACCTCGAGGTCGAATTTCGCGGAGCGGGAGAGGGAGAGATAAAGCTGCTCATAGACGGCTCAGACGCCGCGAAATTATTCGGTAAAACTCCTGTGATCAAACACAGTGACACGTTGAGCAGTTATAGATTCAACGATGTGACGCTGAAAAATTCAGGCGTGTTCAAGGTAGAAGCCACGGCGACAGCAGGTGGCAAGACCTATAAAAAGAACGTATCGTACACCGTCGTGGCGCCTCAGTCGACTAAGGCGAAGAACGTCATACTTTTCATCGGGGACGGTATGGGGCTCCCCAGCAGACAGATCGCGCGCATCCTCTCCAAGGGCATAACACAGGGGAAGTATAACGGGCTTCTCGACATGGAGCTGCTGAACGACGGAACGGCTCTCATAAACACGTCCGGCTACGACTCTCTCGTAACTGACTCGGCAAACAGCGCGTCTGCATACGCTACGGGACATAAATCCGTAGTTAACGCGATGGGCGTTTATGAGAACTCCGACCCGGATCCGCTGGCGCACCCCAAGGTGGAAAATATCGCGGAGCTGGTGAAGCGCACGCGAGGCATGTCCGTAGGGCTTGTAACTACCTCCAATATAACAGACGCCACGCCCGCCGCTATGGTGGCTCACACGAGACGCCGCGCCGAACAGAACTTCATAGCCGGCGAGATGCTCAAGGCGGATGTCGTTATGGGAGGCGGTTCGTGGCAGTTCATACCGCAGAGCACTCCCGGTTCCCGCCGCAAGGACGACCGCAACCTGATCGAGGAGTTCAAATCGAAGGGCTATACTTTCGCCGGCGCGCGCCAGGAGCTCGCCTCCGCAACCGGAGATAAAATCCTGGGGCTCTTCAACCTCGACAACATGAACGTTTATCTCGACAGGGAGATATTGAAAAATCCCGATGTACTCGGCGGTTTTACAGATCAGCCAAACTTGATGGAGATGACGCGGAAGGCCATCGACACATTGAGCAAAAATAAAAACGGCTTCTTTCTGATGGTGGAGGGCGCCTGCATAGACAAACAGCTTCACATCATGGACTGGCAGCGCTCGGCTTACGATACAATCGAGTTCGACAAGGCAATAGCGGTCGCCAGAGAGTTCGCGGCCCGTGACGGATCCACTCTGATTATAGCCACTGCGGATCACTCTCACGGCGTCAGCATAGTCGGCACATATCACGAGCGGGATGGGAAGAACGGGCGAGAAGCCGTCCGCACCTACGCCAACTCCATCTATCCCACGTTCGCCGACGCAAACGGCGACGGATTCCCCGACGACCCGGCGCCGGACGTCACACTCGCGATTGGATACGCCAATCACCCGGATTACTACGAGGATTTCAAATTTCACACAAAACCGACAGCTCCTGCAATAATGTCGGGGGACGCTGCAACTGCGAATATCGCCCGCGCGCCTGATGGAGTCATGTACAGAGGCAATATACCGGTAAACGAATCCCAGGAGGTTCACACGGCAGATGATGTGCCGCTCTCGGCGGCAGGACCCGGAGCGGATTATTTCAAGGGGGTTATGGACAACACCGAGGTGTTCTTCGGAATAGTCAGGGCGCTTGGGCTCGACCCCACGAAGAAATAACCAGTCCAATTCGTTTAGTTCAATGTCCGAAAGATACAAATTAAATTTGCTCCTCGAGACGAGAGACGCGGAACCTCTGCGTCTCCTCTTCAAATACGGGATTCGGAGATCCCTTCCGGTCCTCCTCGCCATACTCTGTTTGTTCGCTCCCGCGAGAGAACTCGCGGGAGCTGAGACGGTACGATTCAGCGAGATGTACGACGGCGTATCGTCGCTTGGAATAACGCTGTCCGAAAAGTTGAAATCGCTGGAGGGAAAGATAGTCGTCATGGAGGGCTTCATGGCCCCTCCTTTAAAGCCGACACTCAGCTTCTTCGTGCTCACCAGCACCCCGATGTCGATCTGCCCTTTTTGCTCGTCCGACTCGGATTGGCCATACGACATAGTGATTGTGCGGCTCGACAAGCCCGTATCCGCTCTGCCCTTCGATCGTCCCATACGCGTTGAAGGCAGGCTGGAACTGGGATCGGAGATGGATGTGGAGACCGGATTCGTCAGCCTGGTGCGCATTCGCGCAACCCGCATAAAGGAGGCATAGAGATGTCTGATTCCAGCGCGCCGATCCTCGAGATCAGAGGGCTTCGTCATGATTACAGGCAACCGGACGGGAGCAATCAGCAGGCGTTAAAATTGGACTCCCTGGAGGCGCGCAGAGGCGAGCGCCTCGTGGTGAGCGGCCCCAGCGGATCGGGCAAGACGACGCTCCTGCACATTCTTGCCGCGTTAATTCGTCCTACACATGGAGAGGTGATCTTCAGCGGACAGAATCTGAACGGGCTTGGCGCGTCAAGATCGACCTGGAGAGCCGCATCAGTGGGTTACATCTTTCAGGAGATGAACCTCTTGCCCGATTTCGACATATTGGACAACCTTCTTATCGCGGCGGAGATATCGAACATCTCTCATAACGCCGCAATCGAACGAGCTAAGTCCCTCATAAGCGATCTTGTGCTAACGGATCGAATGCGCAGCCGTCCCCGCAAACTGAGCCTTGGAGAGCAGCAGAGAGCTGCCGTCGCGCGCGCCGTCATACACTCTCCCGTTCTGGTTCTGGCGGATGAACCCACCGCAAGCCTGGACGCCGATAACACGCACATAGTGATGAAGCTGCTGCTGAGGCTGTGCGAAGAATCTCAATCCCTTTTGATAGTGGCGACGCACGAAGAGACGTTAAAAAAACTGGCTTCTCGTACTGTGCTCCTGGAAAAAGCCAAAAGCAGCTCGTCTTACGGAGAACTATCGTGAGATTCGGCGTCATATCGCGTATATCGCTGAGACATCTGAGTTCGAGGCCGTTTCAGACGTTTTCTGTCATTTCAGTCGTAGCCCTCTCGACGGCTCTGGCTGTCGTGCTGTTTCTGCTGACGCAGGGACTGAGGCAGGGGTTGGTCAGGGCAGTCGAACCATTTGACATAATAGTGAGCGCAAAGGGCAGTCCATACCAGTTGGTGTTGAACACCGTGTTTTTACAGGACGCGCCGGTCGGCAACATCCTCTGGAGCGACTGCATCGATCTCAGCGATGACGCGCGGGTGGAGAGCGCCGTTCCGATGGGCTTCGGCGACAGCTATAGAGGTTTTCCCATAGTTGGCACGACCAGGGAAATTTTGCGAATACGGGCCTCCGCGTCCGGCCGCCCCTGGCTGCGCGTCAGAGACGGAAGATGGTTTGAGGGCAAATACGAGGCGGTTCTGGGCGCTCAGGCGGCATCCGTCTCAGGTCTCACAATCGGCGGCAAGTTCAGGACCTCTCACGGGTTGAGCGATACGGGAGACGAACACGATGAGACGTACGAGGTCACAGGCATCCTGAGCGAAGTTATGGGCCCATACGACCGGGCGATCTTCGTAAACATCGAGGACATATGGGCAATGCACAAAACGCGCGCGGGAACAATTAAGACGCGAATCGCGGAGGAACCTCCGATGGACAGCCGGGAGGCGACTGCTGTTCTGGTGCAGCCTGTGTCATACTCCGCCGCTTACAACCTTGCGGCCTCGTATCAGCGGGACACTCGCATGCAGCTGGTTTTCCCCGCCCAGGCCGCTATCCGCCTTTTTTCGATAATGGGCAGGAGCGAGAATTTTATGTCCATAATAGTCCATATCGTCTCGGGTTTCGCGCTGCTCGTTACGCTTCTGGCGCTCTACTGGTCCGCCGCTGACAGGAGAACGGAGCGTCTGCTTCTCCACATCCTGGGCGCATCGAGAAGAGATCTCATCATCATCGTATGGCTGGAGGGAACTTTTTTAATAATGGCGGGCGTTATCGTCGGAGAGATACTTGGGCGCGCCGGTGTTTACGCCATATTCCGATTGCTGAGCGACGCCGCCGCTATCGAGGCGCCAATTTCGCTGACTCTCCGTGAGGCGGCCATCCCGGCATCGATCCTCGCAATAGGCTCTATATGCAGTCTCTCCGTCACAATAATCGACAGACACATGGGCAATGAACCACATATTGGAAGGTGAGATCCAATTCAAGACCGTGGGTTCACGCGCATCCGCAGGTCCTCCGGTCAAGCCGGAGGACGACAGAGAGTGCGCGCCGGAGGACGACAGGATGGGTCAAGCCCAAAGGTTATTAAATCAGCGCTTCCCAAGGAAACGCTGATTTAATAACCTTTGCGGCGAAATGGAGTGGATTCGTTCTCCATCGCGTTGTTCTCGGCGCGAACTTTCGCCGCAACGGTTGTCGCGAAAATGGCCGCAGGCATAGTAGAGCTATGTTGAGGACCATTTTTGTGGCAATCGTGAAGATGGTGAGCGAATACGCCCATTGCAGCCCAAAGGTTATTAAATCAGCGCTTCCCTAAAATATTGCCCGCAACTCTGCGGTCGTAAAACGTTCTACCTCGAATTTGTATCCCTCAGGCCCGGTGAAGAAGAACGACTCCAGATCTATGTCCTTGACTCGTTTGATGTCGGACAGGTCGGACACGCCGATTTTTTTTACATGCTCGTAGGCTTCGTCTATGTCGGAGACAGTGAGGCTGATCAACACGCCGCTCCGTGATTTGACCTCGATGGAGCCCTTTTTATTGTCCACAGCCCCTATGAAAGAATTTCCACTGAGACGATATATACAGGCCCAACCGGGATCATAGACGGTCTCGAGCCTGAGCCCATCAGAAAAAAATCTCCTCGCGTTATTGAGATCGTCGAAATACAGAAATGTAACGGCGGACGTCAGGTTGATAGACATTCAACTTCCTCCTTCGTATAGTTAATTAAAAATTGCAGGCCCATCTTTGAATGAGACGGGTCTGCAATATTGTACTACCAGCGGGACTATTTTTGCGTTACGTCCGATTAATTAATCTACCTTCAAACCAGCTTCCTTGAAGTACTTCGCAGCGCCGGGGTGCAGAGGAGCGGTCAGTCCGTCAAGCGCCGTCTCGAGC
>JAISRE010000012.1 GCA_031273805.1 Synergistaceae bacterium | reverse complement strand
CCTATCCTCAGATTTTTGAACAGGCTTTTATTCTGCAGCAGACGCCAGAGAACCAGCTTGGTCTGGTACATCCTGCTGTCGTTCGGAACCAGCTTGGCGTTCGGGGGAGCGTTCCTGCCTCCATCTTCGTCCCAATACTGAGGATCCTCGTAGACCAGGGCGTAGGGATAAGCCTTAGCTGCTGCAGTTTTATTCTTATAATCATAGTACTTGACTATCTCGTCGCCGTTATATCTCATGCCGCTGTTCGTTACGGAGACTGTTCCGCTGTCGGGGTTCTGCTTGGCGCCCTCGTAGCCCACTTTCAAACTCGTCCATATCGGCGGGGTGCTGTGATCCCAGTCGTTCCAATATCCGCCGGCGTTGAATCCCGATGTGTTTCCCTTCGGCAGATCGGTATATCTGGTTGCGGTAGGCGATGGAATGCCCGGGGCATTATCGAAGCTCACCTCCAGTGGATAGCTCTGGCCGCTGTAGATGCCGGTGAGCGCGTTATCAGACGAGAGCAATGGAAAGTAATACCTGTCCATGTTCTTTTGAATATCATCCGCGAGGCTCTCACCTCTGATGAAGTTGTTATACGGGTTGGTGTCTCTCCCGTAAAGGTTTCGCTCCGGCCGCAGGTTTTTGCCGCTCCACGCGACAGGGAGCGCGCCCATCCCAAATGTGGCGTCCTTCATCATCCTGTTTATGTCGTAGATCGTGTATCCAAACTTATCGCGCGTGTTAAACCAGTTTGCGCCCTCGCGGTAGGAGTCGTCCCAGCCGCTCACCATCGCCACCTGCGGCAGTACGCCCTTCGGTGAGAAGCTCATTATCGCCGTCGCCTCGATGAGAAACAGCACGTTCGACTTCCTCTGCTGAACCGCAACATTGTCGACGTCATCCCAGGCAACCGCGTCCTTGGGCGTCGCCAGCTCATCCAGCTCGAGCACACTGCTCGGCGCAGCCGAGGCGGGGCTCACACCGGCCAACGGGAGAATGGGCGTGGAGACCTGTGAGATAAAAAGAGATAGAACTAACACCGCTGTGAATCTTTTGCTCTATTTAAGAAAACGCGCGCTATTGCGGCTCATTGCGTAATTCCTCCTTTTTAGAGCTTATTAGAAAATTTAAAAATATATGACGCCATCGGTAAGCCACCGATGAATGTCAGCTCAGTATTTAAATTTACTCTCTAAATTGTGCAGCCAATATATGGGATGGATTTGGCGCTTCCCCTGCGACGAATGCCCTAACGCCGCAACTCAGCCATAACCCAATACTGAAACCTGCATGCGACACAAGACATGCGCGGGCATACCAGGCACAAGATTCAGCACCTCGTTTAAAAAAATTTTATAAATATTTCCTTGTTCTGCTGAGTTATTATGGAATTGCGGGAGTGAACCGACGCCGTTCGGACATCGGTGAGGACCAAAAAAATTACTTAGAGGGAGAGTGCTTGCTTGCTTGCTTGCTTGCTTGCTTGCTTGCTTGCTTGCGAAAATTATGTTCGGCTCGACTTGCAATGCATCAGTAAAAACCATGATTATCACCTCAATTATTGTAGATTTTTATAACATGATTAACTCTAATCAATTCACCGGACAGCTCATAGTTCATGCAGGTCCGTGGGTCCTCCGGTCAAGCCGGAGGACGACAGAAAAAGTGCCGACTGACGACAGAGAAAGTGCCGACAGACGACAGAGAAAGTGCCGACTGACGACAGAGAAAGCGCCGACATACGACAGAGAAAGTGCCGACGGACGGCAGAGAAAGTGTCGACGGGCGACAGAAAAAGTGCCGACTGACGACAGAGCAAATCTGGAGTACGACAACGGGGTGCAGATATGCTCCTCGTACCACTTAAAAATATCTACACCCACGACAAAGAGACGAACCAGGGAACGACAAAGGTCACTTAATACAGAAATAGATTTGCCGCTATTCCCATACAAGAGCCATCAATCCATCATGGGATGACATCAGCCGTTCTTGATCCTTACCATCCACTCCGCCATGACGTGACCGCGATACTTCATGTCTCGCATATCGAGAACGCTGTTTTTTCGTCCGTTCTCCGCATCATCCGTGAGGATCGCGATGCCCTTAGCGCCGTCTACATCCGAGACGAGCAGTGTGGACTCGAACTCGTTCCGTTTGTCCGTCCTTGTGAGGAGCAGCTTGACCTCTCCTCTGGTGCAGCCCGGAATGTTACAGGTCACAACGCCGATGTAATCCGCCTCAGGATAGACATCGTACGTGTTCTTTACAATCGCCATTCTGTATGAGCGATTTGCCCCCTTCTCCGGCTGCCAGTCGAGGTATATACCCCAAAATCCCTCGACGTCGTCCCTGCCCTTGCGGAGCGACCTGTCGTAGGCCTCCAGGCCGTCTATTATCACCGGCTCCTCGCACTCGCACGCTAGTGCCGCCTGGGGGACAAAGAGCGTGAGCAGCAGCATAGCCGCCGCGACCCTTCTGAAAAACTTCATCCGATTCATTCTCCTCACTTTATGGAGTACCGATGCTCTGTATGATCGCCGTCTCTATGGTATCTCTGGAGCCATTGCTAAGCTCAACGGTAGCGCGTATAAGGTACGCTCCGGCAGAGCCTCCTCCAGACAACTCAGGCAGAGCCCCGCCTATCTCTGAAGTGCCGCCGTCAAGGGGACCGCTTACTACTCCGCTGCCTGTAAGAACGAGAGACTCCATGCACGGCGGCAGAGAGGCTACAAGATCTTCGTCGCTATCATTAACCTGTGAGGCGGGATACTGCATGTCGTATATCCTGACGGAGAGTGTGCCGCTGAGTCCCCCAACGGTGATATTATCGTTAACAATCCCGAAAGGGCTTCCCCCGCTCTGCACGATGAGATCGTCAAGCGAGTTTATCTTTGTTCCAATTGGGATCGGAGTCATTTGGAGCGGCGTAGTCGCGGTGTCCATCGCGAGCTTCAGCGTGGCTTTGGCCTTCTCCACTTCGTCCTGCATGCGGATATATATCTCCTCCTTGCGGATGGTGGTTCTCGTGGCGCCGGCAAACCCCTCTATCATGTACATTACACCGCCCAGAAGAGCCGCTCCGCAGAGAGATATAAGGAGCACCAGTATCAGGGAAAATCCGGCCCGTTTTTTTTGAGCCCTCACATAAATTTGCGGAAAATAATTCAACACATCACCCCCAGATCAAATTTACTGTTTGGATAGCGGAATATGCCCTATTACGGCGTCGGCGTTTCAACATTACGGGTACGCCATGTAATGGAAAAATCCTCGTAGTACTTGTCAGGCTCGAACGTTGTTATATGCGGCCACCTGGCTTTAAGATTCTGCAACTGAGCAGTCTCCCCCCTGCTGGAGTCCACCGTGTCTCCCTCCGCGATCACCGACACCGTCAAGGTGCGTCCGTCTGAATCCCTCTCAAATTTGACCGCCTTTATGCCCTCCACCCGGAATGCCGGAGCGTTGGTGAACGTGGAGACATTGGGTTTACCGGTTATATCATTCGTTCCAACATCCGCAAAGCAAAATGTGGAGTTGCTGTCGACGTATGCCACGGCGGCCCTCACTTTGAAGATATCGTGATATGGATAGATAACGTTGCGCGGCATCACGTCCTCGGAATCCACCACTTCATATGGTTTTTTACCTGCCAGAGTGATTGTCGTACGGGGGACGTCGATATTAGTCACGTAAAGCGGGTGCATGTGAATGCCGGGGAACGTCACAAACGCGCGCATGTCAAGGGGCGTCGAGACCGTCTTTGCTATGACGCCCTCCACGCCAGCGGGCAGCGACTTTGTCAGTGTAACTCCCGATCTAGAGAAAGTGCTAGAGTCTGGAACATAACCGGGAGGTTTGGCGCTGAAGTCATCGACCATGCCTGGGGTAGTTCCATTTTTAACCCCAGTCGGAACCGAGTACACCACCCGAAGGATATCACCATCGGTCCCGGACACGCTGAGAGGGGTATCCCAACTCGCCACAGGGGCTCTATGACCGTTAAGAACGAAATACCAATCGAAATGATCGCCCGGCAACCCCATGCCTGCGTTCAACACGGGCATCTGGAGTATGTTGAACACGTCCTGAGCCCTCCGCCTCGCGATCGATTGGTCGTCGGTGGCCTCGAAGCTGGAGACAAACCCGCTCATCAATGAGCCCACGACGCCCACCAATACCCCCATTATGAGAATTACTATCAGTATCTCGACCAGAGAAAACGCCCTGCGCGACATATGATTAGAACGACCTATCCCCGACATTCTGCCAGCCACTGACGCTCACCTCCCTGCGCATGGTAATGCTTTTCTTTCCGCCCATTGTGGCGCTCCACGTCACCTCAACCTGAATGTCCGCAGAGACCGGCAGTTTATTCCCCGGTGGGCCCGCTTCTGCGGTGGACATGCCTAAAACACTGGCTGTCGCCTGCATCGAGCTGGTGGTACCGGACTTCGATATATTTGCTATACGAGTACTGTAATCAGATGATACCGTTTCAAAAGGAATCCGCTCGCACGCCTCCAAAACCTCCAGCGCCAATTGATAAGCGTTCTCCTCATCCTTATGGGCGACGGTATTGCGCGTCGCTATGATCATCGCCATCATAATGGACAGGACGACAAAGCTCAAGACAAAAATGGCAATCACCATTTCGGCCAACGAGACACCTCTTCTGACATTGCCGAACTTGAGTCTTAATCTGAAATAACTCATTATTTAAACTCTCCTAAGTCAAACAAATAATAATGACCAATTAGTCATTACAAATGCCACATCCAAAGTATATCGCCAAGCAGTCCCAAATGCAATAGGCCCAAAGTCCCCGCTTTGTTAATATATTCTGAACCCGTGCCTGATCACTCGCTCGCATTTTTCCGGAGAAAGCGACGGGCTGTACAGATATCCCTGAAATATAAAACAGCCCAGCTTTTTCAGTATCAGCGCCTGCTCCTCCGTTTCAACGAACTCTGCCAGCAGCTGAACGTTCATGGAGCGACAGAGCTCGCTTATAGTCGCTATTATGTCATAGCTTATCTTGCTCTTGGCCACATCTTTAACCAGGCTTCCGTCGAGCTTCAGCGTGGCAACCGGAAACTGCTTGAGGTAAACCAGCGAGCTGTGCCCCATCCCAAAGTCGTCTATGGCTATGCTTACCCCCATCCTTTTTATCTCTTGAAGCAGCACGTTGTGCCCCATGTCCGAACTCAGGCCGGCCGACTCAGTGACCTCGGCCTTGAGATATGCCGGGTCGAGGTCGCTCCGCCTTATCAGTTCGCCGATCTTCTCCGGCAGGTCCGGGTCCTCGAGCTGTCTCACAGACACATTGAACGACATTACCACGCCGGAGAGACCGGCATCTTTCCACTCCCTTACCTGACGGCAGGACTCGCCGCATACCCAGAGCCCGAGGTCCTTTATAAAGTCAATTTCCTCCGCCAGAGGGATAAAGAGCGACGGCGGAATACGCCCAATGCGGCTATGGCGCCATCTGACAAGCGCCTCCACGCCAATGACCTTGCCGCTTCGGCAGTCGACCTGCGGCTGGTACTCCAGATAAATTTCCTTCATTTTTAAAGATTGCATCAGGTCGTTCGCCAACGCCCGCGAAAACGAACCCACGTCATCGGACCTCGTGACCAGAGACGCCGTGATTGTCTCTGCGGGCTGACTGCTGATTCTAAGAAGCTCTCTATACGTATCCTCGAACTTCAGCCTCTGGACATCCTCCTGCACCCGGACAAATGGCAGATATATCAGCACCCCGACAGCGAGGTTGAGCAGTTGGAGCAGACTCCCGGCGACGCTGCCGGACGCTGTATACCCGCTCAACAGAATTGGGATGGTCCACACGGCTTCAGCGGTAGTCTCGGGAACGAGGCCGGCTACGGAGACAATATAAGATATCACTGTCAAAACAATGGGAACGGATATGAACGGAATGAAGTATATCGGGTTCAATACCACGGGCAGGCCGAAGAGCAGCGTCTCGTTGATGTTAAAAACAGCCGGTATCATCGACAATTTCGCGATTTTTCCCAGTCCGCCGTTTCTGCGGGTCAGAGTGAGAGCTATCATGAGGGAGAGCGTGTTTCCCGCTCCTCCCATCGAGGTGTAGCTGTCGAAAAACGTCTTCGTAAAGACGAACGGCAGCGGTTCGCCGACCGCCGCAGCGAGCTTGTTCGCTTGCATCGCCCCCTCGTATATCTCGGTCATCACCGGACCCAGCGCATTAGAGCCGTGTATCCCCACAAACCAGAGCAGCTGCCGGATAAAGCCAAAGAGAAGAGCTGTGATAAGCGTGTTTCCCATTCCCTCGAAGGGCTTGCAGAGCAAATCGTACATCATGCGGTGTATGTCCTGCACTCCGAAATAGCTCATCAGCACCTTGGCCACGGCAAACGCAAAAATTGTCGTGGCGCCCGGCAGGAGAGCGGAGAACGCGTTAACCATTATGGAGCTGTGCGACTCTATAAAAAATCTCATGCGAAACTTGAGATCGTAGAACTTTAAAAACATCCGGCTCGATAGCAGCGCAATTATTATCGAAAGAAAGAGTCCGTGCATACCCATCCAGTCGTATGGAATAGCGAAGATCTCCGCCGACGGCTCCGTTATCGCCATCAACGAACAGAAACTGACAAGCCCTACGATAAGCGGATGAATAGCGTCCAGACGGTGCTTGGAGTTGTAAAACTCTGCGACGCCGTAACCTATCGAGAACACCGTAATCGGGGATATAACCGCCATTGTTCCGCCCCAGACATAACCGCCGAACTTATGCCAGCTCGCGCCGAATAGATGCTCCATGAAGTTCTGATAATATATCATCGGAAAATTGTTTATGAGAATTGCCACTGCCCCCGTGACTATAAGCGGGAATACCAAGGTCAGCGAGTCCCTCACTATCGCAAGGTACGGCGATGACGAAATTCTCATCCAATAATGCGTATTTATCTGCTTCAGCTTGATTGCGGAATCCAGTTAATTCAGCCTCCTCGAGTATAGATTGTAATAATTTTATCGTTTGACTCCCCTTATCCATACAATAACGAATCAAAACACCACCTGCAATGTTTATTTTAAATTAATATACCAAGAAAATATTATACCAGCTATAAGTAGGTCTGGCTCATACAATGCGGCTCCTCAACCGGCGGCCGTGTGACAAAAAATGCCGGGAACCGGGGGAAATCATCCGATTCTCGGCATGTCGCGCAATACAATAATCGAGTATCATTTTATATTTTGTGACTATAAAGTTGTTTCAAGATGAGCCAGAGAACTTTCGGCTCACTGCGTGAATCGGACCGCGACAGAAGTACTTCCATGCCGCGTAAAGCCGCCAAAAGGCAGCGTCTTTACGCTTACTTTGTCGCTCGTCCGACATCGTGTCGGCCGCCGATTCACTCCGTACAGCGCTACGCGCCGAGGACAACGCGCTCGAAAATTCTCTGTCTCATAAGCAAACTTGATAGTCATTTATATTTTTTTCTCCTCGATAAGAGAACAACGCTTACAGAGAACGTTATCAGAGGCAATAGCGAACCCGCTCCAAGGTCACAGCCTCCGCCTCCACCGCCATCCCCGCTGTTCTGAGCAATATCCATAGGAGTCATGTCGGACACCATTATCGGATTATCGGAGAACTGAGTGATGACAAGCCCTCCCAGCGTGTAGGTCACGGACTCGATGACGGCGTTCAAAGCGTCAGCCTCACTCGCGGCGGTCCCCTCTATCACCAGATAACGGTTTACAGAGGTTCCGTCCTTGAGATCAGCATCCTGAGTATTTTCGACGGGATATCCCTCAGAGTCTCCGATTAAGACTCGCACGTTGTTCAAGCCGCCGGTTTGAACGTTTATGCCTGAGGGTATCACGCTCGATATTATCTTCGCGTTGAGACGTACATGGACGAGATTGCCCAGGTCTATGATGAGCGCGCCCCACTCCTTAGGGTCGTCTGAAAATGCCGATAGTGCGGGAATACTTCTGTTGATCGAGGTAAACGCCCTGACGCACGCATTCAGGCTCGCGTTGTCAACCACTGCGGAAGCGACGTCATACGCGTCGCTCCACGACTTTCCATCTGCGGAGAAGTAGCTCTCTCCTCTGCCGGATGAAGCGGAATCAGAAAAATCGACAATCTTAGTCTCAACGGCCAGAGGATAAGAATACGCGGACGTCATCCTGAGCACAACGGAGAACCTGGAATCTTTCCGCAGAGGCACGGAGGAGTTCAGCCTGACTGTATGATAGCCGGCAAACGATTCGACTCCGCTCTGTCTCAGAACCTCGGTTCCAAGGACCGGGCTCCCTCCCTGAGGAACATCGTTGTATATGTACAGTTCGTACGCTGTATTTGGGGCAGTCGTGTAAAACGACACGGCCTTCAGCTCCTCGCCGTCAGATGCTGCGGCAAACACGTTTGCCATCCACGGGGACGACGACCTCCCGATATTGACCGAGCCGCACCAGCCCAGCTCATCGTAGCCGTAGTTGAGATCGTAGTTATCCGTCTCCTCCGCAAGATAGGCAACTCCATCGGAGAAAACCCTGTCCTCGTAGGAGATCCAATAATAGCCGGAATCACCCCACTCAACCCCCCAGGAATTTTTAACGAGCCAGGCGCCATCGGAGGACGGTCTGACATTGAAGTTCTCCTTTGGATAATTGTCGTCCCACCCCACAAGAAGAACGGAGTGGTCCGGGAAAACCTTGGATGTGCTGTTCCAGGAGTGTAGCTGCGCGTTATACCCAGAGCCTGTGGGCGCCTTGCATCCGACGGAGATCGCTCCATAGTCCATAAGTAATCGCTTGCGAATGTCGTTTGTAGGTTGAATGGCGCTCTTTTCATCGTCAAATTCGAGGTTCAGAAAAAACGCGTCCTGCAGATGGAGCCTCATCGGGTAGGACTGCGCCAAACCTGTGGGGATATTCCCTAAAGGCGCCGAGTCCTCTAAAACAGGCCCCGTCCACCTCGCAAATGTGGAGACGGCGGAGTTATCAAACCCGCCGCCCGGAGTTTTGCCGGGACCGAGCGGCGTGAGGCCGAAAATATCGTTGAACGCATACCAAAAAAGGAACATCTCAGACAGATCGAGCGCCGAGGCTGGATTACGCTTGAGGTAAGTGGACTCTATAGAGCCTATAGATGAAAAAGCCCAGCAGGCGTTCAACTCTCCCTGGTCCTTGACGCCAGTGACTAAACCGAGCTGCCTCAGATCGTAGGATACGGGAACATCGGCGGCCCCTCTGGCTGATGAGCTGAGGTAGCCGGAGTAGTCGGCGCCCTTCAGGTGCGTAAGGTCCAAAGGAGATGGTCTATAGCCTGAGGAGCGCGCAACAGCGCCGCGCGCAGCGGCCTGGCGATACTTGATGAAAGCGCGGGATGTCGGGGCTGCCTCCAAAAACACCCCGGACGCGTGAACAACCTCGCCAAACACGCTGAGCAGGCAGAGAACCAGTCCTATTATGAGGCCTATTTTTTTCATCTTGAATCACCTCCGCATTCTTGTATAATTATCCATATAAACTTTATCAGACATATTGGACATTGTAAATCCTATTATCCGCTCATGCGACCAAAACAGAAATAATTTACATATTGCGTATATTCATATCGGATCATTCCGACCAGTCATTTCGCCGCGACCTACTGAAGAGGATCTCTCATTATTGTGATAGTATATCAAACTGAAAATGCATGAACGCCATGAATATGACGGATGTAACGACGCGGCATTAAACTCAGTGACCTGTTTTTACTTCAATATTCCTCGTGTGCTGTGCAAACACACAAAATGAGATGTTATTTTAAGTTTAACGTTTGTTAGCTTAAAGACAGCTCTTCATCCTTAGGAGTGACAGTATGCCTGACGATATAGATATAAGAGAGAAAAAAATAAACGAGCTGACCAAAAAAAATGCGGAACTTGCTGAGCTCCTCAGGAAAAAAGAGCGTGAGCAGTGTGAACAGTTTCGCGAGATATTGGACTCCACGCCGATAACGATGGCAATATTGAAGGATGGATTTATAAAGACCATCAACGACAATGGGACGAAAATGCTTGGGCGACGCTCCGGGGACAGAACTGACGAAATATTCGCGGACGAGACTCGGCTCAAACACGCGTTGAAAGCGATCACAGAGGGAAAGTCCGTTGAAAGATGGCCTGTTGCGGTATATGGAGCAAAAGGAGAAATACTGGACGTCATCATGTCGATCAGGCCGTTTATGTACGAGGACGAGGAGGCACTGCTCATCTGGTGCTACGACGTGACGGAGTTGACCCGGGAGAGGAGAACGGCGGAGGAGGTCGACCGCGCCAAAAACAATTTTCTGATGAATATGAGCCACGAACTGCGCACTCCGCTCAACGCGATCCAGGGAATGAGTCATCTCTGCCTGAAAACCCCTCTTGACGACAAGCAGCGAAATTATCTCATCAAGATCAAAAACGCCTCCGATACACTCCTGGGGCTGATCGGAGATGTCCTCGATCTGGCAAAAATGGAGGCTGGCAATTTTTCTCTCTGCTGCGGTCCATTCAACATCCGAGCGACACTGTTTCATATCCGCGACCACATGGCTTTGATGGCGTCGGAGAAGAAAATTTTTATCGATATTACGCTCGATGACGGCGTTCCTCAGATGCTGATGGGCGACTCGCTCAGATTAAAGCAGGTAATAGTCAATCTGATCGACAACGCAATCAAGTTCACAGATCACGGGCAAATATCGGTGACGGCTCGCTACAAGAATGGCAAATATCTATGTATCAGCGTCAAAGACACTGGAATAGGAATGACGGAGGATCAGATCAAAAACCTCTTCAAGCCCTTCGAGCAGGCTGAGGCGGTGCTCACGAGAAAACACGGCGGCGCCGGCCTCGGGCTTCCGATAGTGAGTAATATCGTGGACGCGATGGGCGGTCACATCAGGATAAACAGCGCGCCCGGCGAGGGAACGGAGTTCTACTTCGAGACCATGATGGCCGCGCTATCGTCCGCATTCGACTCCGATAGCGCGCATATTCACTCGGATACCGGTTCTGGAGAGGATTATCCGTTCAGTGGCGAGATAAACGCCCGCATACTGCTTGTGGAGGATAATGAGATAAACCAGGAGATAGCCATCGAACTCCTTCGCCTGTCCGGTTCCAACGCGGACATAGCCAATAACGGACTGGAGGCGCTGAAGTCGCTGGAAAAGAACCGTTACGACCTGGTCCTCATGGATATTCAGATGCCGGACATGGACGGACTAACCGCAACCAAGCTGATAAGAGAGCAGATGGGGCTTGACAGAGACCGGTTGCCTATCATAGCCATGAGCGCTCACTCCAGACAGGAGGATATCGAGCTGAGCATCGCGGTCGGCATGAACGACTACCTGACAAAACCCATAGACCCCGAGAAGCTACTGAGCACTTTAAAGAAGTGGACCGGAAGAGCGATAGAGACATAAAAAATTACGGTAAAGGGGCGATTCACAGGAATCGCCCCAGGACTATTTTAAGGTTATTAAATCAGCGGTTCCTCTTAAGCAATCTGCTCCTCAGCGGTATCGCGCGCTGTAAACTTGTCCATGAAGTCCGTGAACATCGCCAGGGCTTGGCCGAAGTTTTTCCTTCCGAAACCTATGCGAAACCTGTTATCGCTGATCGAAAAGATTCTGTCCGGTATGACTAATATGCTGGCATCCGCTGCCGCCCTGTCGCAGAGATCACTCACTTTGTACGGATAGTTCAGCTTGGGAAACGCGGTGGAGCCTCCGTTTGGCGACGACCAGTTGAACCACTCGGGTTTCGAGTTGAAAAATCCCTCGGCAAGCTCCACGTTCTCCAGGATAATCTTGCGATTTCGCTCCGCAAGGTAGCTGAAGTTCCTCATGGCTATCAGCGCAAGGATTTCGGACGACGCGCTGGGACAGAGGGTCGTGTAATCCTTGAACCCGAAACACTCCGCCATTACGCTTCGATTCTGCGAAGCAAGCCATCCTATGCGAGAGCCCGCAAGGCCGATTTTATTGACCCCGCCCAGAGCTATCGCCCGTGGATAGATATCAGCCATTGACGGAAGGTCGACTCCGGGATCGTGCTCCATTCCCCTGTATGTTTCCTCGCACAAAATCCACGCCCCGGTTTTGTCCGCAATGTTCGCTATACGCTGAATATCCGCCAACACCGGCATATAACCGGTTGGGTTGTTCGGAATATTGAGAACTATCAGCTTTGTCTTAGAAGAAATGGTTCTGTTCAAAAAGTCGGTATCGAGCCGCCAGCCCCAGTCGGTTGATTCCAACACCCACGGTATGACGGTACATCCTATCGACTTGGGGATCTCATGCATCGACGGCAGAGTCGGATGTATCACTATGACCTCGTCGCCCGGGTCAAGCAGCACGTTAAGCGCGATAAAAATCCCCTCCTCGGGCGTCACCACGAGGATATCATCAACCCCAAGCGTCCTGTAGCGTCTGGTTACAGCCTCGCGCAGTTTGACGTGTCCGCGATAATCATTGTAGCCGAGATCCAGGTTCTCCCACAATTTTCTGCACTCCGCGTCGGCCAGGTCGAGAATCTCCTTCATTGTGCAGCTTTCACACGACGAAGGACTCAATATATACTTAGCCCCCGGCCTTAGACGGGAGAAAAGCCGCTCCAGCATGAATTCGTTCAATTTCATAGTTCTTCTACCCCCTAAAATTTGCGTTCACGCGGCAATGCTCCTAATGGCATCGCCATTCCCTAAAAACCGTATCACCTGTCGTTATTAAGTATAGCATACTGTAATTAGGGAGTATGTTAAAAATGTCAAAAATGTCAAAATCATTCTACCCATTATATACGGAAGCTATTTGAGTTCGCAGAGCTCACTGAGCCACCCGTTGCTCACGGCATCGCTGGGCATCCGCCAGTCACCGCGAGGCGAGAGAGTGACGGAGCCGATCTTCGGCCCGTCCGGCAGGCAGCTTCGCTTGAATTGGGCGGCGAAGAATCTGCGATAAAACAGACGCAGCCAATCGAGTATTTCCTCAGGGGAGTACTTCCCCTCAAATGCTATCCGGCAGAGGGAGTACACTCTCGCAGGCGGCATCCCCCACCTGACGACGTAATACAGGAAAAAATCATGAAGCTCGTAAGGCCCGATTATATTTTCTGTCCTCTGGTTGATTTCATCCCCTGTGGGGGGCAGCAGTTCAGGACTCACCGGGGTCGAAAGTATGCCATCCAGCACCTCGGTCAGAACTGGAGCAGTATCGGCCGCATGCTTTATAATGTGTTTCACTAGTGTCTTTGGGATGCCCGAATTTACGCCGTACATGCTCATGTGGTCCCCGTTATAGGTCGTCCATCCAAGGGCAAGCTCCGACAGGTCCCCGGTTCCTATAACTATTCCGTTGTTGTGGTTCGCCAGGTCCATCAACACGAGAGTTCTTATACGGGCTTGCGCGTTTTCATACACGATATCGCGCGTATCGTCGGATATTCCAATGTCGCGCAGATGTCCCCTGACGGAGTCGGATATGTCGATCTCGCGGCAGACGACGCCAAGCGCGGAGCAGAGCTTCACCGCGTTGGATTTTGTGCGTTCGGTGGTGCCAAAGCAGGGCATTGTCACCGCCAGGATGTCAGACATCGGCCGATCGAGTTTTTTTATGGTCCTATAGGCTACCAGCAGCGCAAGACAGCTGTCCAAGCCTCCTGATATGCCTATTACAACAGTTTTTGCGCCGGTGTGCAGTATCCTCTTCTCGAGTCCGGCTGTCTGCATGTCCAAGATAGCCTCGCAGCGAGCATGTTTCTCTCTCTCGTCGTCCGGGACAAAAGGGTGAGCCGCTATATGCCTGATAAGCTCCGAAGTTCTCGTATCCAGCGAAAACGATACTATGGAATACCCTGCTGCATCGTCTGTCCATGTGTTTATGCGCCTGCGGTCGTACTCCAGGGCTCGCAGATCGATCTCCGACACAGCCCACCCTTTGGCAAAAGGGGGCGACTCCGACAGCACCGCTCCATTTTCACATACAAGATTGTGCGACGCAAACACCATGTCCGTGCTGCTCTCTCCAATGCCGGCATCCGCATATAGATAAGCGCATACAAGACGCGCCGACTGCCCCGAAACGAGCGATCTCCTATAGGCGCTCTTTCCTATAGTCTCATCGCTGGCGGATAGATTGACTATTACAGAAGCTCCCGCCGTCGCGTGAGACGAGCTCGGAGGTACGGGAACCCAGAGGTCTTCACAGATCTCCGCCGCGATCTTCAAGCCCGGTTCGTTCTCACACTGGAAGATTATGCGAGTGCCGAACAGGACATCTCTGCCGCAGAGATGGACAGTGCGCGTCTCCTGGGGAGCGGGTGAAAAATGTCGCAGCTCATAAAATTCACTGTAGTTGGGAATGTTCGTCTTTGGAACAATACCCAGCAGGTTACCGCAACCAAAGACTGCGGCTGTGTTAAAGAGTTTTCCGTTATGGGCAAACGGCATGCCGGCTACAACTATAAGAGGAATATCTCTGCTTTTCTCGACAAGGTATGACATAGCGGAGAGGGCATTTCGGAGCAGAATCTCCTGAAGAAAAAGGTCTCCGCAGGTGTAGCCGGTTATGGTGAGCTCCGGCATACAGAGGAGTTTGACTCCCTCTTCCTCCGCTTTCTTCATGATGCTCAAAATTTGCTCCGCGTTGTACGCACAGTCCGCAACTCTGATGTACGGAGTCGCGCACGCTACTCGCACGTAGCCGTCCAGCGAATATGTCATATGCCCAGCTCCTTTCGTATAGCTCAACAGTATATCACTATAACTATACATGACTATCAGCTTGTCACATGTTGTAGTTCTGGAGGGTCAAGACGCCCGACTCACTTCGTTCGTTCGGGCGCCTTGACCCTCTGCCTGATTTAACCAATAGTCACATACAAAACGAGAGCCGAAAGTAAGTTAAACTTTCGGCTCTCGTTTGTAATATAATCCTGGCGGCGACCTACTCTCCCACAAGTACCCCTTGCAGTACCATCGGCGCTGGAGGGCTTAACTGCCGGGTTCGGCATGTGACCGGGTGTGACACCTCCGCTATTGCCACCAGAAATCTTATCCTGCTGCGTCTTCTATAATCAAAACTCCACAGGATTATTTGCTATTTACAAATACACACACTCTTGCGTGTTACACAGGAAATATGAGGTTAAGGCTTCGGTGTATTAGTATCGGTCAGCTCAACGGGCGTTACCCGCTTACACCCCCGACCTATCAAACCCGTATTCTCCGGGACACCTTATCTGATTTCTCAGTGGGGTATCTCATCTTGGGGTCCGCTTCCCGCTTAGATGCCTTCAGCGGTTATCGGCTCCGAACATGGCTACCCGGCTTATGCCGCTGGCGCGACAACCGGTACACTAGCGGTCCGTCCATCCCGGTCCTCTCGTACTAGGGACAGATCCCCTCAAATACCCTGCGCCCGTAGTGG
>JAISRE010000101.1 GCA_031273805.1 Synergistaceae bacterium | reverse complement strand
GGGTCCTCCGGTCAAGCCGGAGGACGACAGAAAGGGTCAAGCCGAGGGACGACAGAGGATGTCAAGCCGGGGGACGACAGGGATACGCCAGAGGATGACAAGGACAAGCCCAAAGGATGACAGGGGTAAGCCAGAGGATGACAGGTGCAATGGGCGCCTACGGTGCTCAATATCCTCTTGGAGGTTCTTTGCTCATCGGAGCGTAAAGGATGGAAAAACCTCTGTGTTTGCGTATGCGCTTATATCCCACATACCCCTCGGCCAAGACCTCCCTCTGTCTTTCAAAGTCCGACGAAGGTATTACCAGATGCCCATTGGTCCATATAGACAGATCGCTCCTGAAATTTTTTCGCATTATGTAACGCATGTATTCCCCGTTTATCATTTTTAAGGCGACGACCACGAAATTGCACGCAAGTATATTTTGAATGCTGAAGATGTTTTTCGGTGAGACAGTGGTCAGGATCGTGTCAAAATTATCTGAGATTTGATTTTCGATGGCGTATTGCGTCAAAAACTGCACGTTGTTGCCGCGAAAATCCTTATCGACTATGCAGTGTTTCGTGTATGCTGTGCGATTATCGGGATCAGGCGCCAAGTCCATAGATTCCATGATATGTCTGATCCACTCCTTGTCGGTCGCCACCGCCCTCATACATATCAATCTCTCCTGAAACCAAACCCCTAGAGCTATTCCCTCATATCCCAGAAGACGCTCCATATCCTCGTCGCTGGTCGGGATATAAATTTCCCTGCTAAGCCCCTTTGTCACGCGTTCATGCAGATTTTTTGCCTCCTCCAGATCGGGCATGGTCATCAGACCGATCTGGCACCGCGCCACGTGGGATCTTCCCCCTATCAAATGACGGTAAATGAATATATCCTTTTTATCAGAGCCCATCATGCTGTCTAATCCCCTTTCGTCATGCGATTCACCACGAACCCGCCGTTTACATACCCACCTTGAAACCCAGGAGCGATTTAGCGTGATCCAGCGCCTCTCTGGAGGCGGAACCCGCGAGCATTCTCGCTATCTCCAAGGCTCTTTCATCCCCCGATATCTGTGAAACCTCCGTCTCGTCTCCGACGCGCCTGACCACGAAATGCTGATCGGCCATCGCCGCTATCGTCGCCTCATGTGTGATAAGTATTGTTCTGCAATTCCCGGACAGCTCCCGCAGCTTTTCGCCGGCCAGCAAAGCCGTACGCCCCCCCAAACCCGCTTCCACCTCGTCGAATACCAGAACGCCTGGAAGGCGATCCGGCGCTATGGAGGCCTGTATGGCTATCAGTATCCGGCTCAGCTCACCTCCAGACGCCACCTTGCCCGCCAGGTTCGGAGGCAGGCCGTTCTGGGCCAGCATAAACACGGCGCTTTCCGCTCCGGACGCCCTGACCTTGTCCAGTCTGTCGATGTGAACAGAAAATTCGATGTCGTCCATAGCCAGGTCCTTCAGATGGTGATTGACTCTGGCGGAGAACTCCGATGCCGTCCGTTCCCTCAGCGTCCTGAGAGAACGTGCGCTCAATCCAACATCCGCGCGCAGGCCGGACGCGAGTTTCACACGCTGATCCAAAATCGGCGTTATCTCCTCTATCCACCTGGAGTCCTCCTCAACCTCCTCTATGTAGGCCAGGAGATCATCCACCGAGTCCCGACTCGTCTCCCTCTTTATCTTTCGCAGCAGCCCGATCTTCGCCTCCAGCTTCTCGCACCCAGATTCGAGCTCATCTCTGGAAAGAGCGCCGAATTCAGTGTAAACTGACGCAAATAGCTTTTGAAGACCGGATAGAGCAGACTCCCCCAGTTCGGTCCAGCGCGCCTCGACCTCACGAGGAGCGACGGCGTAGAGCTCGCGCAGAAGCGAATCTATCTGATCTATAAGGCTTACGCCATTCTCTCCGCCGTTCATCAGATATGTTATATTTTCGTATTTACCGACCTCGTTAAGAGCTTTTTCAAAGGATACCAGCTCATCAGCCCACTCCTGTTCACAATCAGGGTACAGGGCAAGCGCCTTAATCCTCCTGACCCGCTCCGGAGCGCCCTCCAGTTTGTCCACCAATGACGCCCTGCGTTTTTTTAATTCTATTATTTCCTTCTCTACGGAGAGCATCTGAGGAAACATCGACGCCAAACGCTCCTTGGCAATCCCCAGATCATCTCCTCCTGACTGGTCTATGAGCTCGAGTTGACGAGCCGGGTCGAGAAGGTCGATCTGCGCGAACTGGCTCTGTATTTGTATGAGCCGCGAGGATACCTCCGTCAGCTGACCTGCGGTCGCCAGATTTCCGGATATCTGGCATCTGCTCTTGCCCCCCCGGCTCAGCGAACGCCTTGTGACCAGAGCCTCGTCATCATCTCCGTCCCTGGTATACTGAGGGGTGTACTCCCTGTTCCAGAGCGCCTCAACCACAGCCTCCTCACAGCCGGAGTGTATCATCGACGTCTGAGCTCTTCTGCCTGAGATGAACTCAAACGCCCTGACGAGGCTGCTCTTGCCGGCGCCGCTTTCACCGGTTATGGCGATGAAATTGCCGGCAAACTCCAGCTCCGCAGATCTGATGCCGCCCACTCCACGCACGTTAAGCCGTTCAATCATTTTGCCTCTCCGTTCCGTCCCCAATTCATCTTTTTGCGCAATATATCGTAATACGAACTTTTGTCGATGGATATCACATCGATCCCTCTCTCGACATCCAGCTTTATGCTCACGATGTCGCCCGAGATGAGCGTCATATTCTGATGGCCGTCGCCGGAGAATATCGCCTCGTACGCGCAGCATTCAACCTTGATGTTTATAGTCTCCATGTCGCTCAGCACCATCGGCCTCGGATACAGAGAGTGGGGACATATCGGAACAACGAGCATGCACTTCACACCCGGGTGAATGATCGGGCCGCCGGCGGACATAGCGTACGCGGTGGACCCTGTAGGCGTCGAGACTATGATGCCGTCCGCCAGAAATCGATATATGTTCTCCTCGCCCACAGACACCGATACGTCAATAGGACGAGAGAGGAACCCCTTGGATGCCGTTATATCATTGAGCGCGTAAACGCTCTCTATAACCTCTCCGTTACGCACTATCTCCCCTCGAAGCGGGATGCGCGAGAACAGCTCATAGTCCCCGGAGAGTATCCGGCGTATATCCGCCGCTGCCGACTCGGCCGCTCCGGCAGTCAGGAAACCCAGACGTCCGGCGTTGATACCATACAACGGAACGCCAAGCCCCCATATCATCCTCGATGTTCGCAGAAATGTTCCATCTCCCCCAATCGAGAGAGCGAAATCCATATTGCAGTATTCCATGTTCTCCTCGTCAGTCACAAAACAAACATCTATCCCGCCGTAACTCGATGCAATTATTGTGCGCGCCAGTTCAACGCTCGATGGCAAGTCAGGATTGAAAAAAAGGCCGACGTATCTGATGTCCGCTCACCTCAGGCATGCGTGCGCCTCTTCTACCCGCGCCGCAAAATTTATCTTGCGCTGGCCGGCTTCCGGATTTGAAGAACGGACCAGTAAAAAAATAAATTCAATGTTTCCTTCGGGGCCTCTGATAGGAGAGTAGGTGACATCCTTCAAAGCAAGCTCTGTCTCATCCCTCACGAAATTCGCCAGGCTCTCGAGAACCTCGATATGCAGCACCGCGTCGCGTACAACACCGCGGCCTACTTTCAAGCGTCCGACCTCAAACTGAGGCTTTATCAACGCTATGATTCTGCCTTCTTCAATGACAAGATTCTGTAAATTCGGCAGGAGCAGCCTGAGTGATATAAAAGACGCGTCAACTGTAAGCAGCGATGCTCTCCACCCAATGTCCTCCAGAGTTATGTATCTGGCATTCGCGCGTTCGAGAACCCGCACTCTCGGGTCGAAACGCAGAGACCAGGCAAGCTGTCCATAGCCCACGTCAACTGCGGCGACGCTGCGCGCGCCTCTCTCAATGAGAACCTGCGTGAATCCTCCCGTCGACGCTCCAATGTCGATACAGTCCAGTCCAGTCGGGTCTATGCCCCATTCGTCAATAGCCTTCAGAAGTTTGTGAGCCCCGCGGCTCACCCACAACTTCTCTTCCCCCGAACTGACCTCTATCTGAGATTCCATTTCAAACATCGACGCCGACTTGCTCTGCGGAAAACCGGAGACTTTAACCCGACCGCCTGCTATCAGATTTGCCGCCTCGGCCCGTGAGGAGGCAAATCCCCTCACAACAAGAAGCTTATCCAGACGCAGCCGAGTCGTACCCATCATAAATATCCTCCAGCGCTGATAAGACGCCTCGTGATGTGAGTCCGTGTTCATCGAGCTGTTCAGCTCTCGTCGCGTGAGGAATATACATCGCGTCTACGCCGATTGTACGAATGGCGCAGGAATATTTGAATAACGAAACCCTGGCCGCTAACGCCTCTCCCAATCCACCGGCGGAGTAACCATCCTCCGCCGCGATCACAATCGAGTGGGAGGCGAAGAGATTGTCCAGCGTCTCCCAATCTATGGGCGACGCAAAACGCATATCGACGACAGTGGGGGACGGCATATTTCTCCTCTCGCACTCCAGTGACGTATCGAGCATCACGGACACGGTCGAACCTATGCCCACAAGACAGATATCTCTTCCTCGTCTGAGAACCTCGGCTCTGCCCCATGAGGCAGGCGTGCGCATCTCACGGGAGATCGACTCAGGAGCCGCTCCCTTTGGGTATCTGATCATCATGGGTATGCCCATCTCCAGCCAACCGGACATCATGAAGTCGAGATCGACCCTGTCCCTGGGCGCACATATCGTCAATCCCGGAACGCTTCGGCACCACGCTATATCGAGCAGCCCCTGGTGCGTCTCCCCGTCCTCGCCGTTCAGACCGGCTCTGTCAACCGATATCAGCACGGGCAAGCGCTGCATGCCAATGTCATGTACTACCTGATCCATGGCCCTCTGAAGAAATGTGGAATATATACACACAACCGGCCTCACCCCGCCTGCCGCAAGCCCGGCGGCGTATGTCAGCATGTGCCCCTCGGCTATGCCTACATCAAAGAAGCGTTCAGGAAATCGGCTCTTGAAGTTTTGAAGTTTGGTTCCCTCCTCCATAGCCGCAGTGCAGGCAACGACTCTTGCGTCGCGCTCAGCCAGCTGAGATATCTTGTCGGCCACGGCTCTGCTCCAATCCACCGGCGGTATTTTAACCGGGGCCGGGGAATCATTTTTTTTCTTGTCCTGTTTATTTTTTATCACCGTGCCGGAGCCAACTCCGTGGAAGACAGACGGCATTGCCTCGGCCTCTGCGCATCCACGCCCCTTCTGAGTGACCACGTGTATCAACAGTGGCTTGTGATACTGCTTGGACAGCTCGAATATCTCCTGCATCTCGTGTACGTTATGCCCGTCAAAGGGCCCCCAATAGCTTATATCCATCTCTTCGAACATATTAGTGGGCAGGAGTAGGGATTTCAACTTAGTCTTGACTCTGTCAAGTTTATTCTCAACCCTCCTGCCGTTTGCCATAGCGCGGCACTGGTTCTTTATGAACTGCTTCAGCCATTTATAGGGCGCGCTCACCGATAGCTTGGCAAGGTGCTCGGCAATGCCTCCCACTCGCGGACTTATGGACATCTTGTTGTCGTTCAGCACGACGGTCAGCTTTGTGTCGCAAGCAGAGATATTGTTGAGCGCCTCGAGCGCAAGTCCGTTCAGGAGCGCGCCGTCCCCTATTACAGCCACAACTTCATGTCCCTGGCCCTGCAGATCTCTAGCCTTGGCAAAACCCAGGGCAGCTGAGATAGAGGTGCTGCTGTGACCAACGTCAAACGCGTCGTATTTGCTCTCCGCTCTTCTTGGAAAACCCGATATCCCTCCCCTCTTTCGCAGAGTATGAAAGTTATCGAGGCGATCCGTCAAAATTTTATACGCGTAAGTCTGATGACCTACGTCGAATACGATCTTATCCCTCTCCGGGTTGAACGACCTCAAGAGCGCCACACACAGCTCCACTGCGCCCAGCGACCCGCCGAGGTGCCCTCCATTTCTGAGCGTAACCTCTATTATAAGGTCTCGTATTTCACTGCAGAGAGCATTCAGCTCATCCCCCCCAAGCAGCGCAAGACTCTTGTAGTTTTTAACATGTTGCAGCGTGGCTCTTTTTGTCGTATCACTCATCAATAACTCCTGTTTACCAGTGACCTGGCCAAATCTATAAGCAAATCTCCTTCAGGAAACAGAGACTCCATTGCGCGCTCTGCCTCGATGGACTCCTTCAAGGCCATTTGCCTGGCCTGCTCTATGCCATACGCGCTGACAAAAGTCAGCTTGTGCTGTGTCTCATCCTTATTTGGCGTCTTTCCGAGGACATCGGCGGTGGATGTCACGTCCAGTATATCGTCCACTATCTGAAAAGCGAGTCCAAGGTGTGTGCCATAGTCATAATAACATTGAAGCGCGGTGTCCGTAATATCACCCAGCATCGCGCCTGAGACCAGCGACGCGCGGATGAGCGCCGCAGTTTTAGAGGATGCTATCCGGTATACAAAATCCTCTCTGTCCTCCCGACTTTGAGCGTCCGTGTCGAGCACCTGTCCTCCGCACATTCCCGCGGGTCCCGAGGACTCGCTCAATATGCCGACTGCGCGAACGACCCTCTCGGCCGGTATGCCCTGAGGCGGAAGATGCGAGAGCGCATAACCAAACGACCATATCATCAAAGAGTCTCCGGCCAAAACAGCCAGGCACTCGCCAAATTTTTTGTGGCTCGTTGGAAGTCCGCGTCTCAGATCGTCGTCATCCATGCAGGGCAGGTCGTCATGTATCAGTGACGCCGTGTGCATAAACTCCGTCGCTATAGCCATCGGCATAGCCCTCCCGGGGCTGACGCCGCTTCGTTCCGCCGCCGCAAGGCACAGCGCCGGTCTGAGCCTCTTCCCTCCGGCAAGGAGCGAGTATGACATCGCCTCCATCAACCTTGGAGGAATATGCTCGTACGGCTCTCCGCACAAATTCCTCATGTGCTCTTCAAAAACAGTCGAGTATTGCTCACTTAAAATATCCAGCGCGCTTCGTTCGTCGCCATTCTCGGCGCCATCGGGTTTACTGGGCATTATCAGGACCACTCTCCACTTCTTGATCGTTTATAAGCATCGTAACTCTTCTCTTGGCGCCATCGAGATATTCCTGGCAGTTCTTTATTAAACGCACACCTTCCTCGAATAACGCCAGAGACTCCTCCATGTCAAGATCATCCGCTTCGAACTTTTCTATTATATCCTGCAATCTATCCATATCTCCACTGAAACTCATTATAAAGAAACGCCGCCTTTCCTGCCTCTGTTATCCGCGTGATTTATATTTATATTATATAATACGATGTTGATTATTCCCAAAATGATTTATCTGTGTTAGAATGCACAAGCTGTCTAGGAGGGAGAGAACACCGAATGTCAAAATTTTGTGATTGTTGTGGCAGAGGACCTACCACCGGTAATTCAGTGAGCCATTCAAACCGGCACACCAGAAGACGTTGGCTCATCAACCTCAGGAACGTAAAGGTGGATGTCGGCGGCGGCGAGTCGAAACGACTCAAGATCTGCACGAAATGTCTTCGTTCCGGTAAAGTTCGCAGGGCCGCTTAAAACGGCCCTTTTTATATCCCGAAACACCAGTAGAGCGCGAGAATTCCATCCTCGCAGCGCACTGACACCAAATCGTCGCTCACCTCGTTACTTATCGCCCACGGGAAACCTCTTCTGAGGAGAGTATCCTCCAATGGCCACCTGACGCCGCTCACACTCACGCCACGACAGAAGTCCGACATCGGCAGCAGGGAGACCGAGACGGGAGGGGTGTGAAATTTTATCGAAGCGGACACCTCAGGATATATCAAAAAAACACCTTCATGTTCGTCTATCATGCAGCGTGACACTCGGTTTCGCTCACCAGACGTCTCGACCCCGTCGCTCAGGGCCAGAGTGAGCAAATTACTCATCAGATGATCCATCCTGCCGCCAAAACAGCCGGACAGCATCAATATTCGTTCTCCTCGAACCCTCTTATCGGCGTCATCCATAAACATATCGAATGCTATCTGAAAATCAGTCATATCCTTGTCGCGTTGGTGCAGATGCTCCCTGGCGCCGCCCTCGAGAGCCCATATCCAATCGCCGGGCAGCGAGCTGTCCTTGTCGCCTATGAGCTCCGATGGAATGCGACCGATGGCTCGGCACGCGGCGACCCCGCTGTCTATAGCCCAAATATCCGGCGAGTTTCTTTCGACAAAGTCAATCAGCCACGAGACATCGGCGGGACGCCCTCCCAGCATGAAGAGGGTTCTGTCGCTCTCATCCGCCGCAACGCCGAGGCGCAAAAAAATATCCAAATCACGCGACCTGACGATCTCTCTGTCACACATGAGGCGCTTAAGCTCCGGCTATCCTCTCGAGTATCTCCTCCGCCCCCTCCTCGTCCACCAATATTTCCCTTGGGCGAGCTCCGTCCGCCGGACCAACGATGCCGGCGGCCTCCATCATGTCCACCAGACGCCCGGCCCGGGTAAATCCTATGCGGAGTCTGCGCTGCAAGCCGCTTGCCGAGGCCATGCCGGTCGCGACAACCACTTTCACGGCCTCACAGAAGAGAGAGTCGTCAAAGCCCGCGCTGTCCTCGAAACCTGACGGAGCATCGCCCTGATCGTCTATGTCCGTATAAATCGGCTCGCCGAACATATTCACAAGGTAGTCCAGCCAGCGAGTGATCGAGTTCTCGTCTATCCACGGCGACTGAACGCGAATGGGCTTGGGATTCTGAGTGGAGAGAAACAGCATATCCCCTTTGCCCAACAACTTCTCCGCTCCTCCTGAGTCTATAATAGTACGCGAGTCCATCATTGAAGGCAGAGTAAACGCGACGCGCGCCGGAACATTTGCCTTTATCAAACCGGTTATGACATTCACGGACGGGCGCTGTGTGGCCAGCATTAGGTGTATCCCTGTGGCGCGAGCCATCTGCGCGAGTCGGCAGATATACTCCTCCACCTCCTTGGCCGCAGTCATCATCAGGTCCGCCAACTCATCGACCACGATGACAATATGGGGCAGGCGATCCTTTGGCAGCACAATCTCGTTATACGAGGCGAGGTTTCTCACCCTGGACATGGCAAAAAGCGTATAGCGGCGCTCCATCTCGCGTATTGCCCACCCAAGCACATGAACAGCCTTCTTGGGATCGGTCACGGGCGGTGTAAGAATGTGCGGAAGTTTCTCGTATGCCGCCATCTCCACGCGTTTCGGGTCGACAAGCACCATCTTGAGTTCGTCCGGCTTTCGCATCGAGCAGAGCCCTATAATGCAGCTGTTGACGAACACGCTCTTTCCGGAGCCGGTCGTACCGGCCACAAGGAGGTGAGGCAGGTCCTCAAGGCCGACTACCAGCGGATCTCCGTTGATTGTTACCCCCATAGGAAGAGGAAGGCTCCTGTCGGTCTCCTGATACTCGTCCTCCTCGATGATGGAGCGCAATGTTATGCCTCTCCGCTTTGGATTGGGTATCTCTATTCCAACATATGGATGTCCCGGAATGGGGGCCTCAACCCTCAAACTGGAAACCGCGAGAGCCATAGCCAGATCGTTTGAAAGCGCCACTATCTTATTCACCTTGACGCCGGGCAGAGGCTGAACTCTAAACTGTATAACGGTCGGACCCATAAGTATATCCGCCAGCTCAGCCTCCACTCCAAACTGAGCCAGCGAGTTGATTATACGCTCGCCCCACGGACGAGCCATCTCCACGGTTATTCCGTCGCTGTCGTCCTGTTCCCGTCCATACACCTCAAACGGAGGCGGAAAATGTCCAACAGGCACGCCATTACAGTCATCGACGAGCTCCATCTCATCCACGGCAACGACATCGACCGGAGAGGGCAGCTCCAGACACTCCTCAGCAGAGGCCTCATACTCGTCATCCTCCTGAATAGCCTCAGGTTCTCCCTGCTCTTCCTCCGCGAAATCATCCGGCGCGGCATCTTTTTCTCTCTTTTGAAGCTGAACCGCGCGATCTTTGCGCGCATTACTGTAAAGGGCGGATATCAAACGCCGTATGACCCTGTAAACCGACATGAAAGGAGCTGTCACGCCAAAGCAGTACATGGTGGACGATATCGCCCACATGCCCGCGATTGTGGTTCCGAGAGGCCCGATGTTCTCGTATAGCCATTCCGCCATAGCTACGCCGAACTTACCTGGGTTGAATACAGGATAACCTGCGGACAACTTGCCCGGCATGGTCATTTCAAGCAGGCCAAGCACCATTACGCAGCATATATAGAGCAACGCCGTGCCCAAGCTCTGATGTACCGGGCGAGGTATTTTTCTCTTGGTTATAACGCACGCCGAAACATATACGCCATAGAGCATGAGAATTAATATCCCCCCGCCCAAATTGCCCACTATCTCCTGGCGGACAACTCTTCCAAACAAACCGGTCCATGCGGTTAAAATGCTGAACACCATGCAGAGGTCCAGCGCAAGAAATATCATAATGGCTATAGTTATGTAATCCTTGAAGTCAGCTATAGACCTGGTGGAGGGTTTTTTCTGCGTTTTCGCGGAGAGATTACCTTCGTTATCCAGAGCAGCGGACTTGGATGCGTTTTTCGGCGAATTTGACGAACCGGATCGAGAGTTACGTTTAACTGACATTGCCAGCGTCGCTTCCTCCAACTGTAAGATTTTTAATGAGCAGGGTGGGCTGACCGTCAGTCACAGGTACTCCCTGACCTGACTTGCCGCATACGCCAGGATCGAGAATGAGCTCTCTCCCAACCGCAATTATATTCCACAGAGCCTTTGGACCGTTTCCGGTCAGAGTCGCTCCTTTTACAGGAGAACCGATCTTCCCGTCTTTGACGAGGTATCCCTCTGAGACGTGAAATACAAAATCCCCTGACGTAGGATTGACCTCGCCGCCGCCCATCTTTTTCACGATAATGCCGTCCTTCATCATCTCCAACATTTCTCCGCGCTCGCTCTCGCCGGGCGTTATAAATGTGTTGCTCATGCGCGGCAGTGGTATATGCTGATACGACTCGCGCCGCCCATTGCCCGTCCTGGGCAGGCCGCCAAGATTAGCGGATGAGATATCAGTCATGTAGCGCCTGAGCACCCCGTTTTCGACCAGGACAGTTCTGCCCGCCGGGGTCCCCTCGTCGTCGCAGCGATATGAGCCATACATGTCAGGCAGCGTTGCGTCATCCACAATAGTAACTATCGGAGCAGCGACTGTTTTGCCTGTCATATCCCGATATGTGGAGAAATCCTTCCGCACAATATCGGCCTCCAGACCATGCCCGCAGGCCTCGTGTATCATAGTGCCGCCTGCGGTTCCATCCATCAGCACCATCATTGCGCCGGCAGGACAGGGTATAGCGTCGAGCATCAGGAGTCCCCTGGAGAGCGCCCTCCTGGCTATGCTCTCCGCAGTGAGCAAACCATCCGCGCCGCACACGGACCAGAAGTCGTCGGAAGTCCTCCCGAACGACCTTGCCTCGTAGCCGGTCTCGAGTTCGCCGTCGCGCTCCAGCACCACAGAGGCCGCAAATGTAGTATAAGCGCGTTCGTCCCTCGCTATGGACCCGTCTCCTCGGACAATCAGCAGAGACTTTCTGGAGGTCCTGTAGCGAAAGGTCACCTGTCTCAGATATTTGCACTCCCCGCGCAGGCTCGTATCCAAGTCATGAAAAAATCCCGTGTCGAGTGAGGGCAGCGACATCACCGGAACAAACGGGGATTCGCACTCATCGCCCGGGGATGAAATATCCGCTCCGGACATATCTTGCGCCTCTCCAATCGCCATCCTTATCGACGACGCGTCAGTCCCCATAGTGTGGGCATAGACCGTGTTATCTCCCCTCACTATTCGGACCCCCAGCCCATCGCTCACTGAGGAGGACAACGTGTCCATCCTCCCATCCTCATACATAATCGAGTGACTTACGCCCGACTGCATGTAAAGATCGGCGTAATCCACACCTTTAATCCCCGAAAAAATTTCACTCATCGTATCCAGAGTCAATGACCCCATTTATAAATTACCTCCCGCATGTCGTTTTAATCAGTTGCTCTCTAACTCTACTTCTGTGCCAAGGCGCTCGATACTGATACCCTCAGACACGAACGCATCTATTATGGACTCGACATCAGAGGCGTAATCAGAGGAATATATTATGGACACAATCCCAGGCTCCTTCTCATTGCTCAAAAAAGCGACACCGTCGTAGGCGTCTATAGTCCAGCTCATATAAAAAATCTCTTCCTTTGGCGCCTTCAGCGAACAGCGCGTCATTAACGCCATTTTTACTCCGCCTGTCTCAATTAATCAGCGATTCCTTTGCGTATCTTCTTCTGAGCCTCCAGATGCTCCTTGTACGTGCGGGTGAAAACATGCGAGCCGTCACCCTTCGCGACGAAGAAGAACATATCTGTGTCCTCCGGCTCCAATACCGCGCTCCATGAACTCACTGACGGCACCCCGATGTTTTCCGGGGGCAATCCTTTATAGATATATGTATTGAAGGGCGAGTCTATCTTTGTGTCATTATAACTCACTGTTTTGATTTTGACGCCACGCAGCTTCCATGCGTGAACCACCGTGGCGCATGACTGAAGGGGCATATCGCGCTTGAGACGATTGTTAAAGACTCCGGCTATTACAGGACGATCCGAGTCTATCAGCGCCTCCTTCTGAACGATCGAGGCAAGTATTCCCAGGGAGGCCATATCCGCGCTGGTTACGTCGGGCGATATCGCGTCGCCGTGTTGTTTCCACCACAGGCCGGACGCGGTCTTGACGAACTCGTCTGCGAGTGTTTCCCCGGGATCGAGCGCATACGTCTCCGGGAGCAGGAAAACCACCCTGTCGCGACTTTTCTCCGGCAGCAACCTCCTCATCGCAACAGGAAAATTATCCCGGTTGCTCAGCGCCGCATCCAGCATGAGTTCTCCGTCCTCAATATCAAGGATTTTCACTATGTCTCCAAAGAGGGCGCCGGGTATCAGCTGGACAGTGTGCACATCGGGAGTCGACTCCGCCATAGCGCGAGCCACGTCCGAGGGAGTTCCCGCCTTTATTTTGTACAGACCCGGCATAATCCTCCTGTCTATGCCAAGACGCTTCATACATGCCGCGAGATCTCTGGCGCTTGTCACCACCCCGAGGCGCTCGAACTCCAGCGCAACCTCAGTGGCGTTAAGCCCCGGGGTTACCAGCACCTCTATCTCCTGGCCGACGTTGTCTGGTATTCGCTCTCTATTCAGCTCCAAATATATCCCGCACACTCCATATGCGATTGCCATAACGAGCATGAGCAGACGAAACACGCCCGGGTGTATTTTTCTCTTCTTCAATATTGACTCTCCTCAGCAGTGGAACTTTGTTCCATTAACCTATTACGTACAACTCATTGCTCAGTTCTTCGGTGAGGCACAGTCCTCCGGAACTGGTGACCAGATAGTCGTCTTCCACCCTTATACCGCCCCATCCCGGTTTATAAAAACCGGGCTCTAGCGTTATAGTATCACCCATTTCCAATGGATGTTCCACAGCCGCGTTTATCGCCAGCATCTCGTGAACTGACAGACCGAAACCGTGACCGACGCCGTGAGTGAAAAAATCTCCAAACCCGGCGCTCGATATGACGCAACGAGACGCCGAGTCCAGTTCACACGCGCCGCGCCCTGGCCTGATCAAAGCGGCCGCCTCTGCCTGAGCCCAGCGCGCTACCGAATAGAGAGACAGGCTCTCTCTGGATGGCTCACCCACGCTGAACATCCTCGTGATATCACAGACATAGCCGGAACTCCTGGCGCAAAAATCAACCATGACCATGTCGCCATGACCGAACGTCTTGTCCGACGGTATGGCGTGAGGCATGGAGGTTCTGACGCCGCTCGACACTATTATGGGGATGGGGTTTGCAAAATCTCCCCCCTTCATTCGCATCCAATACTCCATCGAGCACGCAAACTCACGTTCACTCATTCCCGCGGAGGCCTCTGACAGAGCTGTTAAAAACGCGTCTGACGCAATGCGAATCGCACTGCGTATATGCCCCACCTCATCATCGCTCTTGTGCCGTCTCAGGCTCACCAGCAAACTTGACAGATCCGCCAGCTCCCTGCCGGCAAAAGCGCGCTCCATCTCGGTATAGACGTGGTGGGAGATCCTGCTGCCGTCGCACCCCACCACCCTTGCATGTCTTGTCACCAGATAATCCAGCGCCGCGCGGAGCGGGGTCACGCAGCGCTCGCGCATACACGATACAAGCCTGCAACAGCATGTCTCACCCGCAACAATATCATACCTGGGATCCACGAAGAGGATGGAGTCATCCGCGGTTATCACAAGCACTCCGGAAGTTCCGGTAAACCCTGACAGATAATATATGTTCTCCCATCCCACCCCATCCTGACAGACCAATATGAGCGCGTCAACGCCGGACTTTCCGCATCCAGACAGCATGGACGATACTGATTTTATTCTGTCGGAAAACGGGCGGGAATCCACCTCTTCTATAACCTCTCACGCCTCAGGATAGACCACAATTCCTCCCTGGACTCCTCGTGCGGAGTCTTGTTTCCCCTCTCCCCCATGCGGCCGACGCGCGTAATGGAGATATGCGAATCTTTGAAAAGAGCCTCGACGAACGATGTTTTATCGTCCGGAACGACTGCTATCATGCTGCCGGAGGCGACGAGACGGAGCGGATCAAAGCCAAGTGACTTCGCCGCGCGCAGCGTAAATTCGTGAATGGGGATGGCATTTCTATCTGTGTCAGACGAGAGACCGGTCAATCTGGAAATTTCGCTCAATCCTCCGAGAAATCCTCCCTCCGTTGGATCGTGCATGAAGGAGACATAATCACGCAGCAGACGCGACTCAGGCAAAACCGACGCGTGCTCCATCCACCCCTGCATTTGGGATATCTCACCGTCGGAGAACACAGCTTTCAACAGATCCGGTCTGTCGGACGCCAAAATTGCCATACCCTCTATGCCCACGTGTTTAGTGACATAAATAGCGTGTCCGCGCTTCACATCTTCTGCCCTCAACACCCTGTCGGCCGTACCTATAAGAGCAGCGCTCAAAACCGGGCGCTCGTAAAAGTCATTAAACTCGGTGTGACCTCCCACTATGGCGATGCCCGCCTCCAGGCACTCCTCATGGATCTCGCGCATTATGGACGCTACGGCAGCTTCACCCATTGCCGGAGGAAGTATTATCGTAACGGCGATGTAGGCGGGCTCTCCTCCCTTTGACGCTATGTCGTTGACGTTAACGCGAACCAGCAACCTCCCTGCGCCGCGCAAAGCGCCAACGATCGGATCGGACGCGAACACCAATAGTTTACCCTCGGGCCACCTTATGACCGACGCATCCTCACCCACAGCCGGCCCTATCAAAACCTCGGACCGACGCGCCCCTGTTGCGTACAGAACAACACGCTCAAGCGCGTCCGGCGCGAGTTTGCCAGAGGGCATATTTTCTCCGGCGCCATTATCAAAAAGCGCGTTATCCTCAGAATTCACCTGATACGCTCTCCATTGGGGCAACAAGCTCTCTTACGCTATATACGCACCCACAGTACCTCTGCCTGTATAAGCCCATCTCCCTGCTTCTCTCGACCGACAGCCTGAAACCATCGTTCTTCCTCCATACACGTGACAACCACTTCACCCCTATGCGTGACGACGCTTCCTCGCCAATTGCGTTAATCAATAAAGGGTCCTTATGAGGACTTGTCGTAAGCGTGGTACATAGATACCCGTACCCGTGCGCTTTTGCAAACTCCGAGGCCATATCGAGCTGCATACGAAAACACACGCGACATCGTTCCCCTCCCTCAGGAACCCAGCTCAAAGCGCTCGCCCTGCCGAACCATAAATCAGGATTGTACGGAGCTATTTCGACGCGCCCGCCAAGCTTTTCAGCCAGCAAGATTACCGAGTCACGCCTGAGCTCCCACTCTCTCTCGGGATGTATGTTGTCGCCGCAGAAAAAACCGTCAACCTCAAATCCCGCGTCGCGCAAAGCAGGCCACGGAACCGTGGCGTCCGGCGCGCAGCATATGTGAAGCAAAACCGAGGCGCCGCCCATACAACCGGTCATCCGTCTTTTACCTCCGGCGCCGGTTCATCCCCCGAACTCTCAGGCGCCGGCAAGCGGCATGCTTTAGCCGCGAATATCAGAAACCCGGTATGGGCTGTCATCGTGTCGTCTGGCCTTATTCTGCGCGGATCCGTCTTGAAGTAGCGCATCAGGAGCTCGAGCACCTGAACATCCACAAATCCAAAATCAGACAGGGCAACCAGCGCTTTTTCTATCTGGTTGAATGTTGGCACCAGCATACCCAGACGGTGTCCGCAGGCCAGAGCCTCGTGCGCGGCGCCTATAAAATCCCAAGGGTTCTGTACATCGAGAAAGAGCGCGTCCGCGTCACGCTCGTCAAAGCCGTTCCAGATATCCCTCGTCTTAAACTCGATTCTATGGCGAACGCCCCATCGCTCCGCATTGCTCTCCGCCAGCCTTGAAAACTCCTCGCGTCTGTCATAGGACACCACTCTGCCGTTATCCCCGACGAAGTGAGCGAAAACGCAGGCAAGCCCACCAGAGCCAGTGCCGCACTCTACGACTGTGGACCCCGGCCCGAAGTTGAGATGCTGTATGATAAATCCGCTGTCCTTGGGGAATATCACCTGAGTCTGCCTCTTAATCCTCCGCGTGTACTCACCGACAGTCGGGCGCAGGATAAAGAACGGAGATCCCTTGTTGGTGCTTATAATCTCCCCGAACTCCATGCCTATTATGTCGTCGTGCTTCATCTGCCCCAGATGGCTTCCCTGCGTGGATCCGGGCGTCAGCCTCACCAGAAAACTGTCCCCCTTGGCAGGGGACCATAGAAGTATGAGATCTCCCGGCGACAGCATCTACAACAGCGACTCCACTGCAGCCGCAATATTTTCCGCGGAGAGCCCCATTCGCGCCATTACCTCATTTGACGCGCCGGATTCTCCGTAGCGCGTGACGCCAAGATTCTTCATCTTGAGCGCAACTCCCGATCTGGCTAAATGGAGCGCGATTATTGCGCCGAGCCCGGTATCGGCATGATGATCCTCGCAGGTCACGAGCGGCAGCTCACCTAGCATCGAGATCAATTCGTCGCGGTCAATACCGAGAGGAGAGGACGAGTGCAGCACCTGCGCGCTGATTCCGCGCGCAACCAGTAACTCAGACGCCTTCAACGCGGTCCCCGCCAGGTGCCCCATCGCGAGTATCGTAGCGTCCTTACCTCCTCGCAGGACGTCTATCTCGCCATAACGATAAACGTATCTATCGTCAAAAAATGGGGTTCCGTCGTCTTTCAGCAGGACAGGCAGCACACTGCGTCCCATCGCGAGGCACACATTTCCCGGTTCATTCAGCATCCACCTCGTCGCGCGGTCTGTCTGGTTCGGATCTGCCGGCACAACCACCTTCCAGCCAAACGTATTGCGAGGCAACCCCAAGTAGTCGATACACTGGTGAGTCATCCCGTCTTCGCCCACGTCGAGACCCACATGAGTCAGGACAGTCTTGATCTGAGCTTCATTTATGTCATTCAACCTCTGCTGATTGTACGCTTCATCGATTCCGAACACTCCGAAGTCAGCCCACACAGAGACGACGCCTGCCGTCGAAGCCGCGCCCGCAGCCGCAGCCACCGAGTGCTCCTGAATACCAGCCTGTATGAATCGTTCCGGGAACTGCTTCATGAAACTGTCCAGCTTAACTGACCCGGCCAGATCGCAGTCGAATGCTATAATGGGCGTCCGGCCAGCGACACCGTAATTCTTAGCGGCGACATCGGTCAATGCCGCCCCGAACGCTCCCCTGTTGTCCCGTTTATCCTCAGCCGTGTAGATTACGGGCTCGCCGAGTTCAAGAGACGGCTCGATCCTCGGGATATCACGCCCTACTGGAAGCGGCGAGCTCCGCAGGGATTTCATCCTGTCCATCTCAGACCGGTCGAATCCCAGCTCCGACGCCGCGAGCAGCATCAAATCGTCCGACGGGGCCTTCCCATGATATTCATGGGTTCCCTCCATGAAAGACACTCCCTTGCCCATTACTGTGCCGCACAGTATTACGACAGGCTTTGACGACGCGTCGGCGCGCTTCAATGCGGAATACAGCTCCACGTAATCGTGCCCGGAGCACTCCAATACCTTCCACCCGTCAGCCGCCCAGAGGGCGCGGATATCGGCGGGCATGACGTCCTCTATTGCGCCGGAGATCTGAATATGGTTGTAATCTATCAGCGCCGTCAGGGAGGATAATCCCTCTTTCGCCGCTATTCTCCTGGCCTCCGCGTTTTCTCCTTTTGGCTGTTCTCCGTCCCCCATAACGACGACGACTCTCGACTTTCTGCCGCATGTCCTGTCCGCTATGGCAAATCCGACTCCGGCGGCAAGACCCTGGCCGAGGTTGCCGGTGCCCCAGTCCACACCCCAAACAGAGCGCTCGACGTGCCCCTGATATGGGCTGCCGGCCCTGCGGAAGTTCGGGACGACGTCATCCCTGTCAAAAAAACCCCATCCCGCAAGAGCCGCGTAGACTCCAGGCGACGTGTGTCCGTGACTCGACAGCATTCTGTCATGTTTCAAACGGCTGCAATTCTCCGGGGTGAGATCGAGTGTCGCGAGAAGGATGTTATATATGTCCATGCTTGAAAGCGAGCCCGCTGGGTGTCCGCTCTTTGCGATCCAGGTCATAAGAACCGCGTCGAATCTGCATTTTTTTGCTATTGCCTCCAATATGGCAGCCTGCTCATCAGTCAGGACCTCTGCTGAAAAATTGCGAAGCCCGTCAAGTTTTTTATCTTCTTTGTGCTTTGATGCGGATTCCAATCTCGTCAATCCCCTCTCAAGTAGAACCGTTCTTGGTGACACTCGCTTGTCATTTTATTATTTTATCACTTGAAGCACAATTATATAGGGTCATAAGCGGGCAATACGCAAAAAACCGCGCCGCAATGCTCAAGCGCTGCGACGCGGTTTTTGCGTTTTTATACTTTTTTCAGACGGAGAGTCTTACTGCTTCTTATATGTGAGGAACAGAGTCTGCCCATCTCTCTGCAGCAGCAGCACCAAGGTGTCGGGGTTGTCGCTCACGGTTCTCTCCCACTCCGATACTCTGTTGATCTTTTTGCGATTGACCTCCAGAATCAGATCTCCCGCTTTTAATCCGATTTCAGCCGCCACGGAACCTCTCTCCACACTCAGGACCACGAGGCCCTCGTCGGATGAGAACTCATAGCGATCCTTCAGCTCCGGCGTGATCTCGCTAACCGATGCCCCGATGCGGGAGGATTCGTTCGCCGCATCGCGCTCACGAGGTCTGACACGCCTCTCACCGCCTCTGTTTGCGTCCGACTGAGAGGCTGTCCCAAGCCGAACTCGAATCGTCTGCTTCCTTCCGTTGCGATATATCTCCACCGATACGCGATCCCCCGTGAGTTTGTTGCGGATATAGAGAACCACGTCCTGGCTTGACTTGATAGTCTGCCCGTCGATGGCCGATATCGCGTCTCCGCGCTTCAGTCCTGCCGCATCCGCTGGAGACTTGGGCGCCACATCCGCAATTATTGCCCCCTCATCGACCGGAACGTTGTAGGTCTCGGCGAAACCCGGAGTGAGGTCCTGCAGCATTATCCCCAGCCACCCTCTCTTAACTTCGCCGTTTTCAATGAGGTCTCTCATGATCTGCTTTGCCATATTGACAGGTACCGCAAAGCCTATACCTTGAGCATAGGGAACTATTGCCGTGTTGATCGCGACCACCTCGCCCTTGAGGTTGATCAGAGGCCCTCCGCTGTTGCCAGGATTAATTGCGGCATCGGTCTGCATGAATCCCTGGAAGTTGATGTTACCGGCCTGAAGAGTTCGATTCTTGGCGGATATTATTCCTGCCGTAACGCTGTTCTCAAAGCCGTGTGGATTGCCTATCGCAACTACCCACTCCCCGATTTCCGCCGCGTCGGAGTCCCCGAGCGTCAGCACCGGAACGTCGTCCGCCTTGATCTGAATGACAGCAAGATCAAACGTCGGGTCCTTGCCGATCAAATCGGCTTCGAAATGCCTGCCGTCCATCATGGTGACGGTAATCTTGTCCGCTCCCTCGACCACGTGGTTATTTGTCAGAATATATCCCGCCTTGTCCACGATAAATCCCGATCCCTTGCCGCGCATCGGCACAGCGCGGTTGAATCTCTCAAACTCCTGCCCGAAGAACTCCCTGAAGAATGGATCGTCCGCAAATGGATTTGCCCTGCGAGTCACCATCGTCTCCGTGTCGATATTCACCACCGCCGGAGAACAATCAGACGCTATCTTGACCACCGGGTTGTTTGTGTATACGTCGTCTCCTGCGCGTGGAGCCGCCGCCACCTGAACAGCCGTCAGCGCGCCCTTTGCTGCGGCAAGATCATCCTTGTCGCCTGCAAAAGAAACTGACAACCCTACCAATAACAACAGTATGATCCCCACCAGAACTTTATTGTTTCTTGTCATTACCTTTACACCTCCAGATGTTTACCCACAGGTGGGCTCATTATACTTAATTCCCTGCCAATATCAATATCGTAAATATGCATATGCAAGAATGATTTCTTCATTGCCCCGTCTTCCGCGACATTTTTACAATAATCATGAAGCGCTATCAACGTGCTATTATATGGCATATGTATGTTTATATGCGTGGATGAATGGGTTATGGAGACGCAGATTAAATGTCCTTCGGGTGAAATGGAGTTTTTTATGGGAAAACAGTTGCGCGGAATGACGATGCTTATGATTACAGCCTTTATATGGGGAACTGCCTTTGTGGCCCAACGCTTTGGAATGGACCATGTCGGGCCTGTGACCTTCATAGCGGTGAGGTTCGCCGTGGGTGGCGTCTCTCTGCTGCCTGCCATATGGATAAACAGCCTCTTCCGCAGGAACAGAGAGCAGGTTGAGGAAAACTCTCATCCGAACGCCCTCCTGCTCGGCGGTTTATATTGCGGCGTCATACTGTTCGTCTGCACTATCCTGCAGCAGGTGGGCATAATATACACCACCGTCGGCAAGTCCGGATTCATCACGACGCTTTACATCGTGATAGTACCCATACTGGGGCTTTTCATCGGCAGAAAAAGCCCTCTGTTCACCTGGTGCTGTGTGGCGGCAGCGGTTATCGGTATGTACATGCTCTGCGTCAGCGAAGCCGTCTCCCTCAACAAAGGCGACGTATATACACTGGGCTGCGCGTTTTTTTACGCCGTTCACATACTGGTCATAGACCGCTACTCCCCGATAGTCGATGGGGTAAAACTCTCCTGCATCCAGTTCTTCGTGTGCGGCGCCATCGCTTTTGCGGCAGCGTTCATCTTCGAGCAGCCGGAGTTATCGGCCATAATCTCCGCGTGGGCGCCGATCCTGTACACCGGCGTGCTTTCGAGCGGCCTGGCCTACACATTTCAGATACTCGGACAGAAGGATGTAAATCCAGTTGCGGCGTCCCTCATAATGAGCCTGGAATCGGTCTTTGCCGTGCTCACAGGATGGGTGATTTTAGGCGAGACTCTCTCGTCGCGGGAAATCACAGGCTGCATTCTGATATTCACGTCGAATATGCTGATTCAGATATGGGGGCTAAGGAACCACGATTGAGGAAACAGCCGAGCCCATTATGATGCAACGCGCTTCGACCTTTATATTGGTCCCGCTTGGGAGAGCTCCGAGTGAAAAACTATCTGTCAATGCCTCGGCGCTCTGTTGGGATTTGTATTCCCTCTCAGCGGTGATCTTATCATTGACATATACTATTATGCGGAAAACATAGTGCTTCTCTGGATTGTCGACCAAATGCGCAACTTTGACCGAGAGAACCCCTTCCGGCTTCCACAAGAGACTTATTTCTTTTGGAGGATGAGAAAACGCAACGCTCGCGCCGCAAAACACCAAACAGAGTACCGATATCAGAAGCAAACCTGATCTTTTCATGTTTTTCATGATACGACGCCACCTTTTTGTTCACCTGTTATTTTTTCCAGAAGCACCATATAGTGAAATATAGTAGATTTGTTCATCAGGTCATTAAATCAGAGGTTCATTGGATTAATCCTACATCTCGTTTTAGATATAGTCAAGCGGCTTGATACGCTCTGACCAGTCCGTATGCTGAGACAGAAATCCGCCAATCGGTAATTTTTCTTATACCGTCCACGCCTTTTTTGAAAACGCACAGAGTGAGCGCCGGAGTCAATGTCTGGAAAGAATTACTGTAAGCGTGGGTGCTGATCGCGGAGACAGACCGAAACTCAATGTTCTCGGAGCTGAACTTTACAGAGTGATTGGAAAGTGTCCAAAGGAATCTAAGATTTGACGACGGCACGTTGCTGGGCACTATCAGCTTAACATCCTGGCGAAAGATCAATGCTCTCTTCAGCATATTTTCAATCCACCCGGCAGCTGTCTGCACCTCTAAAGCTATTCTGTATTCAGAGTGGGGATCCCCATATTTATTGACAGCGGAGGCGCCTGTTATCGTCAAAAACGCGGTAAGCGCCATCAGAAGAGACAGGGCTATCGAAACCTCGGCAAGGGTGAATGCGCGCTTTAAGAATCGCAATGCTTCCGCCCCTCCTCCAACAGCCACACCTGGAACTGATTATTTTTTTTGTACACTTTCCCCTCGGAGTTCACAAAAGCGTGTTTTGTCCATCCATCAGCTAAAGTCTCACGGTCAATCGTTATTTTGTACTGAAATAAGATGCTGTGCGGTTTTATCTGCTCGATGGGTGCCCGGCAGTACAGCTCTATGAGATCGTCGTAGTTCGCCGGATATCTGAAATGACAGTACGACTCGATCACAGGCAGGAAATACCCCTGCGCCTCCCATCCACGATATGTTTTTCCAAGATTCCTGCAAAATTCCGTTCTAGCCACCTCAAACCACACCAGATAATTGGCGTTATAAGCTATACCCATTTTGTCCGTTTCCGCGTACCTTACCCTAAGCGAAGAGGTGAACGTATATAATTCCTCATTCTTACCCATATCCTTTACCTCTCATTGCTCCATAGATTTGTTGTGGCTGTTGAATATTTTCCAAGTATAAGTATAATACACTCGTCGGATGGAGGGCTGGCCGAGTGGTCGAAGGCGGTTGACTTGAAATCAATTGTGGGGCAACCCACCGCGGGTTCGAATCCTGCGCCCTCCGCCAAGTACATCGACCACACACCTCCTTATCCGAATGTCATCCAGGTCAGCCTTTGAGATCGACCCTGTTCACGTTATGTCTGCGCTTCGGTCTTACGTCTGCCGAATCATCCGCAGTCGGTTCAGGCCTTGGAGATGTTTTAGGCGTTTTCAGTGTGGGGGCGCGCTCCCCGCCGGGCGCAGTGAGGTTAAATTCATCTGCCTTCAGCGCCAAGTGCTTCGGGAGAGGCAGTCCCTGCACGATTGCGACGACAGTGTTGTGGATTTCATCCAGCGTATCCGGCGCCAACTCCTCGTTGCCGTCGTCCGGGCGTCTTTCGCCGTTGAGCTCGTACCAGTCGTCAAGGATGGTCTCCACCCCATCCATAAACTCAACGGACGCCTCGGCAAACTTACGCTCGTAATACTCGATCAGCTCCTGATTCTCATTCGCCTTTGCCATGTCCATCCTGTCGCTCAGAGTATCGAGCTTGATTATGAGTTTATCGGTATTCTGAGCGGTAAGCCTTATACGCTCCTCTATCTCCTGATTTCTAGAACTCACAGAACTTCCCCCTTTGAAAATAAAACAAAAAAATTCATCCTCGTTTTGGTGAATCCTCCCGAGTCCACTGCGCAACCCGCTCCGCGAGGCGAACAGACGCACCCCTCTTATGGGTCAGATCCCAGAACACGCGGGACATCTCCTTCAGCCTCTCCGGGGACTCCAGAAGCGATATGGCGAGACGAGCTACGACATCAGGTTGAAATATTCCCCGTACCTCCGGCGCAATCATCCTTCCCGCCATTTTATTAGGCAGACTGACGCAGCTGGTTTGTTCATTGAGGCGCGTTATATAGCGGCGTTTCAGCCACCTGATCCCTGGAAGCCATGTCGGCAAAACGCCAAGCAGCCCGTCCAGCGGATACTCATCCGCCCAGTCCAGAGGCAGCACCATTATGAATGGTATATACAGGGCCGCCGCCTGGAGATTGTTGGTCCCGGGCACAACAATGGCGAGATTCGAGCAGTTCAGCGTCTCCAACGTTCTCCCTCGAATCACCGTCCCCCATCTGCCGCCGCCGAGCTCTATCTCACGAACTCGCTCCTCGCCCCTCCAGGAGATGCCGGACTCCGTCATGGCGCTCTTCAGAATATCCTCCTGCACTGTAGGCGCCAAGGGGAATAGTACGCGGATACCAGGAAATTTTTCTGTAATCAGTCGCGAAATTGCCGCAAATAAAGGGATTCCCTTGGTATATTCGAGCGGCCTGCTGCCCACGAGGCAGGTCAGCACCAGTGAGTCCGGGGCTATTCCCAGTGAGGCCCTGGTATCCGACTCGCTCTCGTCCAGAATTACGCTGTCCAGAACGAGATTACCGATGCACTCGTATCTGCCGGGCTTGAACTTCAAGGCGCTGAAACGCTCCGCAGCCTCCTCGTCAGGGACGAAGTACCGATTTACAAAACGTCCCCATCGCGGACGCGCCGTGTACGCCCAGAGCGGCGCCTTGAGTTTTCTGGATAGATATACCGAGAAGAACATATCCCCGCCCATGTGCATTACGAGTCTGCGCTTCACGGATATTTTTGCCTCCGCCGGGTCATTCCTCAACTCGTCAATGCGGCCTATGCTGACAGTGCGATCCGCCCCGCTCTCCGCGCCATAAGACAGCTCGGCGCCACTTGCGTATTGACATGGCAGTATTACAATTGTCGTTCTGCAATTCCATATCCTTGGGCGCAATTCCCGCAGAAAGGGAGTGACCCACCCGGCTATCTCCCCCGGTGAGTTCGTGGTTATATACAGATCCAGAGCTATATCAGACTTTGTGGCCGCTTGCATATCAAAATATCCCGTCTTGCCTGCGACCGCGCTGCTTTAGCGCGGCCAGAACGGGTTAAGGCGCTTTTCCTCGCCAATTGTGGTATCAGGGCCGTGTCCAGGATATACTCTGAGCGAATCCGGTAAATTTTCGAGTTTTTTGAGAGATTCGATAAGAACGCCCTCGTCGCCTCCCGGCAGGTCCGTCCTGCCCACACTGCGGGCAAATAGCGTGTCTCCCGACAGAAGAAGCGAGTCGTCTCCCTCCGTCGCGTAAAAACAGCAGCATCCCGGGGTGTGACCTGGAGTATGTATCACTTTTATGCTCATATCTCCAACAGTAATGATATCCCCGTCCTTGAGCTTAGTATCCGCTGCGTCGAAGGATACCGCGCTGCCCATGTGGCTCGACAGATTTTGCGAGGAGTTCGTGAGATAAGAGGAGTCACCGGAGTGAATGGCGACGCCGCTCGGCGCGAGTTTCCGAATCTCGCCGAGACCCATGATGTGATCGGCGTGACCGTGTGTGAGCAGTATCATTCGCGGATTTATACACTCACGCGTTATAAACTCCCGAACCTCTTCCGTAGGTCCGCCTGGATCGACCACTACAGCATCCCCGCTGCGGCTCCACAGAACATAACAATTTGTCCATAACATTCCCAGCTGAAAAAGTTTTATCCGCATTGTCCCGCCCCCTGTCATTACCTTTAATATTATTATCGGCTATTTTGATATATCATCCGTATCCAAGATGATTGTAACCGGACCCTCGTTGATTATCCTCACGCTCATATCGGCGCCGAATATCCCCGTCTGAACCGCAACTCCCCTCTCTCTGACATACTGAACAAGGAGTTCGTACATTGCGTTGCCGTGCAGAGGAGCGGCGGCGGAGATAAACGACGGGCGCCTCCCCTTTCTGCAATCCGCATAGAGGGTGAACTGCGATATGATGAGCATCGAGCCTCCTACGTCGAGCAGCGACCTGTTCATCCTGCCGGACTCGTCGTCGAATATACGCAGGTTCACTATCTTGTCCGCAACCCACGAGACTTCACGCTCCGTATCGCCGGGCGCCACACCGACAAGAAGGCAGAGGCCGTATCCCGTAGAGCCCGCCAATTCACCATCTATTTTCACATCCGCCGATGAGACGCGCTGCGCGACTATCCTCATTCTGTCAACTCCACCTCTATCCTCGGGTTGTTTCGATTATTCCGTTCATAAGGTTGATTCTCGCTATTATGCGGTAAAGGTGCTCCAGATCCCACACCTGAATCTCTATCACAAACCTGCTCCTGGTTCCGTTGACCACCGCTCCCCTTATATTTGCGATCAACCCGTCGGTCTGGCTTATTGCGGCGCCAAGGTCAGCGAAGACTCCAACCCTATCATTCGCCTCCACCCGTATTCTCGCGGTATACCTTATATCACGCTTTTTCCCCCAGTTCACCAGGACGCGCTTCTCCGGCGGCGCCTTCTCCAGATTTGCGCAGTCATAACGATGGACGGTAATGCCGCGGCTCTGTGTGACACAGCCCGTTATTTTATCGCCGGGCACAGGACAACAACACATCGAGAGCGACACCAGCACCCCCTCCGCCCCCTCGACCGAGATCGCGGAGTCTACCTCCTTGGATATCTTCTGCGGCGTTCGGATCTGCGTCTGGCTCGCCTCGTCGTCTCGCGCGATATAGCTCTCCACTCGCGATAGAATGCTTTGCGCGCTGTGATGCGCATTGCCGACGGATATTATCAGATCATCGATGCTGGAGCACGTCAGGTCGTTTGCCACCCGGCTGAGCGAGTTGGAGAGGCTGTCCAGCGAGAGCCCGTTCCCCAGGAGGTTTCTGCGAGACGCCTCCCTCTCCAGAAGCTCGCGCCCGCGCTCCAGATAACTCTCACGCTCCGCCCTGTCTATCTGGCGGAAGTACGAGCGTATCTTGTTCCTGGTCCTGTTGGACTTCGCTATCTTGAGCCAGTCGCGAGAGGGCTTGCCCTGCGGAGACGTCAGGATCCTTACTATGTCTCCATTCTGCAGGATATAGTCCATCGGAACTATTCGCCCGTTGACCATAGAGCCCACGCACTTATGTCCTATCTCTGTGTGTACCGCGTAGGCAAAGTCTATGGGCGTCGATCCGTTGGGGACGGATATCACCATCCCCTGCGGGGTGAAAACGAATACCTCAGCTGAGAGCACATCTGTCTTTAAGTGATCCAGAAAATCAGAGGGCTCGGACTCGCCCTGGCTTTCAAGAGCCTGTCGAATCCAAGAGAGCTTGATGTCCATATCAGTAAGTTTGTTTTTTTTCTCCTTGTACTGCCAGTGGGCCGCTATTCCGTATTCCGCCAGGCGATGCATCTCCCAGGTGCGTATCTGGACCTCGAGAGGATCTCCATCAGGCCCGACAACTGTGGAGTGCAGGGACTGGTACATGTTTCCCTTCGGGTTGGCTATATAGTCATCGAACTGGCCCGGTATGGGTTTCCAGAGTGTGTGTACTATCCCAAGCACCTGATAACACTCCGCAAGTGAGTTCACTATCACCCGAAGCGCCAGCAGATCATATATCTGATCCAGAGAGAGGTTCTTTCGTTTCATCTTCTCATATATGCTGTAATAGTGCTTGGGACGTCCCAGTATCTCCGCGTGTACCCCTTCATCATCCAGGCGGGAGCGCAAAATCTCCATGCCCTTTTTCAGGACATTTTCGCTCTCCGGCATCTTCTTTCGCACTCGCCTGCGTATATCATAGTACATCTCAGGGTCCGTCACCTTGAAGGACATGTCCTCGAGCTCGCGTTTTATGTGATAAATTCCGAGCCTGTGCGCCAGAGGAGCATATATCTCCAGAGTCTCATTGGCTATGGCGATCTGTTTTTCACGTTTGTGGCCCGTTATTGTGCTCATATTGTGAAGACGGTCGGCCAGCTTTATCAAAACAACCCGAATATCCTTCGCCATGACCAGGAACATCTTGCGGAGGTTCTCCGCCTGATAGTCCTCCACATTTTTGAATGGGAGCTTGCCGAGCTTTGTCACGCCGTCCACAAGAGTCAGGACGTCCTCCCCGAACTTCGCTCCAAGGTCCTCCGGAGTTATGAGTGTATCCTCTATCACATCATGCAGCAGAGCGGCGATAAGAGTCTGGACGTCGAGTTGCATATCAGATAGCACGCTTGCCGCGCCCAAGGTATGGACAATGTACGGATCGCTGTTGTATCTGAGCTGATCTCCGTGCGACTCGGCGGCATATACGAAAGCGTCCCCCATCTGCATCAGATCTTCCTTCTGCAGATAGCGGGACGCTCTATACCAAAGCTCCTGCCACGCTCTACGCACGCTGGCCACACGCTGTTGGGGCGGAATTCGGCCTATATAGCTCTCCATCAATGCCCGCATGGCGCGATCCATGTGAAAATTAGTGACGCCTTTGACATTTGCGGGTTTAAGCGGAGGCGTTTCCTCTTCCCTGCCGGGTATGTCCGATTCCATTAACCTTTTGGGCGTGTCTTCTTCGCTCATTTTAGTTTCTACGCGGCTCCAACGACTACTCTTTCCAGGACAAGCTGAAGATTCTCGCTGGACCTCCAAAAATTCACTCGCGGCTTATAAACCCAGCCGGACGGGGAGACCTCATTCTTAAGGAGATGTTCGCCTGAGAAACCCAGCAACTCACGGCCTTCGACGAATATCTTGACGTGATTTCCATTTTTTCCCATCGGCTCCGCGCATATATCTCCACTGTGCGAACAATAAAGCCGCGGATGAGGATTACCCACTCCAAACGGGCCGAGACGCTCCGCATCCTTCCAGGATATAAGGTCAATCTCAGCCGGAGACCAACAGAGTATATCCTCTTTTTCCGGCACACACTTTATGCCTGCCAGTATATCCTCCAGACGTCTCTGCACCGAGAGCCAGTTTGCGGAGTTTACGCTGAAACCCGCCGCCATCCTATGCCCCCCCCAGCTCACCAGTTCATCGGATATCGAGGAGAGTATGAGTTCGGCATCCACTCCGACAGGAACTCTAAGGGTCCCTCTGATTATCGGCGGCTGCGCCGGCGCCGCCAGCACCACCGGCGCGTCCCTCGAACAGCACACCTGACTCGCCACACTGCTCAAAACTCCGGCCGGCCAGTCCTCGCCGAATAGAACATGTCTGTAGTTATCCCCGCCCACTCTGCCTCTTTCTATATCGCTGATTATTTTTGTCGACAGATCGCGCCTGCGTCTGTTCAGGTCTATCAGCTCCTGGGCATGCTGATGCACACTTATGCTCGGAAAGAATATCTTCATCGACAGGTCGGCCAGCTCCAGCCTTCCGGCAGCGTTCAGACACGGTATTACCCTCATAGAGAGGGCGTCCGTGTCAAGCGTGGGAATATCGAGGTCGACTCCGCGCATCAGAGACTTGAGACCGGGACGCCGGGATGTCCTGAGCACTTCCAGACCTTCGCGCACTATGGCCCGGTTGAGCGGAGAGGACATGGGAACGCAGTCCGCAATAGTCGCCAACGCGGGCAGATCCAGGCTTCTCATGAGCCAGTCCCTTGGCGCCAGCTCGTTTTTCCACGCCCAGCTCCAAACCACTCCGGCAGCGCAGAGCTTGCGGGAGAGCTCATTCCCGTCAACGTGAGGATTTATCAGCGCGTCGCTTGCGGACAACTCTCCGCGCGCAAGGTGATGATCGAAAATAATGACCGGAATGCCGAACGATCTTGCGAGCTCAGTCGCCTCCACATTTTGCGTTCCGCAATCCACGACTATGAGCAGGTCACATTTGCGGCTCGATTTGGCAATGGTTCGCACTACGCTGCGGTGAAACCCGTAGCCCTGATTATATCTGTGAGGAATATAATACCTCACCCTCGCCTTTCGAAGCATCGCGAGCTCCAACATAAAGGTGGTCGAGGCTATTCCATCTACATCATAATCTCCGTAGACGACAATATTGCTGTTCTCGGAGACAGTTGACCATATTTTGCAGGCATCATCAGACCCTCTTCCCAGGTCGGCCTGATCCATCCAATAGTCCAGATCGGGTTTGACCCAATTTCTTTTTTCTTCCTGGGACGAGTCCTCCCCAACTCCGCGCATCCAAAGGAGCGACGCCATAAAATCCGAACAGCGGAACTCCCTGGCGAGGTTCCCGGTCGAGCCATTTGGCTCCCATAAACGCAGTTTTTCTTCAGAGCACGAGGGAATCAAACGGAAACAGTCCCCTCTTTCTCCTTTTCCGGTTCATCTGACGGAGATAGCTCATTCAGCGCAGCGCAACTCGAGTCAGAATCATCAGGAGAGGAGGTTTTTTCCAACGAAGGAGTGGATGAAGAGCGAAATGGCTGACTTGCGTTCCCATATACCGGAGAAATATTCCGCAAAACCTCCATCAGGGATTTTTTCTCCTCCTCCAGATCCTCTATTCGTTTATTCAGATCCATAGTGATCTTTCGGCTTTTTGAATACATCTCGAACGAGGCCAAAATGGAAAAGAACCACATCAAAACAGCGCCGCAGGAGAAGAGTATCGCCTCCCATACCCCTTGAGGAAAATTCATCTCGAACATAAAAAATCGAACCGATATCTCAGCTGTGTTCTGAAACGCGTATATGGCCGCCAGTAATGTTGCCACTGCTATTGCAAGGATATAACTTCGCATATTAAGCGGACACTCCCTTCTTAAAAAAATTTTTATTGATTATAACACAAAGAACAAACTTTCCCCCCGGAATACAACAGCTTACAGGAGAGATAGCCGCCGGGTTCTCGGCAGTCAACTAACAAGGGATCACCTTTTAAGCCGCTCGCAGAGCGGCTTTTTCATGTCAAATTTTTTTGAAAGTCAGATACCCTCGGCAGATCCGGGGGGTTACCCTTTATTAATTAGGGTATAAAGGAAGTTGCCGTATTCCCTGGCGATGATTTTCCCCGAGGCCACACGCAGTGTCCGTTGATGTTTTTCATTCCGCAACTCTCCTACACATATTTGCTCGCCTCGCGAAGTGAGAGCGGAGCGAGTTTATCTTTATATTTCGCAAGAAAGCCGCGCACCCAGCCGGGGTTTGTTTTGCTGTACTCCCGCAGGCTCCAGCCGATTGCTTTATTGATGAAAAATTCCTTCTGACCAAAATTGTTTGCGATGATTTGCTCCAGCAGCACGACATCGGTCCTGTCTTTGCGGGTCAGTTGATGGTCTATGGCAATGCGGCGCAGCCAGATGTTCTCGTCCACGCTCCACACGAGCAGCGTCTGATTCACTTCCGGGAAACGCAAGGCTATGCCGCCTGCGATCCTGTCCAGCCCGTCAATGGTATCCCACCACGATTTTGTGACGGCCATGCGGCGCAGGAGGGAAATGTCGCCGGGGGTAAGAAGGCGTTCCAGCTTTGCCAGATACTCCACCGCCAAATACTGGAATTCCCGCTCTCGCTCCCAGCAATCATCCACAAATGCCCGGTTGATCTCCGTTTCGCCCTGCACGGCATTGAAGAACGCTTTGGATATTTCCTTGCGCTTCGGGCGCGGAATCCCCAAAAAAGGAAATTGGCCGCGCATGTAAGCGCTCATCGCCGCCGCTTGGGCGGCGTCTGAAGAGTCCTTATAGGCTTGTATGATTTTCGCGTACATAAAAATCCCTATTGGCTTCCTATCCTTCAACGTTAAATTGTGGAATAGCGGCGTCCCAGATTGGCGCTATCCACTCTGCGGCGTTCTCAGCAGGGCCTTGCCCCATCTTGCCGATCACGCCGAACGCGTCCTTGTAAACTATTTTTGTTTCCACCTGTCATGCCCCCTTATAAACTGGAATTTGCCGCTGACTTCAGTTACAAAAAATAATTATAATGCGTGACCGCCGCTTACTTTGATAATCTGTCCGGTTATCATTGCTGCGCGTTCGCTTGCAAGAAATAATATTGTGTCGGCAATGTCTTGTGGTTGTATTA
>JAISRE010000127.1 GCA_031273805.1 Synergistaceae bacterium | reverse complement strand
TCTACACGCAGGACGACGGGACGCTCCGCGTGGCCTTCGTCGTGCCGTCGCTCCAGAACACACAGGGCTCGAACCTGTGGGGAATGAATTCCCCCTACATGACGACCCCCGATCCGGGGTTGCTGCTGCCCAACCGGTACACGTGGTCCGGGGGGACGCTCGTGACGAACACGGCTTCAAACGCGTTCCAGATACGGGGCGTGAATTTCACGAACTACACTTACAACTCACTCCCGACCAACACGCAGGAAACCGTGACGTTCCGTATTTTTAACTACAGTTTTAAAAACACCGACAAGTTCACTTTCGACGTGTACTATCAGCCGATGAACAGCGGCACGGATCAGCCCGACATCACAGGAGCGACGAAGATAGCGAGCGACCAAAGCGTGCCCGCGATACCCGGACGCTCGAATAACGCGAACGCTCCGGATAACTGGCATGACGCGTCATTCCAATGGACGACTCCGTCCGCCCCAGGGAACGGATTCCTGCACATCGTCCTGAAATACGGAGGCGCGCAGCTCAGCGCGACTAACGACAAGGGTTACATCGAGGTCGGCATATACGACGCGAGCGAGTTCCTCGGCTTGAGCAGCGCGAATGCCGCAAGCGCGGCCGATACGAGGGCGGACGCACGGGCGGCGCTGGAGGCCGACGGCGCCAAGCTCTCTATCGTATCCGCAGTGGTGACCGACGAGGAAGGCAGCGAAATTCAGGGTTCGCTTCCGCTGGACAAGCCGTTCAAGATCGCCGCGACAGTGCGTCTGGACGGTTTGCCGGATGGCAGGAGCGGCCTGCCGGTCGTCAAGGTAAACTTGTACGTGAATGGAATCCCCGTCGGGTCGAAGCACATTCCGTACCTGGCGAGCGGCCAGAGCCGGACAATAGAGATGGATTACGACCCGTCCGACCACGCCGAAGTGGCGACGCTCAAGAGCCTGAAAGTGCTGGCATTCTCCGAAGCGACGGGCTTCAAGCGGAACGGGGAAGACGAGTTGAGCGCCAGCGTCGAAATGAACTTCGCCGATGCCGATGAAGACATAAACAGCAGCAGCGGCAGCGGTGGGTGCAACGCGGGCGCGATCGCTCTTATGAGCGGCCTGGCAGCTCTAGGCGCGGTCCTGCGGACACGAAAGAAGCGCGGATGATAGGACGAACCTTGGGTGAGCGCGCAAGGCATAGGCATTTCAACAGGTCTGAATAAGGAGGGTGCAAAGATATGAGAAGTACTGTGAGAGGTAAATTTTTTTTGCTGCTGGCGATTGTGATATGCGTATCGTCTCCGATAGGGGCGCTAGCATCTGACGTCGTTGAGATCAACATCGCCAATCCGCCGGCGGCGGGCGAAGGATTCGTTCTCGATCCGCAGCACGCCGTCCTCACCATCACAAAAAACGGCGAATACAGGATATACGGCGCCACAAAGAAGAGGCGAGTCGAGATCGCGCCGGAGATCATCGCGACAATTACGCTATCCGGCGTCAACATCGACAGTACCCTCTACAGAGGGGCCTCTTCTATCAACGTCAACAGAGCGGCGCTCACGCTCCTGCTGAGCGGGGAGAACAGACTGCAAAGCCTTGGAGGCCCCGCGATTAATTTGACCGATGGATCCCGCCTCACAATAGACAGTGCGGAGGCCTCCGGGTCCAGCTCCGGCGCCCTTTCAGCCTCCGGCTTCTCGTGCATAGGCGCTGACTCCACCAGTCACTACATAACGATCGATGGCGGCACGGTTACAGCGAGTGGTTCCGGCGTCGGCATTGGGGCCAGCCGCTATTCGGCGAAAGCCAGCGTCACGATCAACGGCGGCGTCGTCACGGCAAAGGGCGGCGGTACCTACGCCGGCATCAGCGGCGGCGGCGGAGGCAGTGTCACGATCAACGGCGGCGTCGTCACGGCAATTGGCGGCAGCAACAGCAATGATACCTGGGGCGGCGCAGGCATCGGCGGCAGTTCTGGGGTCACCGGGGGCAGCATAACGATCAATGGCGGCGTCATCACGGCAACCGGCGGCGGCCTCGATGCGCCCAATGGTATGGCAGCGGGGATAGGCTGCGGCTCAGGCACCAGAGATGGACTCGGTAACATCATTATCACGGGCGGAACGATAACAACGGGTCTTATTCGCCCGGGCAGGGGAGGTTGGGTCTCCTCCGTCGGGGCCACGATCACCGGCGGGAGCGTGAAGGCGTCGATCATAGAGCCATACGCGGCGAACGGCGGGGGTAAAGTATATCTGTCCACGCTGACACTGGAGTCTGATACCGGGGTTGCGGTCGCGGGAGCGCCCGTCACTGACGGGGTTATCGGCGGATCGCACTGCGCTCAGACGCCGGACGAGTCCCAAGGGGTGTACGGCATCGAGGATGTCGTGACCGACAGCGAGGGCAAAGTTTATTTTTACCTTCCGGCGACCTCCGGGCCGGAGAGACTGGCGCTCACGGCCGACGGCAGGAATTACGGCAGCTTCTTCAAACGCGAGGCGAAAAACGGCAACTCCGCCACGCTGACGCCGATCATGGACGACATCGACGAGTACGACCCGGCTGCCGGCGGCAGCGGAGGCGGCGATGAAGCCACGGGCGGCGGGGGCGGGTGCGACACCGGCGCGGGCGCCGGCGCGCTCGCGGCGATGGCCGCGCTGGCCGTGCCGACGAGAGTGTGGCGCGCTAAAAAACAGGGCGTCAGCGAACAGCGGACGCCTGCTGCGGCCCAAAGGTCATTTATTGAGCGGTTCTCTGAAACCGTAAAACGGATGGGCGGCATGAAAAACTTCAGCAGCAGCGCCCGCAAGGTCCGCGCGATCCTTTTCGTCATGGTTCTGATCTGCGCCGCCGCTGCGCAGACAGCGTACACGGCGGAGCAGATTGACATCGCCAACCCGTCGGAAGGGGGCGATGGATTTTTCTTCGACTTCGATGATGACGTGCTTCATATCACAGGGGATGGGGAGTATCTGCTGACGGGAGCGACCAGCTATATTCAGCTTCGAATCGACGATGGAGTCACAGCCACTGTAATACTGTCGGGCGTGAGCGTCGACTTGTCGGGAGTAACGGCCTCCAAATACGCATGTCCGCTCGAGATCGGTAAGGCCTCCGCAGTCACGCTGCTCCTGAGCGGCGAAAATACCATCAAGGCTGGGACAGAGCGAGCTGGGATCGAAGCTGCAGCGGGCGCCAGGCTGCTTATCGACAGCATGGCCGTTTCCGGATCGAGCGACGGAGTCCTTGCGGTCGCTGCGACCGGTGGTGTGCAGGCGGTTATATCCGGCGACGATGTTACGATAGCAGGCGGCGCGGTCACTGTGACCGGAGGTCAGAGAGCTGTATCCGGCGGCAATATAACAATCACAGGCGGCGCGGTCACTGCGACCGGCGGTCAGCAGGCTGTATTCGGCGGCAATATAGCAATCACAGGCGGCGAGGTCACTGCGGCCGGCGGTCAGCAGGCTATATTAGGCGGCAGCGTCACTTTCTGGGGGCAGGCTATATACGACGGCAGCGTCACTATCTCGGGCGGCGAGGTCACAGCAAACGGCGGTTATGGGGGTGCAGCCATATCCGGCGGCAGCGTCACTATCACCGAAGGCATAATTACGACAGTCGGCAGCAGAGGCATCTACAGCGAAGGAGGCAGCGTCGATATCTCCGGGGGAGAGGTAAAGTGTACTGACTTTGGCTACGCCATTTATGCCGATGCGGTATCGATATCCGGAGGTTCGGTTTCCGCAATCACCCCAGTTTCGGGCGCAGCTATTACCATAGGCATTCGTTCCGTCAATAAAGACAAAGGCGTCTCGATCAGCGGGGGCACGGTATCTATTTACAGCTGGTACGGCATAGAGTGTTGGGGACAGCTCACTATTTCAGGTGGCACAATAACGATAGCTGCTAAAGCAGAAGGGCGCGGAATATATCTGCCCAACGACGAAAGGCATCTTAAGATCATCGGCGGCAGCGTAAAGGTGTCGTCGATATCAGGCTTCCATAACTGGAGGTATCTGTCCACGCTGACCCTTGAGTCTGATACCGGGGTTGCGATCGCGGGAGCGCCCGTCACTGACGGGATTATCGGCGGGGCGCGCTGCGCTCAGACGCCGGACGAGTCCCAAGGGGTGTACGGCATCGAGGATGTCGTGACCGACAGCGAGGGCAAAGTTTATTTCTACCTTCCGGCGACCTCCGGGCCGGAGAGACTTGCGCTCACGGCAGGCGGCAGGAATTACGGCAGTTTTTTCAAACGTGAGGCGAAAGACGGCAACTCCGCCACGCTGACGCCGATCATGGACGACATAGACGAGTACGACCCTGCCGCCGGCGGCAGCGGAGGCGGTGATGAAGCCACGGGCGGCGGGGGCGGATGCGATGCCGGCGCGGGCGCACTCGGCGCACTCGCGGCATTAGCCGCGCTGGCGAGGGCGTGGCGCGCTAAGGAACCGCTGATTTAATAACCTTCGGCTGCACAATGGGCGTATTCGCTCACCATCTTCACAGTTGTCACAAAAATACTCTGCGGGCGATTCCATGAATCGCCCGCAGACATGCTTGCAATAACTGTTTCGAGGATCGAACGAATCTACTGCATTACTCGGGAGAACACGCGCATCAGTAACAGGAGGCGGGAGACATCTCCCCCTGTTTTTTCGGAAGGGATTGAGTCACTATGTGGAATCGCGTGAAAGTGGTATTGACCGATAAGTGTACGGCCGAATGTGAGATATATAATGGATCCAGGAATTAGAACTACCCGTTAAGCAATAGAGCAAAATTATGGCCATTCACACCGCAAAGTACGCTTTAACTGAATGAAGAGGACCTCGCGGCGGTGGGGCTTCCCTCTGAGTGAGACCTAGTAAAACAAAATTAAGGAGGTTTTTACAATGGGAATCGACGAATTTGTGGAAAAGATCAAGAGCGATAAGACTTTTGCCAAAAAGTACGAGGCTCTGACGAGCCTTGACGATGTATTGGCTCAGGCGAAATCGGACGGTTACTCCGCGACCAAGGAGGAAGCCAGGAAGTATCTCAAGGCGTGCGCTAACGCTAAGCTGAGCTGCGAGGACCTGGCGTCGGTAACGGGCGGCGTGGATGTTGGCTGTAGCGAGTATAACCAGGATCCTTTTAATAAATAAATGTAAGTCCGGTGACGCTATAAATAACAGACGACCAAACCCGTGGAGCCCTGCTACGGTTATTAGTGTCCAAAAAATAGGCGTCGCAGGAGTTCTCCTAAGGAGGTTTTGATATTCGGGTCATGTTGAAGATAACAGCGACTAACATCATTACTTTCAATATTTTGTTTCGCCCTTTGCTTCCGGACGTTGCGGCATACTACGCAGACGGATGCGAGAGAAGCGGGGACGCTCTCATTTTAGGCGCCTATTTGGACGAAATACCGTGCGGCGCCCTGTTGGGTTATTCTAAAGGAACCACGGGCAGGATTTCTTACGCCGCAGTCGCGGAAGATTACAGACGCCGAGGTGTCTTCCGTGATCTGATAGCGCGCGCTCTGCTTGACTTGAGATCGCGCGGAGTGGAGACGGTCAGCATCTCGAACACTACGAGCGCCCAATACGGGGAGATAGTAGATGTTTTTTTGAAACGGGAGGGATTTATCGAGTCGAGCTCGAAGGTCACAGTCCTGAATCATGTCAACGATGAAACGCGGACGGAGTATCTGGATTTCAGAAAAACGAAGGGGTGTGTGCTCGAAAACAGACTGCAACTCAGGGGTTATTCCGCAAAATCCTTCAGGGACTCCTCAGAGGGCGAGTTAGACGCTCTGAAGCGGGATATCGGCGCGCGTTTTCCAGAGAACCTGACGCCGTTTCGAGACTCGCTCAAAATTTTGGACGACATCAGTTTTGTCGTGTACAGGGGCGGGCAGTCCATAGCTTACTGCGCTTTGGGCGACTGCGAATACGACGAAAAAACCGTAGTAGTGAAATACAGGGCGTGCGCAAGCGAGTACATCCGTACTGGGGCCAGTCTGTGGGCTCTGATGAAATGTCTCGACGGCGTGTTTTCGATGTCAGCTCCGGCAGCGTATGACAAGGCTATTTTTTACTTCAACAAGAATAGCGCGGAAATGCAAAACCTCATGAACAGCCCCATAACAAAATTCAAGGGGAGAGTCATATCGGAATCGCGCGTTTACATGATATAAACCTTGAGTCCGGCCACAGGGCGCCTTGTTCAGATTCTCAATTCGTTTCGCCGTTCGCTGAATACCGGTTCTCTCGACGAGACGATCGAGGCCTTCGCAGGGTTGACGGACGATTTCAGCGGTTCTCCAGATCCTCCAGCGTTTTTTTTATCTTTGCCGCGTCGCCCTTATTCTCCTCGATTATCCGAGCCACGCGGTCGTAGCCGAGCAGTGGTACGTAAGCGGTCGCAAAGGCGTACGAGGCTTCGAGCAGCGCCTCGCATCTCTTCCTGTCGGGCAGCAGGGTTTCTATACACCGGACGCGGAAGATGGTGAGCGCGCGCTCCAGGAGTGAGAGGTTTTCGAGCAGCGCGTCCGCGATCAGCGGCAGGAACGCGTTCAGCTCGAACTCGCCGTGGGATGCTGCGGCAGTTATCGCAGCATCGCCCGCCATGACCTTCATTGCTACCTGCATAACCATCTCCGGGATTACGGGGTTCGTCTTGCCGGGCATTATCGTGCTGCCGGCCTGCATGTCCGCCAGTTTTATCTCGCCGAAGCCCCCGTGCGGGCCTGAGTTCATCAGCCTCAGGTCGTTCGATATCTTCATCAGGTTCACCGCGAGCGCTTTGAGCAAGCCCGATACCTCGACGAACACGTCGTTGTTCTGTGTGATGTCCATAGGGTATTCGGCGACTGCCAACCCTATACAGGTGATTTTACGGAGCTCCTCGATGACGCCGAACCTGTATTTCCTCGTCGCGTTATCTGACAACCCGACAGCTGTCCCGCCGATGTTCACCTGCCGGAGCCGTTCTTCGATCTTATAAAGCCTCCACCGATCACGGGCTATAGCCTGCGCGTAGGCGCCGAACTCCATCCCGAGCGTGACTGGCACAGCGTCCATCAGCTCGGTGCGCCCCAATTTGCGGATCTCGTCGAATTCGTTCTCCCGTCCCTGCAGGGACTGCTGCAGCTTGGCGCAAGCGTCGCTCACCTCGCGCAGCAGCTCTATTGCCGCGATGCGCAGGGCGGTGGGGTAGACGTCGTTGGTGGACTGCCCGCGGTTAACGTCGTCTAACGGGTGAACTATGCCATACTCCCCGCAAGCTCGCCCCATAACGCGAAGCGCAATGTTCGCCAGGACCTCGTTGACGTTCATGTTGGTGGAGGTGCCCGCTCCGCCCTGGAGTGCGTCCGCGATGAACATCTCGGATTCCGGCCCTGCACTGCCGGAGAGGACCAGATCGCACGCCTCTATTATGGCGCGATAGACCCCCTCTCGGCCCTCTCCCAACTTATCATAGACTATCGCGGATGATTTTTTCACCTTTACTATGGCGCTGATCAGGCGGCTATTCACCGGTTTGTACGAGAGCGCGAAGTTTTCTCTGGCCCGCGCGCTCTGTATGCCATACAGGGCGTCATCCGGCAGGGTCATCTCCCCGAGTTTGTCGCGTTCGGTCCGCATATCCCTTTAATCCTCGAACTCAGCCGTGAGATGCGGGAAAACCGATACTGAGCGTTTCAATATCCCCTGCATGTGCGCGATGAGCACCCCGAAATTAGTTATGGGCACGCCCTGCGAGACGGCCTCCATCTGGCGGTATTTCATCTCCCGCTCGTTCAACATGCAGGCGCCGCAGTGGACAATCAGCCTGTAAGGGGAGAGGTCGTCGGGGAATGCTCCGCCGGAGGTAAATTCGAAATCCGGTTTCTTCCCGGTGTACTGCCGAATCCAGCGCGGCAGCTTTACAGTGCCAATATCGTCGCACTGGCGGTGGTGTGTACAACCCTCCGATATGAGGATTTTGTCGCCGTCCGATATTTTTTCAAGTGTGAGCGCGCCTCTGACTGAGGTGTCAAGCACCCCCTTGTATCGGGCCATCAGAATAGAGAAGCTGGTGAGCGGTATGTCGGTTGGAGTATCCGCTGACGCCTTAGCGAATACCTGGCTGTCGGTGATGACAATTCTCGGACGCTTGCCCAGGGCGCCGAGCGTCTCGCGCAGCTCGAATTCCTTCACTACGACTGCAGTGGCGTCGGCCTCCAGGATATCGCGTATAGTCTGCTGCTGCGGGAGTATAAGCCGCCCCTTTGGCGCGGCTTTGTCGATGGGGACTACCAGCACGACAAAATCCGATGGATGCAGGAGATCCCCTACGATGCGGAGGCGCTCGTCCTCGGCGCGCGCAAGCCCCGCAATGCGCTCCTTCAACGCCTCGATGTTCTCTCCCGTGACGGAGCTGACGAATATCTCATCTTTATCGATAGCGGGGCGCGATTCCAACAGGTCGCACTTGTTGTAAACAGTGACGTGGGGCACATCGGTCGATTCGAACAATCGCAGCAGCGCCGCGTCCGAGTCGGATTTCCCGCGCGACGCGTCCATCACGAGCACGGCTACATCCGTCTGGCGCAGCACCTGGCGCGCCTTTTCGACGCGCTTTTCGCCGAGTTCCCCCACGTCGTCGATGCCGGGGGTGTCGATCAGCAGGACCGGCCCGACGGGCAGCAGCTCCATCGACTTGCGGACGGGATCGGTCGTCGTGCCGGCAGTCTCTGACACAATAGCGAGAGGCTGGCCCGTGATCGCGTTCATCAGGCTGGATTTCCCGGCGTTGCGCATACCGAAGATCCCTATATGCACACGTTCAGATGATGGTGTGTCGTTTAAGCTCATGAGGCGCCTCCTCGTGCCGGCGTTGTATCATGCCCGCGTATTAGTGAAGCGCGGAAGCATTGAAAGTTGTTCAATCGGCAACTGTCAAAAATTATATCACCGCATGTCCGATACTCCGCCCAAAAACACGCTGGTTAAAGGAGGCAAATGAGATTGAATGTGTATCCCTCACTGATCCGCTTTGGAGTAGGTTTTGAAGAATATATCCCTGTTTATGATATACACGTCGTTGAAGTCAGTTTCAGGGGCTGCGATATAATCCCCGGCCTTGCCGTAGAAATACTTCTCCGCGTCCCAGCTGCTGAAAACCTTGGTGTCCCTGGATAGTTCCGCAGCGCGGACAAATTTATCCCCTCTCGGGATGCATGTCCTCGAAAATGGATGCAGTGTTTTTTTAATGCCTGTGACCTTGTCGCTCACCACCGGCATGTAATCCGCTTCGGGGAGGTAGGAGTCGTCCAGGGTGTCGTAGGACTCGTCGAACCTGTCCTTTTTAATAGGGTACACCTCCCCGGAGACGCCTATCATTAGATATGTCCCGGGAGAAGCCGCAGTGTCGATATCGCCCTCCAGCGTGCGGATGGACATCTGGGCGCCCTCAGTGAATATGTCTGTGGTATGCGCGTAGCCCAGAGGAATCCTCAGCTTGCGGTAGAGGTTCATGGAGGTGAAATCGATGTTGTGCGAGCCGCAGTACACCAGGTCGAAATTATTCTGATAGCTCTCCACGCGGGCTCGCAGGAAGTCGTCCGGCGAGATGCCCGGAGCGGCCCTGTTGACGCATTCCAGGCTGATATACCCTCCGGCTTTCTCTATGTTGCCGCCCCCGGAGCCGACACTGCGGGTGATGTATTCCGCCAGATCCTTCGCCATGATCTCGCGGACTGAGCTTCGTATGGATAATTTGAGCCCTCCAGAGTATTCGCAGTAAACGACGCAGCCGTTGAACTGCTCGACCTGCTGCGCGATATCGCTGGAAAAGCCGAGTATATTCGGGTCGCAGGGCGCGGCTTTGAGCAGCCCTATCTCCCCGATGAGACGGGAGGATGAGAGCGTGCCGGCTACGACGTCCAGCTCCTCTTTGGAGAGCATGGAGTTTTTCAGCCTTTTAATCAGCGGCCAGTTTACCGGCATAAATTCAGACAAATCGCGGTCCAGCGGATGCCGCAATTCGGATAATCCGCTGGTGTCGGTAAACAGGCCATAGTAGAGGGCGTTGAAGACGTCCTGGTTGGCCTCGAAGTTAAAGCCCTCTTTTCGTATAATGTCCCACATCAGAGTAGAACAGCTCCCAAGCGCCTGGTTTATCACGATTGAAGGGCCTTCTGGTATCTCGGGGCTGTGATGGTCGAACACGGCTATTTCATCCGCATCGAACCTGCGCACGTTGCCGGCCCCATATTGGCAGTCCACCGTCACCAGCAGCTTGCATCGCGGGAGGTCCTCCACATACTCCAGAGGTATTCGAAATACTTTGAGCATCAGCAGGAGGTTCGGCTTGGTCACCTTTGACCTGCCGCTGTAGACCATACGCGCGGAGGCGCCCTGCGACTTTGCGTACCTCATCAGGACGAAAGCGCTTGCTATGGTGTCGGCATCAGGGACGTCATGGCACTGTATCACTATATTGTTATTGCGGTTGATAAGATTCTTCAATAATGTCATCAGATCTCTCCGTGTCCGCCAATCCCTCAACCTTAAAGGGGATTCTCGCGGCTATTCCAGATTCGGTCAGAACATTCCAGTCCCTGTAGCCTCGTATCTCGTATTCCCCGCTCTCGAGAGGAGCGCGCATTGCGATCACAGTATCGCTGTCATTTATGCGCTCATACGATATATAATCTCCCGGCCCGCCGCCAACCTTGGAGATAGCGACAATCGCCCCTCCGCCTATGTTGCAGTGCACGCCCGTGGCCTTCACGGTGATGGGCTCGTTCGGGGCATAGACGGGTTTATCCATCTCCACGGCAAAAGAGACGTCCTCTTCCTCCAGGACATTGAACTTCTCTGCGGCCACAATGGTCGGCGCCGCGAAAACGTCGTTGTTGCTGTATCCTCTTATCTCATATTCACCGGCGCTTGACGGGGCGTAAAATATAAACTCCTGGTCTCTTGTGCCGATGACCGCGCAGGCGATAAACTCGTCAGGTTTTGCGTCGCTCCTGCAGAGGCTGACAACTGCGTTATCGTCCAACATGTACTTCGGCACTCCCGCCACGTTTACCTTTATGTTCTCGGAAGGGGCGTACTCCCGTCTGTCTATCGCAACGGAGAATTCGCCGGATGCGGCGCCCTCGACGGTAAACGGCGACGCGCCGACCAGAGTATGCTCCGTCAAAACGTTTCCGCTCTTATAGCCGCGCACCTCGTATTCGCCTCTCTCAAGCGGCGCGCGCAGCTTTATCCTGGTTTTATCATTGCCGATAAATTCGGACGATATATATTCCCCCTGTTTGTCCCCGGTATGCGCGACGCCGACAATGGCGCCTTCCTCGATCATCTTCTGCGTCACTGCGGACAGATTGACGAAGATCGGCTCTGCGGGCATGTAACTTGCCTTGTCGATTTTAAAGCTATAGTCAGCCTGTTTTGAGCCGGGGTCAGCGCCGAACTTAAAGTATAGGATAGCTGTTACCGCTAACGCTATCACCGCTATTCTGAAAAATTTCGCGGACAGATTGTTCTTATACTTCTTGTACTTGATATTTGTGTCATGCGCCTCGCCCTTTTTAACCACGTTATTGGACGTCAGCGTGTCGCAAATCTGATTTACTATCGACTCTGGGCTGCTGACGTCAACGATCCCCTGAGTCGCGTTCAATCCGAGGGCAAGCCCGGGCGGCAGGACGTCCATTCCATCCAGGTAAACCGGGATAATTTTTATCTTGTTGTTCAGTGCGAACTCTATTTCGGACCTTACGTACATCGATTCAGCCGATTCTTTGGTTATAAAAATTATGAATATAGAGCAGTTCATTATGGCGTTTGCAATTTCATCGGTCCAAGTGGAGCTTATGTTGATGCCCTTGTCGTACCATATCGCGTATCCTTTGGCGCCTATTCCCTCTATGATTGGAAACACCACGTCGGAATCGAGGTGGGCGTAGCTGATGAAAACGAAAGATTCATCCCGCAAATCGCACGGGACGACTTTACAGGCAGCCCTCTTGCCGGACATATACAAGTTACCCCCTTTTTCAGAGATTCCAGAGCTAATTTATTATACTTACAAATTAAATAAACGTCTATCATCGGGATTTCTTTTTTTAATGGCAGGATGCTCGAAATTTGCTAGAATGATGGCAAGGAATGATCGGCAAACACTATGTTGGGGAGTGCTTTTTGATGAGCAGCGCTAAAAGCGTCATGATTGGAGAACTGGAATTCGGAGGAAGGGCGCCTATGCGGGTGGAAAGCATGCTGAAATCCCGTCTCGAAACCCTCGATATATGCGTCGACGAGCTCGATATGCTCAAAAAAGCCGGATGCGAGCTTGCGAGAGTCGCTTTCCCGGATGAGTCACTGAGCCCCAACCTGAGACAACTGGTCGAAAAATCCGCTGTTCCTCTTATGGCGGATATTCACTTCAATCATAAGTTTGCGCTCTCCGCCATCGACTGCGGCTGCGGCTCTATACGCATAAATCCAGGCAACATGAGCGGAAGAGATGGATTGATGTCAGTGCTGTCAGCCGCCAAGGCAAACGGCGCTGTGATAAGGATAGGCGCAAATGGAGGTTCACTCTCAAAGCGTCAGATAGAATCTCATGGAGGGGACAGGTCGCGCGCCCTTGTAGCCGCTGTGGAAGAGCAGTTGATACCGCTTCTGGATGTCGGCTTCGAGGACATCATAATCTCTGCCAAGTCAAGTTCTGTAACAGAGACTCTGCGAGCCAACTTCATACTCTCAGAGAGGTATCCATTTCCTCTTCACATCGGTATAACAGAGGCGGGTTCCGGCATAGACGGCGCCGTGAAGAGCGCTTCCGGACTTGGAGTTCTGATCGCTCAGGGCATCGGCGACACAATGAGGGTGAGTTTGACAGGTGAATCAGTTACGGAGGTGGAGGTCGCATACTCGATACTGCGCTCCATGGAAGTCAGACAGCGCGGCGTCAATATCATAAGCTGTCCCTGCTGCGGAAGGAGACGAGCGGATGTCGGAGAATTAGTCGAGCTGGTCAAGTCCCTCCTGCCGCACAACATGCCGGACGGGCTGACGATAGCCGTCATGGGTTGTGAGGTAAACGGTCCGAAGGAAGCAGCTGCGGCCGATATCGGCATAGCGGGCACTCAGAATGGGCTCGTGATGTTTAAAAAGGGAAAGGTGGCGGCATTCGGCGATCTTGCAAGTATAAAGGAGAAATTGACGTCTGAGTTCACCACATTTGCCGGGTCGAGTTAAAACCGCCATCTCCTTATGCGCGCCCCGGTTCGGCAAATCCCCGGGGCGCGCATATCACTTAATTTGACGAATATTCCCGCAGAAGTGCGTCACTCCGCCAATGCGCGTACCTCGTCCTCGGAGAGTCCGGTTATGTCCGCGACAAGCGATATATCCATGTTGCGCGCCAACATCCGCCGCGCTGCCTCGGCTTTGCCCTCGGCTAAACCCTCAACCCTGCCCTCGGCTTTGCCCTCGGCCAAACCCTCAATCCTGCCCTCGGCCTTGCCCTCTCTTTTGGCGCTTGCCCTCTCTGAAATGGCGTCCAGCTCGCGGCGCTCCTCCATCAGCTGCATGAACCTGTTGCGTTTGTCGCCCCAGAAGTCCTTCTCTACCTTCATTACTTCGGAAAAAACCTCGTCGCGTACCATCGACTCGGACAATATGTCCACCCCCTC
>JAISRE010000110.1 GCA_031273805.1 Synergistaceae bacterium | reverse complement strand
CTCCCGCAAAGCGGGTGGGGTTTGTTGTCTTCAAGATGCCAGCGCGGTCGGTGGCTCCGTGCCGCCGATCGGCTCCCGCAAAGCGGGTGGGGTTTGTTGTCTTCAAGATGCGCCCGTATAATTTTGATAGAAATTATTGAATTATCCCCCCCCGGGGCTTCTCAGTGGATGAAAAATATCTTAATATCGAAACAGGTAGCTGAAAAATTTAATGCAAAACACAAAACTACCGTGCGTTTTACGGAATGAGCGGCTGTTGTTGGAGTATTTTCTGCCGGATATCGTCACTGCCGGCGAGTTTAGTTGGGAGGTGGAAATGAAACAATAATACCGCGCGCGAATTTATTTCCCGGATCGATCGCAATCGACTGCATCTCGAACGAAGACGCGGCGGCGGGCGGCTGTGTTTTCGGAGCGGATCGGCGACATGAAGCCCGAACGAAAAATTTAAGGAGACGATCATTCATGCGTAAGTGGTTATGTGCGTTGGCAATGTCCTTGATTTTATTTGCGGTTCCTGCGTTCTCTCACGAGCTCATTCTGAAGCCCGCTAAGTTTAACGCGGCAAAGGGCGAGGAACTTCCGATAGAGCTTCAGTCCACTCATATTTTCATAGTAAAGGAAGAGGTGGAGGATATATCCACCATCAAGGCGGGTATCTTCCAGAGCGGCAAGCTCGTTGAATCCGTCCTCAAGCCGAACGAGCCCGACCTCCGCATCGACTTTTCGGTAAAGATTCCGGACGACGCGTCTTCCACAATTGTAATGGCAAATAAGATCGGAGATATCTGGTCCGTCACCCCTGACGGGTGGAAGGCCGGGACGCGCAAGTCGCTGGAGGACCAGGGCATCAAGGTGGTGCGGGCATCACTTACCGACAAATTCGTCAAAACTATAATCAACCCGTCCGCGTCCGACACAAATTTCAATACAGAGGTCGGGCAGGAGCTGGAGGTCGTGCCCATTACAAACCCGGCGAACGCCTCTGTTGGCCAGTACTATCAGGTGAAGATCCTCTTCAAGGGGCAGCCCGCCTCCATGCCGGTGTTCGCCACCTACGACGGCTTCGTCAAGGAATATGAGAACACCTACGCCTACTACACCGAGTCAGATGAAAACGGAGTGGCTAACATCAAGATAACCGCGCCCGGTCTGTGGATAATCAGGGCCTCGAAGGACAACGAGCCCGGAGTCCCCGGAGAATACGACTCCCGCTCCCTGCGCTCCATTTTGTCGATCCAGGTGAAGTAGAGGAGTATGACTCAAATGCGAGTCAAGGACCGAAACCTCGAAATAACAGGACAACACAGGCATTCTCGAGGCCTGTTCTTATCTCTTTGCTCCGTAATCCTTGTTTCGGTTCTTCTCGCCTTTGCGAGGCCGGAGGCTGTATCTGCCCACGGCGTCGGCTACAGACGGTCCGCAAAAAAAGCTATCGCGCTGGAGTTTTATTACTCCACAGGGGAGACGATGGCGTATTTGGACGCCAGGGTTTATTCGCCGCAGGACGAAAAGAACGCGTTTCAATCCGGGCGCACCGACGAATTCGGCCGCTGCTCCTTCATACCGACTGCGGAGGGAGAGTGGAGGGTTGTCGTCAGGGACGAGGAGGGGCACAGGGCGGAGGCAAAAATACCCATAACGTCCGATTTCCTGAATGGCGGCGACGGGAACGCGTTGCCCGCCGCCGCAGAATCCTCTCTCCCGCAGGGGGCTGATCTTTTCATCCGATCTTTGCTCGGGGTCAGCCTTATTTTTAACATAGCCGTGTTTGTGAGGCTGCGGAAATGCATATAAGCGAGGGGTTTCTCTCTCCGTCGGCGCTGGCCGCCGGGTGGGCGATAGCGGGGGCAGGGGTTGCGTGGGGGCTCAAAAAAATGGACTCGGACAGAATTGTCCGCGTGTCGATGGCCTCGTCCGTATTCTTTCTGGCCTCGCTGATCAACGTAAAGCTGGGTCCCAGCTCGACGCATCTCTCCCTGATCGGGCCGATAGGGCTCATACTCGGGTGGACTTCATTCCCCGCTATTTTTACGGCTCTTTTGCTGCAAGCGGTCCTCTTTCAATTCGGCGGGCTGCTTGTGCTTGGGGCAAACACCGCCTCCATGGCGACTCCCGCCGTCCTGGCGTACCTGGTCTTTGGCGCGGCCACACGTTCGAGGAACCTGCGTCTGGCATCGGTCGCGTCGTTTGCCGCCGGATTCCTCGCCGTCATGACGAGCGCTCTGTTGGTGGGGCTATGGCTTGCGCTCTCTGACCCCGATATGATGCTCACTGCCAAGACGATCTTTGCGGTGCACGTACCTCTGGCAGTGGTGGAGGGCGTTACAACGCTCTTTATGACGATGTTTCTGAGACGCGCGTTCCCCGACATGCTTAAGGGGGTGGACAGGTTATGATATTGGACTCCGTGCGTATTTTTGAGGAGTGCGCCTGTAAGTCGCGGCTCGACGCGGTAGACCCAAGATGCAGGGTGATATGCGCGTTCTGTCTTGCCGTCACTATAGCCGCACTCGACAGCGTGCATGCGCTTGCGGCAGGGAGCGTTCTTCCTCTGTTATTGTTATGTATCGATGGACGCCGGTCAATGCCGCGCATTTTCCGCATGCTTGCCGGAGTCAACAAGGTAAGCGTACTCGTCCTGTTTTTTCTGCCGCTGACATACCCCGGCGACAGGGTCCTCGTTTTTTTCTCGGCAGATGGGATGAAAATGGCGATATTAATAATCTGGAAGCTGAATATAATATCGATACCACTTCTTAAGATGGCAGCGTCTATGGGGATAACTGGGATAAACGACGCGCTCGCGGCGCTTCATTTTCCCGTCAAACTCAGGATGCTCCTGCTCCTCACAATGCGATATGTCTTCCTCCTGGCCGACCGTATGGCCACGATGGGGAGGGCGCTCTGCCTCCGTTCGCCGAGGATGAAGGGGATGCAGACGTACAAGGCATACGCCTGCATGGTTGGCACAACCCTCGTTCACAGCTCCGACAGGGCGGAGCGCGCTGCGTTAGCTATCGGATGCAGAGGCGGCATGTCGGGCTTTTCACGGCCGGACAGGCAGGTATGGACGTGGAGGGAATGGGCGCTCTGCGCAATTTTTTTTCTGAACTCCGCCTGCCTTGCGGCCATTTCGATCACTCGGATGAGCCTGTAAATGCCGCCTCTGCTGGAGGTAAGGGGCCTCTCATACGATTACCCGGACGGAACCCCTGCTCTGCGCGACGTGTCACTGCGGCTGATGGATGGGGACAAGATGGCGCTGATCGGCGCCAACGGATCCGGCAAGTCCACGCTCCTCATGCATCTGGCCGGCTGTTTCGCCGCACAGAGAGGCGAAATCGCGCTGCGCGGCGAGACAGCCGGGCAGAACCTGCAGGCGCTCAAGGACGCAGCTGGCCTGGTGTTTCAGGAGCCCGACGACCAACTGTTCATGCCGAGCGTTCTGGAGGACGTAGCGTTCGGGCTGACGGCGCGAAACGTCAAAACCGAGGAGGCTCACGCGCGCGCGCGGTCGTACCTCGAACAGCTCCATATCCAACATCTCGCGGACCGTCCGCCCCATCGTCTGTCGAGCGGTGAAAAACGCGCAGTGGCCTTAGCCGGCATACTCGTCATGGACCCGGAGGTCATCCTGCTGGATGAACCGTCCTCGGCGCTCGACCCCAGAGCGCGGCGCAACCTGATCGACACACTGAACGGCCTCGGCAAATCGATGATAATCGCTACGCACGACCTTGAAATGGCCTCCATGCTCTGCATGCGCGCCGTGTTACTCCACAAAGGCCGCGCAGCGTGGGAGGGCAGCCCTATGGCCTTATTGAGCGACAACGCATTTTTGAGCGATCACGGTCTATAGGGAAACGCTGAATTATCAAATTATTGAATTATCAAATTATCAAATTATCAAATATCCCCCCCGGGGGCTTCGCAGCGGATGAAAAACATCTTAATATAGAAACGGTAACGGAAATTCAACACAAAAAGGCACAGGAAACGCCGCGCTGACGCAAGGGACGAGCGGCGGCTGTTGGAGCATTTTCTGCCGGATACCGCCCCTGCCGGCGCGGTTAGTTGGGAGGTGAACAGCGAATGTAAAATAAAAACCATGCGCGAATGTATTTTCCTCAAGATCGATCGCAATCGACGGCATCTCGAACGAAGACACGGCGGCGGGCGGCTGTGTTTTAGGAGCGGATCGGTTATGAAGCCCGAACGAAAAATTCAACCTGGAGGAATAACGACATGAAAACGATCAACAAGAAAATCCTGTCCTTTGTACTCGCGCTGGTTATGGCGCTCGGTGTGGCAGGCTTCGCGTTCGCAACGGGTCCGGTAGTTGGCTATACGCCGGATCCGTATACCGAACTGCTCTGGTGGGCAGACGATGACTTGTCAGTAGAATTCACGGATACGTTAGTTATTAGTGGAGAGCCTACGCCAGTGTATCTCGGCTATAACACGATTGAGATATTTAATCACGTAGGAGATAAGTATATACTCGCTCTGCATCCGCAGTTTCTTCCGGATTATGATGACCAGTCTAAGGCGGAATACGTTCTGGGAATAGACAGTATTGACGTGTGGGATCGATACTCCAGTCAATATGTCAGCATCGCTATTAGAGGTGATACCGCGGAAATTCCGGATGTTTATACGCTGTTGAATGCGAGTTATGCACCATATTTGGAATGCCAGGTCAATCTGTCGCTTACATCAGTCAAAAGCGGGGATATAGAGGCGCTGTTCTGGAACCCGGCATATCTGGCAATTCCGCCCGAAATTTTTCCGAACGGAGTTAATTGACTGCTGTTATCGGTCAGGCTCGCCGCAGGGGTTCTTGCGGCGCGCCTGCGGTAAAAGCGTAATGTCAACCGTATAATTGAGAAAGGATGATATTTTTTGAAGAGAATTATGACGGCGCTGCTCGCCGCTTTTATGGCTTTCTCGCTTCTATCAGCCACCGCCTTCGCTGAGGACACGGGCGACGGTTCGCCTGACAATCCATTGCAGATAGGCACGAATGATGCACTGCTTAGCTTCGCTGAACGGGTCACGAACGGAGAAACAACCCTGTGCGCCGAACTCACCGCTAGCCTGACGGTTGACAACTGGACAGCTATCGGCAAAACGGGGAGGGCGTACTACAACGACAGTTCCATAGCGTATATCGGCGTGTTCAATGGGAACGGACACAAGCTGACGCTGTCAAAAACCGCCACACAAGCTCCCGAGGCAAATAATATCGCGCTGTTTGATACAATCGGGACAGGAGGCGTAGTCAGAAACCTCAATCTTGATGTGGATTTTCACGGTATACGCGCGCTCGCGGGCGTAGCCACGATTAACTACGGCACAATTGAATATGTCACCGTCACGGGAACTATTGAATCGTCTTTGCCGTCAACCGAATCTTTTGTGGGCGGTATCGCGGCATACAATAAATACAAGACGGTAAATGGCGTTCCCGTACCGGGCAAGATACTCCATTGTATCAATAGAGCATCGATAAGTGGAGGTTCAAAGGTCGGCGGAATCGTCGGCAACCTTTTGGGAGAGATACGCTACTGCGGGAATGAAGGCAAAATTTCAGGTGCGTCGGTTGGAGGGTTAGTGGCTACGGCATCTGGGATTCAAGAAACCCCACAAGAGATATTTATCATTTCTGACTGCTATAACGTCGGCGTAGTAGAAAGCAGTCAGACTGGTAATATAAATAATACAAGCGGAGGGCTTTTCGCCGGCTCTGATACTTATATGAAGAATTGGCCAAATTACAGTGTCAGTGATTCGTTCAGTTACGGCAATATCGCAGGTTCCGGTGTTTACCGGAATATTATCGGCGGCGTTCTCGCCGATGACGTTTATATTATCCAGCGTTACAGCAACATACACTTCCTCGAAGGCATAGGGATGCAATTAGCAAAAAATAATGCAAGCCTCAACGGCGAAGACGGTTTCGGAACCGATTTAGTCAAAACCGTAATCCACAAGCAGACAGCAGAAGCATTCACGAATGGCACTGTGCTCGCGGCTCTTAACGGTACAAGAACCGGCGGCGCCGCGCCGTGGAAGCAGGGCGAGCTGTACCCGGAACTCAAGAATATCGGCGCTTATGTCCCCGACGAGACCGCGCCTGTGCTGGCAGAGGTCGAGGCACAGCGCCTGAGCGACGCGGCGGCGACAGTTAAGTTCACCAGCAGCGAGGACGGCACATATTATTACGAAGTCGTCGACTCCGGCGCTGAAACCCCGACGATCGACACGAGCACGGGCGGAACGCCCTGCGACACTGAGGAGCAGACAATAACCCTGAATAACCTCACCGCAGGCGCGAAGGATATCTATATCGTAGTAACAGATGCGGCGGGAAACGAGAGCGCACCGCTCAAGATCGAGATACCCTCTCCGTCTGACACCGAGGTGCCTGTGCTGACAGCAGGCACGACAGTGCGCCAGAGCGACACGGCGGCGACCGTTAAGTTCACCAGCAGCGAGGACGGCACAGATTATTACGCAGTCGTCGCATCCGGCGCGGGTATCCCGACGATCGACACGAGCACGGGCGGAATAGCCTGCAGCACGGATGAGCAGACGATAACCCTGTCCAACCTCACCGCAGGCGCGAAGGATATCTATATCGTCGTCGCGGACGCGGCGGGAAACAAGAATGAACCGCTCAAGATCGCGATACCGGCGTATTCATCCGGCGGCGGCAATAACGACGACACCGTCTCGCCTGTGCTCACGTCCGGCACGGCGCAGCGCCTGAGCGACGCGGCGGCGATCGTTAAGTTCACCAGCAGCGAGAACGGGACGTATTATTACGCAGTCGTCGCATCCGGCGCGGAACCCCCGACGATCGATACGGACACTGACGGAACGCCCTGCGGCACGGAGGAGCAGACGATAACCTTGAATAACCTCACCGCAGGCGCGAAGGATATCTATATCGTCGCAGCGGACGCGGCGGGAAACGAGAGCGCACCTCTCAAGATCGAGATACCCTCTCCGCCTGACACCGTATCACCTGTGCTGACAGCTGGCGAGGCAGTGCGCCTGAGCGACGCGGCGGCGACAGTTAAGTTCACCAGCAGCGAGAACGGGACGTATTATTACGCAGTCGTCGCATCCGGCGCGAATATCCCGACGATCAACACGAGCACGGGCGGAACCCCCTTCTACACGAATTCTCAGACGATAATCCTGACCAGTCTCACGGGGGGCGCGAAGGATATCTATATCGTCGCAGCTGACGCGGCGGGAAACAAGAGCGCACCGATCAAGATCGCGATACCCTCTCCGCCTGACACCGTATCGCCTGTGCTGACGGAGGGCGCGTCAGTGCGCCTGAGCGACGCGGCGGCGACAGTTACGTTCACCAGCAGCGAGAACGGCACATATTATTACGCAGTCGTCGAATCCGGCGCGAATATCCCGACGATCGACACGAGCACAGGCGGAACTCCCTGCTACACGAATTCTCAGACGATAATCCTGACCGGTCTCACGGGGGGCGCGAAGGATATCTATATCGTCGCAGCGGACGCGGCGGGAAACAAGAGCGCACCGCTCAAGATCGCGATACCCTCTCCGCCTGACACCGTATCGCCTGTGCTGGCAGAGGTCGAGGCACAGCGCCTGAGCGACGCGGCGGCGACAGTTAAGTTCACCAGCAGCGAGAACGGCACATATTATTACGCAGTCGTCGAATCCGGCGCGGGTATCCCGACGATCGACACGAGCACAGGCGGAACGCCCTGCTACACGAATGCTCAGACGATAATAATCTTGACCGGTCTCACGGGGAGCGCGAAGGATATCTATATCGTCGTAGCGGACGCGGAGGGAAACAAGAGCGCACCGCTCAAGATCGCGATACCCTCTCCGCCTGACACCGTCTTGCCTGCTCTTACGCCCGGCGCGTCAGTGCGCCTGAGCGACGCGGAGGCGACAGTTAAGTTCACCAGCAGCGAGGACGGCACATATTATTATGCAGTCGTCGAATCCGGCGCTGGTATCCCGACGATCGACACGAGCACGGGCGGAACGCCCTGCGGCACGGATGAGCAGACGATAACCCTGACCGGTCTCACGGGGGGCGCGAAGGATATCTATATCGTCGCAGCTGACGCGGCGGGAAACGAGAGCGCACCGCTCAAGATCGCGATACCGGCGTATTCATCCGAAGACAGCGACACGGTGATCGAGCACGAGAGCATCAGCACACCGGAGCTCGTGACTGATCAACAGATCATCACGCCGGACAAACCGGATGTTGAACCCGCAGCAAGCGTCAGCCTGATCAGCGCTGAAGATCTCGAGAGCATTCCCGAAGGGCTGGCGGAATTTGTCACCGTCGAAGACGGAGTGGCGCTCGCCGACAAGGAGGCGCTGCTGAGTGGGCTCGACGAGAGCGGGAACGCCGCGCAGATCGACAGGGACAACGTAAAAATGCTCCCGATACTGTCGGCCCGGGTCTCGGAGGAAGGCAAAATCGCGCTGTTCACGCTCAGGATGAACCTCAACGGATTCACCGGCAAGACCATAGGGGACCTCATCGTCCTGAAGCAGAAGAAAGACGGCTCGACGGAGCGCCTCATGCCAGCGCCGTCACCGGAGGAAATAGAAAACGCTCTGATATCCATCACCGGCAGAGACGGCAATGCCCTGCCGGAGTCCCTGGTGATAGAGACTGACGGAGTCTATTATTTGAGCGCAGCGATACAGGACAACAGCGTCTATGATTGGGAGGACGAACCGAAAGTTGTAATCGACCCGATGGCTCTGACAACCCTCAAGACAGCGTCCGGCGATGACGACGACATCGAGGCGCCTGTGCTCACAGGGGGCGCGTCAGTGCGCCTGAGCGACGCGGAGGCGACCGTTAAGTTCACCAGCAGCGAGGACGGCACATATTATTACGCAGTCGTCGAATCCGGCGAGGAGATACCGACGATCGACACGAGCACAGGCGGAACGGACTGCGACACTGAGGAGCAGACGATAACCTTGACCGGTCTCACGGAGGGCGCGAAGGATATCTATATCGTCGTAGCAGACGAGGCGGGAAACGAGAGCGAACCGCTCGAGATCGAGATACCGGCGTATCCATCCGGCGGCAGCGACACGGTGGTCGAGCACGAGAGCATCGGCACACCGGAGCTCGTGACGCAGATCATAACGCCGGACAAACCGGATGTGGAGCCCGCAGCAAGCGTCAGCCTGATCAGCGCTGAAGATCTCGAGAGCATTCCCGAAGGGCTGGCGGAATTTGTCACCGTCGAAGGCGGAGTGGCGCTCGCTGACAAGGAGTCGCTGCTGAGTGGGCTCTACGAGAGCGGGAACGCAGCGCAGATCGACAGGGACAACGTAAAAATGCTCCCGATACTGTCGGCCCGGGTCTCGGAGGAAGGCAAAATCGCGCTGTTCACGCTCAGGATGAACCTCAACGAATTCACCGGCAAGACCATAGGGGACCTCATCGTCCTGAAGCAGAAGAAAGACGGCTTGACGGATCGTCTCATGTCAGCGCCGTCACCGGAGGAAATAGAAAACGCTCTGATATCCATCACCTGCAGAGACGGCAAGGCACTGCCGAAGTCCCTGGTGATAGAGACTGACGGGGTCTATTATTTGAGCGCAGCGATACAGGACAACAGCGTCTATGATTGGGAGGACGAACCGAAAGTTGTAATCGACCCGATGGCTCTGACAACCCTCAAGACAGCGTCAGGCGGCGGCGATGACGACGACTACGATAACGGCGACAATGTCAACGGAGGCAGCGGCGGATGCGACGCCGGCACTGCGGCTGTCATTGCGCTGCTAACCTGTTTGATCGTGACGAAAGCGGCTGACAAGAGGCGCGCATAGGACGCGAACTGACCAAGCAGAGAACTGGCAGAGGGCTCGAAATCTCAAGAGCCCTCTGCTTTGCTTTATATGTTCAACCAGCGCGCACGCGTCACTCCGGCGTTTTGCTCCTGCTCTTCGGCAAAACGTCTCGCGACGCTTCGTCCCACACTGTATAAAAACCTTCAATATCAGGACTCGCGGCAGCTCCCAGAAACTCTATAACCGAAGCCCCGGCGCTCCGCGCGGATTTCAGAGAGTCAGCGTTCAAACCCGCGTGGTTGAATCTGTCGCTCGATCCGGCGTAGACGACCTCGATCCTCTTGCGCCCCTTCCGACCGACAGCAGAGACCCATACCGGAGCGACGGAGACGCGTGATATACGCGCGCGTTCATCCGCGTTTTTTTCGACATCGACAGCGAGCACGACGCTTCTTTCCCTCGGCTTTGTGCGCTGATGAGATACAAAGTTGCCCAGCGAGTAGGCCACGAGGGCGCGTCGTCCAAAATCCGCGCTGACCACCTCTATCGGCTGAAGAACGTGAGGATGCGTGCCGATCACCAGATCAGCTCCTCCCTCGACGCAGAGCGACGCAATCTCTCGCACCCGTTTCGAGGGCACGAACTGATATTCGTTTCCCCAGTGAAAGGAGGCCACTATCACGTCCGCATTCGACTCCCTGGCGCTTTTGAGCCCCTCCAGAACGGCATTGTTCGATATTACGTTCAGGTGAACATCGCCCGAACCCGGCTCTGCGGAGGTGATCGATTTAACTGGCATGTTGCTTCCATACGTGAAGTTGATGAACGCAAAGCGCAGACCGCTGTAATCAACCACTAAAGCCTCGTTTGGCTTGACGTCGCCATAAGCCAGCCCAGTCCATGAAATGCCGGCGTCGTCCAGCACCTCGGCGGTTCTTCTG
>JAISRE010000082.1 GCA_031273805.1 Synergistaceae bacterium | reverse complement strand
ATATTTCTCGGCGACCTCTGCGACCGGGGGCCGGAAAATGTAAAAACGCTGCGTCTCGTCATGAACATGACAGCGAGCGGATCCGCGCTCTGCGTGCCTGGCAATCATGACATGAAGCTGCTGAAGAAATTGAAGGGCGCGGATGTTCAACTCACGCACGGGCTCGATATAACGATCGAACAGATGGAGAGGGAATCTCATGAGTTCCGGGATTCCGTCAGTATCTTTCTCGACGGCCTCGTGAGCCATTATGTTCTGGACGGCGGCAGGCTTGTGGTTGCCCACGCTGGTTTAAAGGAAAAATATCAGGGGCGCTCGTCGAGAAGGGTGCGCTCGTTCTGCCTTTACGGAGAGACAACTGGCGAGACCGACGAATTCGGTCTTCCAGTGCGTCTCGACTGGGCTGAAGACTACCGAGGAAGCGCCCTCGTCGTGTATGGACACACGCCTTTTGCGGAGACGCAGAACATAAACAATACGTTTTGCGTGGACACAGGCTGCGTCTTCGGCGGCAGTCTCACCGCGCTGAACTACCCCGAAAGGACGCTGACACGGGTCAAAGCACACAGGGAATATTACACTTCGGCCAAACCTCTCGCCGAAGACGCGGAGCACGGCGATATGCTTGACATTAAGGATGTTCTGGGGCGCAGGCGCATTTCGACGCGCCTGCACGGGACAATCATGGTGGAGGAGGAAAACTCGGCGGCCGCCATCGAGATAATGAGCCGTTTTGCAGCCGATCCGCGCTGGCTCGTTTACCTGCCGCCAACCATGTCGCCCTGCTCGACGAGCGATCAGGACGAGTACCTGGAACATCCGCTCGAAGCCTTGAACTACTATAAAAAACGCGGCATCGAGCGTGTCGTCTGCGAGGAGAAACACATGGGCAGCCGCTCCGTGATTGTGCTGTGCCGCGACGCGCAAGCCGCGAAATCCCGCTTTCATGTGGATGATGGCTCGGCCGGCTTGATCTACACGCGAACCGGCAGGCAGTTCTTCGATGAAAATGACTCCGATAAAGAGCTGGAAATTCTGCGCCGGCTTGGCGTCCAACTGGAGAGGACAGACTTCTGGAAGGATTTCAAAACTGATTGGGTATGTCTCGACACGGAGCTTATGCCGTGGTCCGCGAAAGCTCAAAAACTGCTGAAAGAACAGTACGCCCCGACAGGAAAATCTGGCCTGTTTGGGCTTGGCGGCGCGATAAAATCTTTGGAGTCAATCGCCGCGAGCCCTGCCGACTCGTTTGCCGTGAGTGAAGGCGCCTCCGGTCAAAATGTGGATTTGCACGCTGTATTGGAATCATACAGACAGCGGCGCGAATGTCTCGGCTTGTACCGGGACGCGTATCGGCGATACTGTTGGCCGGTGCGCGGTCTGGAGGATTACCGCGTCGCGCCCTTCCACATCCTGGCCACAGAGGGGAGGGTATGGAACGACGCCAATCATCTCGCGCATATGGATATAATCAGCCAATACATGACCGGGGGCGACCCTATTTTCGTTTCGACAAACCATATCGCGGTCGACTTGAGCGATGAGACGAGTATCACGGAGTGCGTAGACTGGTGGGGGCGTCTCACCGACTCGGGCGGCGAGGGCATGGTGGTGAAACCGCTGGATTTCATCGCGAAAAAGGACGGCAAACTGTTACAACCCGCCGTAAAATGCCGGGGAAGGGAGTACCTGCGAATTATTTACGGCCCGGAATATACGCTGCCGGACCATCTTGCGCGACTCAAGAAGCGTTCCATCTCGAAAAAAAGCCGCCTGGCCCTGGCCGAGTTCTCCCTCGGGATGGAGTCGCTCGAACGATTTGTGAAGGCCGAACCACTTTACAGAGTACACGAGTGCGTATATGCCGTGCTCGCCATGGAGAGCGAGCCCATTGACCCGAGGCTGTAATTTTTGATCCGTGAATCACTAAAATGGCGTTGAGTCAATCACACTTGCCGCTCTTAGCGTGGCATTGGCCCGCTTGAGTGATGGCTGTGGAGATTTTGTACCAATATTGTACCAAACCAAATCAAAAAGCCTCAGAGATTTCCTCTGAGGCCTTGCTATCTCTGGAGCCGGTGTCCGGACTCGGACCGGAGACCTGCGCATTACGAGTGCGCTGCTCTACCAACTGAGCTACACCGGCGCATTGCGTCTAAGAAACGAACATTCCGTATTCTACAGGTTTTCTTTTATCCGTCAACCCCATCTGGCGCTCGTTGCATTTGTTGTCACAGAAGGCACTTTGCCGAGACAACAGACTGCCTGAAGCTCGCTCAGGCGGAGTAGTCCATGGCTGCCAGGTGTTGATAGTAGCGCCATTTCAGCTTGAGTTCTTTCTCCTCTTCCGCGAGGAGCATAGCGGCTACTTCTGGCGATGACTTCTGCAGCGCCTTGTAACGGACCTCCTGATATATGTAGTCTGCCAGCGGAAGCGTCGGCGCCTTGCTGTCTATCGACAGCGGGTTCTTACCCTCCGCAACAAGCATCGGGTTATAGCGCATCAGAATCCAGTGACC
>JAISRE010000041.1 GCA_031273805.1 Synergistaceae bacterium | reverse complement strand
CCTTCAGCTTCAACGCCCCTTCCATGGTGAGGGGCACGCACTCCCTGCGTCCTATGAAGAAAAATCCCTTCGAGCCGGAGTACTTTTCGGCGAGAACCTTTATTTCGTTCTCACGTCCTATAATCTCCTGCTGAAGCGTCGGCAGGGACCTGAGTCCGCTGATGAGCCTTGCCTCGTCGTTTGCGGACAGGGTTCCGCGATCCTTGAGGAGCCACATCACGAGCAGGGTAAGCAAGCTGATCTGTCCCATGAAGGTCTTTGTGGCGGCAACTCCTATCTCCGGTCCTGACAGCGACAGCAGTGTATGAGGCACCTCACGGTCGATGGTGGACCCCCTGACGTTGGTTACAGCCACGCAGTGGGTTCCCATAGCTCTTGCGAGACGCGCCGCTGCCAGTGTGTCTGCCGTCTCTCCGCTCTGCGAGACGAATACAGCCAGTGTGTCGTCGCCGCCGGTCACGTTGCGGTAGCGGTATTCGGAGGCCACCTCGACCCTGGTGTCCAGATTGTTGTCCAGAGACTCCAGTATGTCGCGGGCGACCAGAGTGGCGTAGTGGGACGTGCCGCACGCGATGAACTGCACCCGGCGGATTTTTTTCATGATACCTCTGGGGAGATTGAAGTCCCTGTCCATTGCGACGTTAGCCACGACTGTGTGCGTGTCGATCGTGAGACGCAGCACGTCCGGCTGTTCCTCTATCTCCTTGCGCATGAAGTGCTCGTAAGGCCCCTTGTCGGTCATCACGCTGTTCCAGTTAAGGTTGATCGACTCTTTTGTTCGAGTGGTCCCGTCGAAGTTGAAGAACGCGCACGTCCCTGGTTCAAGCAACGCCATCTCGCCCTCCTCCAGGAAAAAAAGATCGTGCGTGTAGTTGAGCAGAGCAGTCGGGTCAGATGCGCAGTAACTGGCGTTTCCGTCACTCGCCGCCACCAGAGGAGAGCCCTTTCGGGCGCACCAGATCTCGCCCGGCCTGTCGAGAAACATTATTACAAGCGCAAACGCTCCGGTGAGCGATATGGTAAGTTTGCTCATGGCGGAGTGAGCGTCGCCCCCGCACTCCCTGTAAAATTTGGCCAGCAGTTGGCATGACGCCTCCGTGTCCGTTTCGGTGATGAATTTGATCCCCTCAGATTCGAGGCGGGCGCGTATTTCACGCGAATTTTCTATAATTCCGTTGTGAACCAGCACCACCATCCCATCCGCGCTCTCGTGCGGGTGGGCGTTAGTCTCCGTAACCCCTCCGTGCGTTGCCCATCTTGTATGTCCGATGCCGGATACCGCTCCGGCACACTCCGGGGGCAGATCCTTCATCCTCCGGGCGAGCTCGGCGACTCTTCCGACTATCTTGGCATTTATGATCTTCTCATCGCAGCGAAGCGCTATACCAGCTGAATCATATCCTCTATACTCCTGCCTGGCGAGCCCCTCGAGAATTATCTCTGACGCCGGTGACTTGCCGACATATCCCATGATCCCACACATTTTACAGCACCTCGCCAACCGTTTTATTTTTTCATCCCTGCCGTATTATAACCTTTAATGTCATTATCACGGGCTGTTCTCTGGCGCTATCCTCAAAAATCGGTTATTCTGCTATAGTATCGCAGAAGCCTTAAAAAATATGAACAAAGCTGGTGATCCATTGGGCATTATTGCAATAGTTGGAAGACCTAACGTCGGGAAATCGTCGATTTTCAATAGATTGCTGGGTCGGCGCGAGGCCATAGTCGACGACTTTCCGGGCGTTACCAGGGATAGGTTGTATGGCGAGATGGTCTGGGACAGTCACCGCTTCTACATCGTGGACACGGGCGGGATAATGGGTGAAACCGAGGACGGGTATCCCGAGATAATGGCGAAGATGGAGCGCCAGGTTGAACACGCGCTCAGTGAGAGCGATGGAGTTGTCTTCGTTTTGGACGGGCGCGAAGGAGTTACCGTAATGGACTCCGAGATAGCGCTGCTGCTGCGCAAAGGGGGCAGGCGCGTCGTGGTCGCAGTGAACAAACTGGATAACCCCGCCCGTGTCGACGCAGCCTATGACGCGTCGTCTCTTGGGTTTGACAAGGTGCTTCCCGTGAGCGCGGAGCATAATTTCAACATGGGTGAGCTGCTGGAGGAGATGGTGGCGTTTTTGCCTGAAGACGAATCTCCGGCGGAGTTCGAGGAGTCAGACGAGATACCGGTCACATTGGTCGGGCGTCCCAACACGGGTAAATCGAGCCTTTTTAACGTTCTAGCAGGTCAAGAGCGCTCTCTTGTCTCGGAAATACCCGGCACAACTAGAGATGTCGTCGACACGATAGTCGAGCTGGACGGCGCCAGGTACCGTTTTCTGGATACCGCCGGCCTGCGCCGCAAGGCCCGGGTGAACACGAATGTGGAGTACTATTCGAATGTGCGGACATATCAGGCCATTGACAAATGCCGCGTGGCGATAGTGATGCTTGACGCGTCGGAGCTCGTCACGGATCAGGACAAGCGCCTTATAGGCCACGTGCTGGAGCGGGGCAAGGGATTGGTAATCGCTGTGAATAAGTGGGACCTGGCGCCCAATGACCCGAAAGTGGGGGATAGGACGCGAGCGCTCCTGAAGGACGAGCTGCCATTCGCCTCCCACGTCCCCATACTTTTTCTGTCCGCGTTGACAAAACGCGGGGTGTCGCGACTGCATCAGCATCTTGCGGCAGTTGACGAAAACAGAAGAAGACGGATTTCGACTTCCGAGTTGAATCGCCTTGTGAGCGAAGTCTTGGCGTTCGAGCGAATGCCGGGGGACGGCAGGGGGAGGTATCTCAAGATATCGTTCTGCACTCAGGCGGACGGAGTCCCTCCCGCGTTTGTCTTTTTTGTCAATGATGACCGCATGGTCACGAGGTCCTTTGAGCGTCGTTTGGAGAACATTATCCGTAAAATGGCTGATTATTCTGGAGTTCCACTGAGAATTTTCTTCAGAAACAAGCAGAATGATAGAGTTATTTCAAGAAAAGCTTGACCAGAACACGGTTTATATGCATAATTACTCTATTGTTTTACTAGGGGCGGCAAATACGTTGATGTAATCCAGTGGCACGGCTTCCGATGCGGAGGTCTTAAAAATTTAACGGAGGTGACGTGAGAGTGACAAAGGCGGAATTGGCAAATGAAGTGGCAGCATCAGTAGAGGGTTTAACCAGGAAAAAAGCGGCGGAGGTGGTTGACGCGTTCTTTCATGCGATTCAAGGAGCTCTTTCAAAGGGTGAGAAGATTCAGGCCGTAGGTTTTGGTACGTTTGAGGTGCAGCAGCGTTCGGCGCGCAAAGGACGCAACCCTCAGAATCCGAAGGAGGAAATCGACATTCCCGCGAAAAAAGTTCCCGTGTTTCGCGCGGGGAAAGCTCTTAAGGATGCCGTCAATACAGGTAAAAAGAAATAATTCTCTTCCGCCTGGTCATTATTTTTTGCGGTAAAAAAGCGGCTGCCCAAGGGTAAGTCGCTTTTTTTGAGAGAGCGCCGAAGCTGCATTTTGTCATTTATTGGCTGCGGGTATTTAAGGGATTATGTTATCGCTCTAATATCAGGATTATCAGCAACGGCATGCAAGATACTATAGCCAGATATCTGGCGAGGTGCAGTATGCCGACAGTGAGAACGTCCGCGTTCATATCCTCAGCGAGTACGACCATTTGGCTGATTCCCCCCGCTGACGCTGACAGTAGACATGTGAGAGTATCCCAGCCCGTCATCTTGTGGAGTATGTACGCGAGCAACAGCGACGCCGCAATTGTGAACGCTCCTGAGACGATGATCGAGAAGAGGAACCTGAATTGAGTGAGATACTCCCTCTGCTCCGGCCCAAACTGTCTGGCTATCGCTATTCCTATGCCGATCTGAGCAGCTGCGAGTATCAGGGGTGGAAACTTCAGACTCCTCCCCAGCACGAGCGTAGCTCCACCGCTTGCGGCAAGCGCTCCAAGCATCATGCCGGCCGGTATTCCCGCATGGCTGAACAGGATACCGGCGGCAATGGATAACAGCGCCACTGATAAAGTTTGCGCTGCCGACATCGTTTCATATTCATGAAGCGCGCGCGACGATTGAGAATATGGTTCCATTTCAACTGGAGGGACCTCTGCATGCTTGTGTCCAGACCACCTTCTGGCAATCCACGGTATGACGATAAGAGTACCCACCAGCCTCGATACGCTTATGATGGTTATCGTAGCGGCGTCATAGTTTTGCGAGAGGGCGAATATGGCCATCTCGCTGACGCCTCCTGTCGTCGAGCCTATCAGCGCTGAAGATGGCGCGATTCCGGAGAGACTGCCCATCAGAAGGCCGCTTGCGGCTGAAAGCGCTACCATCCATGCGCAAATCAGAATTGCCGGGGCTGCCATCGAGCGAAGCAGCTTTACGGCGTTTCTGTCGAGTCTTCTCCCCATCATTATCCCTATTGCGACCTTGCACAGGGCTGAGAGACTATCGACCGGCGCCTGAGGGTATTTTCCAAACAGGGCCAGCGCCGCTGTCACTGTGAGGGAACCCAACAGCGCGGGGAGGGGCAGATGTAATCTCTTAAACGCGATATATCCTAGTGTTCCTATGAAATACAGGAATATCAAAGCGAAAAAACTATGCATTTTTTGCAGCCTTTCAATCTGCTAATATCAAATACCTGTTCAGAATATCATAGATGGTGTATCCTTTGCTTGCTCATTTATGGTAAAAATATATAGTGAGGCCATCGGGGGGGCTGAATACAGTGAAAATTTTGGCATTGAGTCCATACTACAACTATACAAAGATCGCGCTTTTCGAGAATTACAGCCTCCTGTGGAGTGAGATTCAAACATATAATTTGTCCGATCTGGAGCTCTTTCCAAACATGATATCACAAGAGGAATATCGTGCCGGAAAGGTGAAGGAGGCTATGGATTCCAGGGGAGAAGCGTTGAGTGATATAGGCGCCTTCGTATCTGTGGGAGGGATGCTGCATCCTCTGGATGGCGGAGTATATCAGATAAGCATGGAGATGATAGAAGATCTTTTATCCTGCAAGTATGGGGACAGCCCGATGAACCTCGGCGCTCCTATGGCCATTAGGCTGGCTAACATTGCGGGATGCATGTACGCATATGTCGTTGATCCGCCGGTTGTTGACGAGATGAGCGGAATCGCTCACATGACCGGTGTACCTGATATAAATCGCAGGTCAGTATTCCACG
>JAISRE010000022.1 GCA_031273805.1 Synergistaceae bacterium | reverse complement strand
CATCAATATTCGCCTCACTCCAGAAGGGTTTTTCTCTCTGGGATATTATCTCTCTTTCCTGCTAAATCTTGAAGTGTTTTCTTCGATTTAATCAGCGTTTCCCTAAGGAAACGCTGATTAAATCGCTTAAGCGACGTTTTGCTGTTTAGGAGCACAGATGCAGCAAGGGTTAAAATCTTCACCCTTTAGGCTCCTAACGATAAATCAGCTCTTCCCTAAGGGATCGCGCCTCCCCGGATATAAGCTCAACCCGTTACAGAACAGCTTCGCGCTCCTCTATGCGTAATTTCCGGCGGAGCGCGCGCGCGCCCGGCAGCGCGGAGATGACTTCGTCCCAGAATGCCGCGCTGTGGTTCATCTGTTTCAGGTGACAGAGTTCGTGAACGACAATATATTCAGCCACTTCGTCCGAAAGCATCGAAAGTCGGGTGTTGAAAAATATTCTACCTGAGGACGAGCACGAACCCCATCGCGTAGCGGCGTATTTCACCGTCGCCTCTCGGGGCCTCACCGCGAGAGCTTTCGACCACTTCGGGACGAGGCTTCGCACAATTTTTTCACTCTCCGCCGTGTACCAGTAGAGCAGGTATCTCCTTCGCTCATCAGCTGGGGCAGGCCGGACGATCAGAGTTTCTCCCAGAAGCGCCGCCGGTTCTCTCGAAGCTGTCGCGGCATCACAGGGCGAACATAGTTTTATTGGCCTGCCCCTGTATAGAAACACCTCTCCATCGGCATACTCACGCGGCATTCAAGTATCTCCTCAGTCGAAATGCGAGCGCTCTTTGCGGTGATCTCACACATCGCTGCCGGGATGACCGGCGGCGACATCGTTTCCGTCACCTCCGGAGACCTGGTCGTTCTGGACTGCCGCGTCCGCGCTCTTTTGCCCCTCCGAGCGGAACAGCGTGAATTTCAGTCCGACGGCAAACGCCGCAAAGACAGATATGAGAGCTATCAGAGCAATGGCGGCGCCGCTTTCAATGCTTATACTGGTCATTGACGGCATTGCCTTATCGGAGATGGATATCAGCACGGCGCCATATGCGTCGCCGTTTTCATCTATAAATTTGGAATAGGCGGAGTAGTAAAGTGTCTTGTTGAACTCGCTTGACGGAAGAGAACTGCGATTTGGTCCACCCTTGATTGTCTGCCACGTTTCGTACGGGATTCTCTCGCCTACCCCTCTTCCTCCAATCTCAGGGACATTGGGATATCTGAAGATCACCCTCCCCGCCCTGTCTGTCATGCAAAGCTCAAGGTTTTCAGCTATATTTGCGATATTAGAGGTCTTCTGATACATGTTCGTATTTACCAGAAACACGAGCGCGCAGTGCGGGGCGCCTGACTGGTCTTTGCTGACTCCGGCTACGTAAGGCAGCATGTACTCGCTGTTCGAGTCCTCATTGTACGCCTCGCCCCGATATATGCCTGAGGGAATTCCACCGATTGAGTTCAACAGAGGCGCTGCGTTGGTGGGCGAGTCCATCTTTCCGGACGCAATCACATGCCCGTTGGCATTGACCAGGAGTATATCGTGATAAAGGCTCTCTGCGCTTGTCAGTGCGGAAAATATCCGCGACCACTCGATATTGCCGATCCCAGACTTACCAAACGTCTCCCAGGTGTCCACCAGTGTTTTCGCCACACGGCGGTCCGCTATATTCTGCGCAATGGTAAACCAGGTAGCGGCGTCAATCGCCATCTGATTTGCCGTATCCTTTCTTATTATTTTTAAATTTCCATAAACCATATACAGGGCATTGATAATCGGAATCAGCATTATCGCTATCACAATCGACAGCGTTACCGTGTTTGACGTACGTTTGCTCCGCGTCATATGAGGCTCACCTCGCTCTGGTTTATTCTGATGATCATCCTGGAATTTTTAAAGAGTGCCCGATATTGCGCGCGCCGCCCATAAACCAGACGCGGACGCCTGAATGACCCCTCTCGTTACCCCTGCTCCGTCTCCGGCTGCCCAGAGCCCCGGTATTTTTGTCTGAAGATTCGAATCCAAATCCAGCTTCAAGCTGAAGAATTTGACCTCGACGCCATATAGCAGAGTGCTGGAGCTGTTGATCCCCGGGATGATGTGATCGAGGGCCGCAATCATCTCAGTTATGCCCATCAAGTGCCTGTACGGCAGGACAAACGAAAGGTCTCCGGGTTCAGCGCTCTTGAGAGTCGGACGAACGAGTCCGCGTGCAATTCTGTCCGCCGTGGACCGACGCCCCTTCTTCAAGTCACCCAGGCGCTGCACCATTATGCCGCCGGAGAGCATATTCGCAAGCCGCGCGACATGGCTGCCATACCCTGTCGGGTTGTTGAACGGCTTCGAGAAGTTAGTCGAGACAAGTATCGCGAAGTTGGTGTTCTCGGTCTTGCGATCCTCATCTCTGTTGGAATGCCCGTTGACTGTCAGAATTGCCTGGCGCGACTGATATTCAGCAGTGACCTCTCCGTTAGGGCACATGCAAAACGTTCGCACACGATCGTCAAAAGTAGGTGTGTCCAGTATAGCCTTTATCTCATAGAATTGATCTGTTATGTCCTTGGCCCACGCGGCCGGAATCTCGACCCTCACTCCTATATCGACCGGAAGTGACGCGATCTCAAGCCCCAGTCTGCGAATAACGTCCTCCATCCACGGAGCGCCCTCACGTCCCGGCGTGAGAAGCACGTTTTTTGCCGTTATCTCCGAGCCGTCCCTGAGCGCGACGCCTCTCGCCGATCCGGACGAGTCGGTCAGCACATGATCGACATGGGTCTCCGTGCGGACATCACACATATCCCTCACGTAAAGGTATATGCTCTGGAGTATATACTTGGACCTGTCGGTCCCCATGTGGCGGATGGTGGCCGGGATCACCTGCATCCCAGCCCGTCTGGCCTTGTCTATTATCCGTGATGCCATCTCGCCCTGAGGTTTGAAGATCGTCTGCGAGGCGCCGTGCTTGAGGTAAACGCTGTCTACCTCGGATATGAGGCGTATCAACTCGCTTTCCCCGCAGTACTGCTCCATGTTGCCGCCAAACTCCGGGGTGAGTGTGAGCTTGCCGTCGCTGAACGCCCCCGCGCCGCCCCATCCACAGATCACGTTGCACGGCTTGCACTGAACGCACTCTGAGGCGCCGTGCTTCAGCGGACACTCTCTTTTGTCTATCGCATGTCCTTTATCCAACAATAGGACTTTTTTATTTTTATCGGCCAGCGCCATAGCGGCAAAAAGACCTGCCGGTCCAGAGCCAACGATCACTGCGTCGTATGTAGTGCTCATATCAATTTCTCCCCATTGATAATTTCCCAGATTGAGCGTAATGATTTAATTATACACGAAGGCGGTTTTTTTTACGTTATACGCTTAATGATGTTTCTTGTAAAAGTGGTATTATATCATTTGAAGCAGCACTGAAGAATGGGGGAGTGTCTTGTGATATTCAATGTTTTGGAGGAAGGTTCAAAAATAGGCGGCAGGCAGGTCCTGGGGCTTGCCCTGTTCGAAGATTTCGTTCATAAGGATTTTGAATCTCTGCCATCCAGCCTGGCTCTTCTCGTTGCGATGGAGATACCGCGCGAGAACTTCAAGGCCAGGAGAGGCAAGGTATTGGTCGTCCCCTTGGCTGACGGCGATACTCGGTGCATAGTGCTTGCGGGGCTCGGTGAGCGCGGCACAGTGACCACCGACGACTATCGTATCGCGGCGTATCAGATAGTGCATGCATCCGCAATAAGAGGCGCGTCTAGCGTGTCGCTCTGCATTCCCAACGCGGGTGACGGAGTTGTCTCTCGCGCCATAGGCGAGGGGGCCGCGCTCGCCGGGTACAGATTCGAAAAATATCACGCCGCTGATGAGGATGATCTCTTTGCGATTCCTGAGCACATATCGGTTCTGAGCGGAGATGTGAAAAGTTTGAACGAGGGCTTTGTCATAGCTGACTGCCAGTGCTACTCCAGGGATATAGCAAATGAGCCGGGCAACGTGATCAACCCGGAGACATTCGAGAAAATCGCGCGCGATCTGGCTGCCGAGTGCGGGTTCAAGATAACCGTGCTGGACGCGGATACTCTGGCCGACAAAGGAATGAACGCCCTGTTGGCTGTTGGCAAGGGCTCGTCCATCCAGCCGCGCCTGATACATATAGAGTACACTCCTGACGTCGAGCCGATTGAGACAGTGGCGCTTGTCGGAAAGGGAATCACATTCGACAGCGGAGGGCTATCCATCAAACCAGCCGACTCCATGGTGACGATGAAGGGGGACAAGACGGGCGCGTGTGTCGTCCTCGGGGTGGTTCGGGCTGCGGCCAGACTCAGTCTGCCGATAAGGCTGCACGTGATAGTCGGGGCTGCCGAGAACATGCCCGGAGGCAACGCGTACCGCCCGGACGACGTGATAAGGGCGTACAACGGCATGACGATAGAGGTCAACAACACGGACGCCGAAGGTCGGCTGACGCTGGCCGACGCTCTGGCATACGCGTCAGAGCGCAAGCCCGGTTACGTGATCGACATCGCGACACTCACCGGCGCGTGCGCCGTGGCTCTGGGCGAAACCACAGCCGGTCTCTTTACGAATAACGACGCGTTTGGTGACGCTTTCCTCTCCGCGTCGTCGCAAAGCGGAGAGAGATTCTGGAAGATGCCGATGAACGACCCTAACCTTCAAAAAAAATTAAAATCACCCATAGCGGACCTGGTAAATTCGGCCGGGCGTTATGGCGGAGCGATAACGGCCGCCATGTTCTTGGAGCACTTCGTGGGCAGGGACATACCCTGGATACACCTCGATATAGCCGCAGCCGACTTCGTAAAGGAGCCATACGCCTACTACATCAAGGGGGCAACGGCATTCGGCGTGCGTACTATTGCCGCCTATCTGCTGGACAGAATAAATAAGAGCGCGTAACGACGGGATGAAACGCGGATTTTGGATTTTTGCGCTCCTGCCAATCCTCATCTTTCTGGCGGTTCCATCCCACGCCGCATCCAGGGATACGCTGCGAATAAGCGGATGGAAGCTCCCATTCAACCTGCCGGTGATGGTGGAGTTGGAGAGAGGCGCTTATGAAAAGTCATTTCCAGAGTTCAACGTCTCCATAGTCGATATGCGGAGCGGCCCCAACCTGATGGCAGCGCTGGCTGCGGGTGAGATCGACATAGCGCAGGGAATAGGCGACGCCGCTTTTCTCGTCGCGGCATCCGCAGGGATAGACGCGCGCGTGATAGCGGTCAACAGCAGATCTCCAAAGGCATTCGCGGTGGTGTCCAACAGCCCGGATGTCAAAAAGATCTCCGATCTCAAGGGCAAAAAGGTGGCCGGCCTCCGGGGCTCGGTTGTACACGAGGTGTTTTTGAGCGCGCTCTCTGAAGAGGGTATGACTGAGGCGGATGTGGAGTTCTTCCCGATGCCTCTAGCCAACGCAGCCTCGGCGCTGCTCGCCGGGCGCGCTGACGCGGCGCTGCTGGTGGGGAGCGATATATTGAAGGCGCTCAAAGCAGGCGCTGTCGTCCTGGCCGATGGCGAGGGGAGGGTGCGCGGGCTATCCTTTGTGGTGGTCCGCAGCGCGACGCTGCGCGAGCACCCGGAGGTTGTTTCACGCTTCATAGAGATGAGGCGCGGCACGCTCGATTACATGAAGTCAAACCCGGAGACCGCGCTCGAAATAGCGGCCCGCGACACAAAACAGGAGGCATCCGATATCGCCTCTATAATGGCGCTGTACGACTTCGACTTCGCTGTGACGAGCGCCGATGTCGACTCGCTCGCAAAGACGAAAAAATATCTGATGGACAATAAAATAATAAGGGAGGACGTGGATATACCCTCCCTCTTTGCAAAGTGAACAGTAGTACGGTAGATAGTGTGTACAGGTAGTACGTAGGCAGGGTAGTAGTAGGTGCAGGTGGGCGCCGGCAGGGTTTATATCCGCCGACGCCCCGCAATAATTAAAAACATAATTGGCGGTTTATTACAGCGTCTCCTGAGCGGTGCGTGAGATGATCTCCTCCTGGTGGTAGTTGTCCAGGTCCACGAAGTAGTCGCTGTAACCGGCGACGCGGACCAGCAGCCCGCGATGCTCCTGCGGATTGCGCTGGGCTTCTCGCAGCGTCTCCTCGTCGACGACGTTGAATTGGATGTGATGCCCTCCAAGTTTGAAGTACGTGCGAACTAGGTTCACCATGCCGTCAATGCCCGACTCTCCGGCCAGAACCGACGGCAGGAACCGCTGATTTAAGAGCGTGCCTCCGGACTTTACCTGATCCATCTTGCCGAGGGACTTGACCACTGCGGTCGGACCGTTTCGGTCAGCTCCGTGGCTTGGAGATGTGCCGTCCGATATCGGCATACCCTTGAAGCGTCCGTTCGGAGTGGCGGCGGTCATTTTCCCGAAGTAGTTGTGACATGTTGTGGACAGCATATTCAGGTGATAGTTCGGGCCGAGGATACTCGGCTTGCCGTCGATGACATCGAACAGACTTCCGTACACCCGCTGCATTATCGAGTCCGCGTAATCGTCGTCGTTGCCGTAAAATGGGGTCTTGTTCCACATCGTCAGGCGAAGAGCCTCGCAATCCTCCCAGTTTTTATTGCACGCCTCGATGAGACGCGTTATCGGGACCGTCTTCTCGTCGAACACGTGCTTCTTTATTGCCGACAGGCTGTCCGTGATGGTCCCTATCCCTGTGCACTGGATATAGTCGCTGTTGTATCGCGGGCCTCCGTTGTAATAATCGCGCCCGTTTTTGACGCAGTCCCGGATTAAGACGGAGAGGAAGGTGGCTGGGAAGAACTCGGCGTACCGTGAGCGCAGATAGTTGTCCACCTCTATTTTTGTGTCCACAACGTACTCCAGCTGGCGCTCGAACGCGGAGTACAGATCGTCGAACGTCTTGAAGCCGTCGGGATTTCCTGTTTCGAGGCCGATCATTTTTCCGGTCATCGGGTCAACCCCGTTGTTCAGCGTGATCTCGAGAACCTTTGGGGTGTTGAGATAACCGTGCAGAAGGTATGCTTCCTTGCCCGCGCAGCCGGTCTCTATGCAGCCGCTGGTCCCGCCCTGACGGGCGTCCTCCACGGTCTTGCCCACCCGCATCTGCTCGGCTATGACCATGTCGGCGTTGAATATGGACGGATAACCCATACCGTTGCGTATGACCCTGCCTGCCGCTTTGAGCACGCCGTCAGGAGTGCGGGCGCTGACCTGTATGTTGCACTGTGGTTGGAGCAGTCTCAACTCGTCCACGACCTCGAGGATGATATAGGTGACCTCGTTCGAACCGTCGGAACCGTCGCTTTTCAAACCGGCGAGGTTTATATTTGTGAAGTCGTTGTAAGTACCGCTTTCAGCGGCTGTCACGCCAACCTTCGGGGGGGCGGGGGTATTGTTGACCTTGATCCAGAAGCAGGAAATCAGCTCTTTGGCTTTTTCGCGGTCGAGCGCTCCCTCCTCGACGTCCTTTATGTAGAACGGAAAGAGATGCTGGTCGAGGTGTCCGGGGCTCATGGCGTCCCATCCATTGAGTTCGATGATAGTGCCCAGGTGGACGAACCAGTACATTTGAATGGCCTCCCAGAAGTTACGCGGCGCGTGAGCCGGCACCTGCAGGCAGACCTCGGCTATCTTCAGAAGCTCGGTTCTGCGGGATGGGTCATCCGTCTCCGCAGCCATTTTTTCAGCCAATTCGGCATGACGCTGGGCGAGTATCATTATCGCGTCGCAGGAGATATCCATGCCCTGCAGCTCATCGTCCTTGGCCGTTGCCTCAGGGTCGTTCAAAAAATCGAGGGATTTGCGGGCGTTTGCGATATCCTGTTTGATGTCTAGCATTCCCTTTTCGTAGATAAGACCGTCGAGCGCAGTGTGGCCGAGCGCTCTCTGTTCGCCAAACTCTGTGAAGAGCCCCGCCTCGTACATGTCGAGCCACTTCTGAGGCGTACGGGCAAATGCCCTGTCCCTCATGCTGCGTCCTCTCCAATAGGGTATGACGAAGTTACTGTAAAGAGTCATGTCGTTTTCACTCACATCGTAGCTCTGCATCTGTCGCGAGTTCAGAATTTCCAAGTCCTGCAGAGAGTGGCATGTCAGCTCCGGGAATGACGACACAGCTTTAGGCGCTGGCCCGCGTTCCCCGACTATGAGCTCGTTGGGGCCTATGTATATGCTTTTTTTCTGGCATATGTACTTGAAGTTGAGCCCTCTCATCAGTGGCGTGGAATACTTGCCGTAGTTCTCCTCGTAAAATTCTGTTTCAAGGACAGCTCTCTCGGCTGAAAAACTCGGGTGCGTTTCGAAACTCTCTTTGCGCAGACTCTCTATACGTTCGTTCATGGCCGGACCTCCTTTGAAAAGTTATCATGCATTAACCGCCTATCACTGTGCTCACTCCGCAGCTCTCTATTATCCTTGCGGATGAGGTAAGCAAATTTTCCGTCGGCGAGAAAACGCCGCGAAGATGGTACTCCATATTCCACCTGTCGTGTTTGTCCTGGGCGACGCTATGAAACGGCAGCAGACTAAGCCGCGTCAAGCCCCTTACCCTCGCGAGAAAGGCCCCTGTTGCGCGCAGGTTCTCCTCGTCCGCATTTATTCCCGGTATCAAGGGCATACGCGCGTTAATTGAAGCGCCGCTCTCGCCTAATTTCACGAGATTGGAGAGAATTACATCGTTGTCCGCGCCCGTATACAGCCTGTGTCTCTCCGAGTCCATGTGCTTGATATCGTACAGATACAAGTCCGTGTACGGAACTGTTTCCAGCATCCCGGCGGAGTTAACGAAACCGCACGTGTCCACAGCCGTGTGAATGTTGTTTTTTTTGCACTCGACCAGGAGCGCCATCGCGAACTCGTGCTGCAAAAGAGGCTCTCCGCCGGACAGCGTCACTCCTCCTCCGGACTGCTCGAAGAAAATCCGCTCCTTCAGCAGCTCTCCCATAACATATGCCACGCTCATGTCTCTGCCGCAGATTTCTCTGGCCTCAGACGGACAGGTATCAGCGCAGGCGCCGGTTCCCAGGCATAGATGTGAATCCGTCTCGATCGCGCGCGATATAGCGCCGTTTGGACATGACATTACGCATATTCCGCAGCCGATACACCTCTCCTTGCGAAACAACAGTTGAGGCTGACTATCCTGGCTCTCCGGGTTGTGGCACCACCAGCAGGAGAGCGGGCACCCCTTGAGATGCACCGAGGCTCGAATGCCGGGGCCGTCATGGAGCGCGTAACGTTTTATGTCGAAGACCGTCCCAGTTACTTTCGGCATCTCGCGCAGGCGTCCTCCGGTTAATCGCTCTTTCGCGTCAAGTAGTAAGTTCTTATGAACTTCTCCTGCACTGAGTACGACCAGTGAACATCTCTTAAATAATCCGCCGCTCCTGTGAAATCTCCCTCCTCCAGCAGGCGCACTATTTCAATGTGCTCGTACAGATTGCTCTGCTCCCAGTCCGTGAGAAGAGTTCTCCATTCAGGGAAATCATAGAGTCGTTCCCTCTGGATGCGGGCTGTTCTGATGAGCTCATCGTTCTTCGACTTGTTGAGAAACACGTTATGAAATGCGACATTGCATTTGTACAGGGCCTCGTAGTTGTCCTTGTCGAGGCACACCTGAATCTCATCGTCGAGCTGCTTCATCTTTTTTATATCGTTGGCCGATAGTTTTCCCGCGACGCTCAAGAGCGCCGAGCTCTCGAGCGCTCCTATTATCTCGTAAATATCCCGCACCATTTTGAGATCGAGGGAGTTCAGCATAACGCCCCTTCTGGGAAAGATTGTTATGAAGCCCTCGCTTTCGAGCTGAAATAGAGCGTCTCTCAGAGGAGTGCGGCTCATTCCGAGCTCCTGCCCGATCATATTGAGATCCATAAACTCTCCTGATTTCAGCCTGCGAGCTTTGATCAATTTTTTTAAATGGTTGTATACTTTTTCACGAAGCGTCTCAATCGACCTTTGTTCTCGCATAAAGACCCCTGCCTTTGTACTGCTAGTCTATCACAGATATATCAGTCGTCAATATATAAGCACTTGCCCTAATTAATTAAGAGGACATAATGGGTATTATTCTGGACTCGGCGTGAAGGCGTGGATTGTCGGTCAGCGTCTCCCATATCTCCGTCGCGGTGTGCTCGAACTTCAATATCTCACCGGCGTATGCCCCGAGTGTTCCGGCCGAGCGAGAGAGCACAGGCAGACTTGCGGTCTTTCTCATGCTCGCCAGGAGCGCCCTGCCGCGCTCGTTCGCCCCAAGGACCTTGATGTATGCCGGGCCGTTGGCCTGGAACTTTCGGCTCTCCGCTTTGCGCAGGTTGAGCAGCAGATGAACGCAGTAGCGCCGGATGCGCCCTTTGGGGTATCTCCTGCTGGCGACTCGTTCGACGAATGAGTCGTACGACGAAGAGCTGTATGCCTCCTTTATCATGCGGTTCTCCAGTCCCTCGCCCATATCGGCCGTTTGAGACAACTCATGGGGAGTTGTCCTGAGCAGAGCCAGCCTTACAGCTCTCCACAGCCTGTCCTGATCGATCACAGCGTGTCCGTTTGCGACAGAGCGCTCCAATACGCGAGCGCTGCTCTCGGGCATGAGAGCGCGAGCCGCGCCGACGCCGCGCGAGTATACCAGACCTCGTATAGCTGTGGCGCTGGCGAATTCTCCGTCACGAGCCTCCGTGTCATGGAACCCCCCTCCGATTCGCTCTATTGTAAAGGTCTCTATCGGCAGATTTTTTTCCCTGATTCTCTTTATGTAGGCCAGCGCCAGATTGTTGTTGGGGCGTCTAAGCAGCTCCATGCTGCCGGGTATTTTACATTCCAGCGCCATGCTTCGGGCCTGGACGAACGAATATCCATTTCGCAGAAATTTTTTGAGCTCTATCTTGAAATCATCGGGCTCTTCGTTTAATATGTCCGCAATTTTTAGGAAGAGAGAATCTTTTTCGACAGGGTTCTCCATCCCGAACGATATGCAGTCAACCTGACCTGTGGCGGCCAATATATCGACGGCCGCGTTGGCAAACACCCCGGCGTTGCAGCTCGAGAACGCGGCGGGCAGTTCGAGCGCCAGATCGACGCCGCATGACATTGCCATCTCGGCGCGTGCGCTCTTGTCAACGAGAGAGGGTTCTCCGCGCTGTACAAAATTGGAGGAAATGATCGCGATCATTGTGTCAACTTGCGCACGTTCTCGCGATTTCCTGATATGATATACATGGCCCCAATGGAGTGGATTGTACTCCGCTATAATTCCGGATATCTTCAAATATGACACTGCTCCCTTCCGCTTTGAATACATTAAAAACCAGAGATGGGGAACAGGTCAAGGAGGTTATAAGTGTAGATGAAAATTCTTGTTTTGAATTGCGGCAGTTCATCTCTAAAGTACCAGCTGTTCGATATGGATGGGGAGTCGGTTCTGGCTAAGGGTCTGGTGGAACGAATAGGCATAGCCGGCTCCAGAGTCAAGCACAACAAGGGCAATGCGGACGCGGTTGTACGTGAGACCGATATCGCTGATCACACGGCTGCTATCAAGATTGTCCTCGACCTGTTGCTTGACGGCAGTACGGGGGTTCTCAAGAGTCTGGACGAACTCTCGGCAGTTGGCCATCGCGTGGTGCACGGAGGCGAGAAGAACGACCGCTCCGTGCTCGTCTCGGATAAGGTCATACGCGACATCGAGGAGTGCATATACCTGGCGCCGCTTCACAACCCCGCGAACCTCATGGGTATCCGCGCCATGCAGACCGCCCTTCCGAATGTGCCGAACGTGGCGGTTTTTGACACTGCATTTCATCAGACTATGCCTCCCAAAGCATATCTGTATGGGATTCCGTACAAGTACTACGAGGAGGATAAGGTTCGCCGTTACTCATTCCACGGTACGAGCCACGCATTTGTCTCCGCCCGCGCGGCCGATATATTGGGGCGTCCGATAGAGTCATTGAGGCTCATCACGTGTCACTTGGGCAACGGCAGCTCCCTCGCGGCTATTCAGGGCGGACGCAGCATCGACTCGAGCCTGGGCATGGGTACGACGCCTGGGGTGCTGATGGGAACCAGATGCGGTGACGTCGATATCTCTGTAGTGCTCTACCTTATGGATAAGGTCGGGAACGTTGGAAAGGTCAGCGACATCCTGCATAAGGAGAGCGGACTGCTCGGAATTTCCGGGGTGTCCAGCGATCTTCGCGATGTCGAGGAAGCCGCTGCGAAGGGCAATGTTCGCGCTGAGCTCGCGGCCGATATCCTCTGCACGTCGGTCAAAAAATATATTGCAAGCTACGCCGCCGTGATGGGCGGAGTTGACGCCATCGTGTTCACGGCCGGCATTGGCGAGAACAGCGACGTCACTCGCAGGGAGGTCACAAAGGGCCTCGAATACATGGGAGTGAAGCTGGACGCGGCCAAAAACACAGGCCTTCATGGAAAAGAGGCTATAATCAGCGCCGACGACTCGCCCGTCAAAATTTTGGTAGTTCCCACGAACGAGGAGCTGATGATCGCTCGGGACACCGAGAGATTGACGAAATAAAACAATGAAGGCCCACGTCATTCCCCCGCCCGAGTGGGATTGCAAGATACAGCTGTCCTTTATACACAAAAGCGGGGAACCTTACAGGGAGACGTTCGAACTTCCGATGGAGGGCCTTGTCGAGCACTGGGGGCAGTCATATACGTCACTTGGCCCGATTCGCGCGTCGTTTGACTCAAATTATGCCGGAGATAGGATTTTGGCGCACATAACGGTTGCAGGCAATTTTTCCCTGCCCTGTTCGAGATGTCTGGAGGAAACTGGGCTTGCAATTGTGGGAGATATGAGGTATCTTTTTACACTGCGGTCTCCTCGAGAGGATGAGCGGAAATTTCGCAGCCATGATGACGAAATTCCTGAGGCGGACGGAGATGTCGACGTCATTCCGCTGGATGGATTCAATGCTGAACTGGATCTCGTCCCGTACATATGGGAAGTGCTGATACTGAACCTGCCCGAGAGAGTTTTGTGCGTCAGTGATTGCCTTGGGCTCTGCCCAATTTGCGGCTGCAATAAAAACGAACGAAATTGCGATTGTATTCTCGATGTCGCCGATCCGCGATTTGAGGTTCTGCGTAATCTGAAATAAATAATAAATACCAAGCACACGCAATGGGCAAGGGGGGAAGACGATGGCAACTCCAAAAAGAAGGATATCTCACGCGCGTACTCATAATCGCAAGGCCAAGTTTCTGGGCGCGTTGTCCGCAAGAGCGACTACGGTCTGTTCGCATTGTGGTGAGGTTGTGCAGGTGTACTGTGCCTGTACGCACTGCGGCTATTATCGCGGCAGAAAGGTCCTCAAGATAGCGGAGGAGAATTAAGTTAAATTGCTAAGAACATGGGGGAGGCGAAGCCAGAGGCGCCTCCCCCATGTTCTTAGGGAACCGCTGATTAAATAACCTTTTGCAGTTTTTCGGTTCGTCTTTTCTGTCGTCCTCCGGCTTGACCGGAGGACCCACGTACATGCATGAACCATGAACTGTCTGGTGAATTGATTTAATCAGCGATTCCTTAGGGTAAGATTATTTTTTCCGGATATTTCCTCGTAGAATTCAATCATTTCATCCGAAATTTCCTTTATTGTTGGTAATTTTACCGCGCATTGGAGCGTTGGCGTAAACGTGCCGTCCAGAAAGCGCCCTATTGCGTCAGACCAGGCCGAAATATCACCTGCCGGGAGTAATTCTTCGCTTTTTTCCTCATTATGATGAGCCGTGAGTTCCCGTGTTGCGGATATGTCGGATGCCATGACCGGGGCCCCGGAGGCCAGCGCCGTCATCAGCGTCAGTCCGAACCCCTCGTCGAAGGATGGGGAGAGGAACAGGTCGCACCTCGAGATTGCATGCGCCACGTCGTCTCTGAAGCCGTGTAAAATTATCCTGTCGCCGAGGCCGAGCGCCCTGACGCGCTCCCTCAGCTTTGGCATGAGAGGGCCGTCCCCAAGCACGTCCAGCGTCCATTCTCTGTTTTTAACCGTTGAAAGCGCGTCCACGGCTGTGAGCGGGCCTTTTTTTTCGCTTATCCTGCCCACGTACAGCAGATGTTTTTTCAGTCTGTCGCCACTGCCGACCCACGGCGTAAATATATCGGGTCTGGGGTTGTATATCAACTTCACCCTGTCGTCCTCCGGCAGCCAGTCTTTTAAATGCTCGCGAACGGAGTGGGATACGCACGTCACCCCATCCGCTCTCTTTATCGGCAGCAAGTAGCGTTTTAAAGTGTACTTTGCGTGGGCCGTAAATATAAATGTCACTGAGGGAGCGATTTTTTTCGCGATGTAGCAGATCCACGCCGGTACCCTCGAATGCGCGTGCACCACGGAGACTTTCTCTTCACGTATCACGCGGACCAGTGAGAGCGCGCATCGTATGATGACAAATGGATTTTTGCGGTGGACCGGCATCTTTATGTGTCTGACGTTTGGAGACAGAGAGGACTCGAGTTTTCCGCCGTGTGAGATGACATATACGTGATGTCCGGCGCTGGCTTGGCCGTTTGCGTACATCAGGACGAGCCGCTCGACTCCGCCCTCTTCAAACTCCGGCAATACGTGAATTACGTTCAATTTCTGGGCTCCTCAGGGATTTTCCGCATGGAAATTAGTGTATACTAACGGAGGATTTATTTCAACGAAAATTGGAGATATATTCATGCTGCCGCTGATAAGCGTCATTGTCCCTGCCTATAATGTGGAGGGCAAAATCAAGTCCACATTGGAATCTATCATCGCGCAGGATTACGAGAATATAGAAATTGTTCTTGTGGACGACGCGTCGACCGACTCGACGTTGGCTCTGTCAAAAGAGACGCTGAAATCGGGAGGCCGTCCCTGGCATGTTGCGGAACATCCCGCGAACAGAGGTGTGTGCGCTGCCAGAAACACGGGCTTGAGGATCGCAGGCGGGGAGTATGTTTTGTTTTTTGACGCGGACGATCTGGCCGACGAAAATTTTGTCACTATATTGCACGGGGCGATAACAGGAGAGAGAGGTTCAGACTTGGCCTTTTGTGGTTTCAGATCGCGTGACGACAACACCGGCAGCGAGACGACGCATCCGATAGAGCTTGACCCGACAAGAAGATATTCGTCTGAGGATCTCACGGTGCTGCGCATATTTTCGAAGATCGTCCCCACCATATGCACCTTCCTGCTGCGCAGGGACTTTCTGCTGTCGCGCGGGCTCGTTTTTTCGGAGGGCTGCACTGCGGGCGAGGACGTCGAGATGGTCATCAAAATTTTGTCCGAGTGCGGAAGCGCGCATTTCTCGCCAAAGTGTCCTTATATCTATGTGAAACACGCCGGGATGGGCTCTATCGCGGGTTCCGCAACCCATGAGCAGAGGCGCCGCCGATACATCGACAACGCCGCCGCGCATCTCCGCGTCGCGAATTTCCTGATAGAGCGCTCCGGGTCCCCAAAGGTTGTGGATATCGCAAAAAATTATCTTCTTCCGATGGCTCAGATAAAGCGTCTCACGAGTCACGCTATGGTTTGCGACAGGAAGAGCTTCGATGACTTTCTGCGCGCCCCTGAGGTCAGGGAGGCGCTTCGCTCGAGCTATAAATATTTCTTCAAAGCTCCGGTAATATACCTAAAAGCTCTCTGCCTGCTCTGCGCGCCGGGCGTATATTATCGAATGCGAGCGGGATATGGGGATATAGACCGATAAAGCACTAACATGGGTCCTCCGGTCAAGCCGGAGGACGACAGACGAGGCGGCGCGTTGACCCACGTCCGGCTCATTCGGCATTGTTGCAGATGTTTGATATTCCGTTGCTTCTTTCTCCGCAAATTAAAATTGTTTTGGGAATTCAGGATAAAACTGTTAGAATATATCATGAAAATAATCTTGAGGTAGATATAATTGTTAATACAAAGTTTGTTTGATATAGAAATGGACGAACTCACACCGTGCCTCCTGGACTCGGAAACAGGAAAGATTGTAAGGACAACTGTAATAAAGCTCTCAATTACGAGCGCGGATTGCAAAGGCTGGCGCTTTGACTGGACAAAAGAGAAATCGAGAGGACACGATGTCTATGCTTTGACGGTAGACGGTATCGTTGGCATACAAGGTCTTATTTCCCTGAAAATAGACCACGCCAATAAAGCAGTTTTCGGCGTTTTGATAGAAGCCGCGCCGCACAACGTCGGAAACAAGACAAAAAAGTATATTGGTGTTGGCCCTCATCTGGTTGCTTTTGGGTGCTGGATAGCAAAAGAAGCTGGTTATGACGCGTTTTATTTTGACGCAAAGACTAACCTTATAGAGCACTATAAACAAACATTAAGCGCAATAAACATCAGTGACCAACGAATGGTCATAAGCGGAGAGGCTTTTGAAAGGCTGGTGACCGCGTACTATGAAGGATAGAGAATTTTTTGCCGCACTGTTGGAACTGGACAACGCGTCACAAGACGGGGCGTTCGCCGTTGATTCCCAATACGGGACAAACTACGATATGCGCGCGGCATTGGCCGCTGCCATTGAAAAGGGATCTCCACTGACTCCAGCCGAGTTTGAACGGTTTAAATTTGCCCAACACGCGGTCATTTAAGGAAAAATTCAAGGAGGGACAGCGTAAACATGCCATCGCTTATAAGCGTCATAGTACCCGCGTATAACAATGTTTAAGTTATACGCGGGGAAGGAGGATATGGAGTCATTCTACCGTGATCTCTACTCTCGCGAGGTCAGGAAAATCCTCATGTCCAGCAGAAGGGCTTTTTTCAAGGATCCGGGCGTTTTTTTAAAATGCCTCCTGCTGTACGCCTTCCCTCGAAGGTACTACGAGTATCGCAGCAAGCACATGTATGGCAGGTCTGTTGAATGAGCGCACGACACAACACAACACAGATGTGTTACGAAGCTCCATACTCCGCTGCAAAAAATTTGGAGGCTACCGATGGCGACCTCCGGAATCCATACACAGAGGACGGGCATGGGGCCATGCGCAGAGGTGAAATAGTATTCTCCTCCAGCGATGAGTTCAAAACCTGTTCTGATTGGCTCTTTGTACAGGACTCGGCATACGAGGATTTTTATACAAGCGTTCCGAGTGAGCGCAGAATACTCTTTGTGAGCGAACCTCCAATGATACGTAAGTATGACGAAAAATATCTGAAGCAGTTCGGGGTCGTTGTATCTCCATACAGGATCACCGGGTACACCGGGAGGTTGGTTATACATAACCCGTGTATCGGGTGGTTTGTCGGCATGGGAATCGGAGGCAAGGCGTCGGCGGGCCAAATTTTTAAAAAACTGTCGGACGTTGAGGAATATGGGCCTCCGTGCAAGACGCGGCAAATTTCCGTAGTTTCGTCTCTAAAACATAGAAGGGACGGGCACCGTAAGCGCCTTGAATTTATCGAGGCGCTGATGAGGCGTTACGGCGGGAAAATCGACTATTACGGGCGCGGTTTTGGGCCGCTCAGCGACAAACTTGACGCGCTCGCTCCCTACAAATATCATATAGCGATAGAGAACTCGGCTCTCGAAAATTATTGGACGGAGAAGCTGACCGACGCGTGGATAGCGTGGTGCCTGCCCATATATTTCGGAGACCCTTCAATAAAGGACAAAGTGCCGGATCCGGATGGAGTGGAGGTCATCGACATACGGGACATAAGCGGCTCACTGAATAAGATCGGCGAGATCCTGTATGAGGATCCATATAACTCACGGCTCGACGCGATAGCAAGGTGCCGCTCATGGGCGATAAAGGAGTCCAATCCTTATGAGGCCGTCTGCAGAATAGTCAAATCGGCAAGTGATGCCGCCATAACCACTCCGAGATTGAACGAAGAACAGTTGATAATCAGGCCGGCGCGCTCCCGCCGTAGAGTTGCGGATCGTTTACGCGAGGAGGCCTCAGCGGTATCAAGTTGGTTTCTGGCCCGAAGGGTTCGCCGGACGTGCATGAAAATTCAAGAGAATCACTGAGGGCAGGTCTGCTTAATGAGCGCACAACAAAACACTTATATAGAAAAATTATCTCTTTACATCATAACGGAAAATGAGGAAAAACGCCTGCCGATGGTCCTGGAATCAGTCTCGGGGTTGGTCGATGAGATAGTCGTCGTCGATTCCGGCAGCACTGACGGCACCGAAAAAATAGCGCGAAAATATGGAGGGCGTTTTTTGCACCACGACTGGGAATCCGTGGGACACCAGGTCAAGTGGGCCGAGGAACAGTGCGCCCACAGATGGGTATTGAGGCTTGACGCCGACGAGGTCCTGTCGCCAGAACTAGCGGACGAGATAAGAGCTGTAAGGGAAAATGGAACCCACGACGCGTATTATCTCAGGATAGCAGATATGGTCGTCGGGCGGCCTAAACCCAGTCCCTGGGTGAAAAACTTCAACCTGATAAGGCTTTACAACAGGGACTCTTACTCCATGAGCGGCACGATCGGGCACGACGACGTCCAAAAATTGCGCCCCGACGCGTCAGCCGGGCAGTTGAGGAAATTAGTCCACCACTACTCGTACATTTCCATTCATCAACTTGTCGACAAACACAACATCGGGACGGACAGGTTAGTGGACAGGGCTTTGAAAATCGGGAAAAACTACTCGCCCTGGCGCATGGTCGGCGTGATGTCGCTCAATTTTATCAAGCGTTTCATCCTCGACAGGTTTTTTCTGTATGGTTTCTGGGGATTTATCTATTCGACGGAATACGCATTCCTGCGGTTTTTGAAGTTCTCCAAGTATTATGAGGCGCGCCAGCTCGAAAAACACAAGTACCTCCCCTAATGATGCGGCGGCGTATTGGAATCAGCGGTTAGGTCCCCCGGTCAAGCCGGGGGACGACAGAGAGGGTCAAGCCGGGGGACGACGGGAGAGGGTTAGCATCTGTCGATCGAGTCTGCCGTTGAATAATGGCCGACTATTCTATCGGACCACGCAAGAACTCCTGCCCCACCTCTGTAAGCCGATATCTCTGCTTACTGCTGCGAGGTTTATCGGGATAGACCATCTCCAGCAAACCGCGTTCCATGAGCGGTTTTAATATTGAATTGGTAAAATGCCCTCGATTGCTCAGTCCGCTTGCTTTCTGCAAAGCCGCTCTTGTCGCCTCGTTTTTAGCGGATATCAAAACATCTAACTCCTGCTGGGAAATTATCGGAGACTTGTCGGAACTTGTCGGAACTTGTCGGATGACAACGCCCGGCAAGCCGGATTTCCTTTGCACCCTTTGCACGATAACCTTAAACTGATCGCCTCGTTTGTCATTGACAAGCTCTATCTCCGGCCACGCCGCCATCACTCTGGGTATTCCGCTTCCGAGACCGCTGTATGGAAGGAGGTGGAAGGCGTGAGAGGC
>JAISRE010000054.1 GCA_031273805.1 Synergistaceae bacterium | reverse complement strand
GTTATTCCGCTCTCTCGCTCCTCCGGCGCCTTGTCTATCATGTCGAACGGCGTAAAATCCGCAAATCCCCGACGTGCCAGCGTCTTCGTTATCGCCGCCGTCAACGTCGTCTTACCATGGTCTATATGACCTATGGTGCCTATGTTCAAATGCGGCTTATTCCTCTCATACTTCGCCTTTGCCATCTCTCTCAAGCCTCCCCAAATTTTTCTCCCCGGCAATCAGGGAGAGTTATATATGCCCTCCAGGGGCTTTGCCGGACCAATGTCCGGTAGAATTTTTCTGTAAGCGCGCGCGCAATCCTCAGTGCAAAAGAGACCCGCGCCATTTAACAGGAGGCCGGGTCTCTTCAAGAGTGGAGCCGACTTCCGGACTCGAACCGGAGACCCCATCCTTACCATGGATGTGCTCTACCTGCTGAGCTAAGTCGGCAGACCGACAGAATTATAAGAGTGGTGGTGGGAGTAGGGTTTGAACCTACGTAGGCTCACGCCGACAGATTTACAGTCTGTTGCCTTTGACCACTCGGCCATCCCACCACATTTACGCGCTCTGGAGCCGGCGATCCGATTTGAACGGACGACCTGCTGATTACAAGTCAGCTGCTCTACCAACTGAGCTACACCGGCATATTTAGCATCCAGATCCAGCATCTGCACGCCGAACATTCCGTATTCTACATGCTTTTTTCTGTACGTCAAGTGCCAAAATCGCGCCACTTTTACGATTAACCTTTTCCCCTCGATTAACCTCTTTTTTACGAGCAAAATTTTTTTACCTTACGCAGAGTGCGCTCAACCGCACAAAACGTCTATTCTTCATCGGAGGGGCTATCTAGAATATAGTTCAGCCATGCCGATATTTTCTCGTCATTTCTTCTGGCCGACAACTCGTCCGCCATGCGCGAAATTCTGTCTATGGAGTCGTCAATACGCCTCATATTGTCATCTGTTTCGCCGGCGCTGAGGCTCCGACGCGCTCCCGCCGCCTCGGCAATGGAAACGGAGAGCCTCGATATGTCATCCTTCAATTTATCCGCCTCTGTCTGACAGTGGGCTCGTTCATCATCGGACAGGGGCATAAACGCGGACCGTTCGGCCAGATCCCTCATACTGTGAAGCCGGTCCAATATCAGAGACAACACGGAGTCCGCGCGCAACATTCGTGCGACTACATCATCCCTGACCACGGTGACTCGCGGCGTTGCGAGAATATTAACGCCGCAGGCCCTGGCATACGCCCCAGCCGCTAAATATTTACTCAGTCCGCCTGTTCCGGTGTTCATAGAAGACCTCCAGCTCCGCCGCGTATTGGATGCATAATAACGCTCCCATCCGTCGAACTATATTATACCGCATCACTATTTTTTTGTGTCATATAGGCCCAACGCCATAATTTTGCGCGTCTAACCTTGGGAGTCCAGGATTTTTCCGGGAGGGGCCGGCTCAGTGAACACCCCCAGATGAGACTCCAGCAGTTTCTCCGGATCCTCAGCCATCTTCCTGATCTCCTTCATCATGGCGTCAAACTCGACCTTGCGGCCTTCCGTGTGTGTATTTTCACGAAGCCCCGAGTCCGGAGACTCGTCACGATACACCTCTTTGACCGACTCCGCGCGATCCTCCACGGACTCAGGAGCATCGATTCGCATCCCCTCCATGCTCTCAGTCAGCGCGTCTTTCCACGCCAAATCCGAGACCACTCCGCGTTTTCTCCCTTTCTTTTTTACCCGATTTACCTCTGACGCGTCAGACACAACAGGCGAAGGATTTGAGCGCAAATCCTTCGATAAATCGCCGGACTGTCCGAACATATCTATCACATCCTCTAAAACCCGGAACAACGGTCAATAACTTCCAATCGAGCCCGGGTATTGCGAAACAGCCTCACGGCGCGCTATCCACCGATCACTTGCTCCACAGACAGTGCCCTTCAGACGCTGCAAGGCACTGAACGCTTCGCCAAACCACATAAATAAACCTCCATACAGCCATAATGTCCGCGCAATATCAATTCTCCGCCGCGACCATCATATAATATTTTATCGGAGTAAGGGGACGATATCTGTAATCCTGCAGCCAAATATTATTCAATCAGTGCTTGAAACGAAAATTTTCACCCGCCCGACATCCCTGAAACCGCATCTGAGGTAAAGAGGCCGGCCGACCGGAGTGGCAAGGAGCGACACCTGATCAACCCCCGCGTCATGCGCTGCCCTAATGAGCTCGCGCACGACAATCATTGCGAGACCGCGTCTGCGATACTCAGGGAGCGTCGCTACGTTGTAAATTCCGCCACTATCTCCTGATACGCACAACATGCCGGTGGCCGCCGCGAGGGGCGGCGCTCCGCCCGCCGATGCGGAGCGCAGGAGCATAAGGGAAATCTCACCGCAAGAGGCCATATTCAGAGCGTATGAGATATACTCTTCGGGCGCCGTATCGTCAGAATCGAAAGCGTACCAAGCGCTGGAGGCCCACTCTCGCACACGCTCCATGTCCCGCAGAGGATATTCTGCCGCCGTGTCAAATCTCGTCTCACCCGCCACAGACAGGCTGGTGTCGGCGGTCATCGCGTAAAAATCCTCGTCCCTCCTCAGCTGTGCGCGTTCAAGAAGAGAACAGACATCATCAGGAACCCACCCGAATAGCGGCCAGATATGCGGACTGGCTGCGCGCGAAAAAAATTCCAACCCAAACTCGATTGCGTCCTTCAACTTTCTCCGACTAAAGTTTTCCGCCTCGCCGTGCGGGTCTGACGATTGACACATCGACAACATCGCGTAATTTTCGTAGCTCGTGTTAACTCCGCTGTCAAAAAGAGTGAGGCCTGGAAATTCATTTGAAAAACGCGATGTGGCCAGTGCCCCTAAAATATTAAATAGCGCCAACATGTTACAGAATACGAGTTTTTCCCCATGCAATTTGGACGACCTCCTCTATAAAATAATTTATCTTGTCCAAAATATTAGCAGAACCAGGTATTTACTCAAAGAGGAATAGCGCTTATAATTATAATTATTTCAGATTAGGCTACACGCTACAAAAAATTATCAGGAGGTGCACAACATGAAGGTCATAGTCATAGGATGTACACATGCGGGAACAGCGGCAATACTTAATACGGTAAATCTGCATAAGGACGCGCAGATCACTGTGTATGAACGTAACGACAATATATCCTTTCTGTCGTGCGGTATCGCGCTGTATGTCGAGGGAATAGTCAAGGACGTAAACGGATTTTTCTACTGCTCTCCGGAGAAGCTGGCGGAGCTCGGGGTTACGACCAAAATGAAGCACGATGTGATCGATGTCGACTTCGACGCAAAAAAAATACGGGCTAAAAACCTCGTTACAGGCGAGGAGTCGGAGGACACGTACGACAAACTCATCATCACTACCGGATCGTGGCCGATTCAGCCTAAGATCGAAAACTACGACCTGAAAAATATCCTCCTCTGCAAGAACTACGGCCACGCTCAGGAAATAGTTGCCAAGACGAAGGACGCCCACAGAGTAGCAGTGGTCGGCGCGGGTTACATTGGGACCGAATTGATCGAGGCCTTCGAGGTCCAGGGCAAGGAGGTCATCGTAGTCGACATGGAGCGCCAGATATTGCCAAAATATCTGGACAGCGAGTTCGTGGAGGAACCCACGCGCCTCTTTGCTGAGCGCGGCGTCAAATTTGCGCTCGGCGAGAGCGTAAAGTCGTTCAAGGGAGAGGGCGGAAAGGTGTCCGCCATAGTTACGGACAAGGGAGAGTACAAGGTCGACCTGGTCATCCTCTGCATCGGCTTCCGCCCGAACACGGACATCTTCCGCGGCAAGCTCGACATGCTGCCTAACGGAGCAATCAAGGTGAACGAATACATGCACACATCCCGTCCGGATGTGTTCGCGGCCGGTGACTCCGCCACAGTGTGGAACAACGTCAAGCGCGCGCACGACTACATACCGCTCGCCACGAACGCGGTCCGCATGGGCGCTCTGGTTGCGAGGAACCTCAAGAGTGACACGACGAAGTACCTTGGAACTCAGGCGACAAGCGGCATAAAGATTTACGACCTCTGCATCGCAAGCACTGGCCTATCAGAAGAATCGGCAAAGAAAGCCGGCTTGGACGCGCTGTCTGTAACCTTCACCGACAACTATCGGCCCGAGTTCATGCCGACATACGAGCAGATCAAACTCAAGCTGGTCTACGAGCGTGAAACTCGCAGAATTCTCGGCGCGCAGATAATGTCCAAAGCGGACCTGACGCCTGCCATCAACACAATATCCGTATGTATACAGAACAACATGACGATAGAGGAGCTCGCGTTCGTCGACTTCTTCTTCCAGCCGCACTTCAACAAGCCGTGGAACTTCCTGAACAGCCTTGCTCATCAGGCTCTGCTGCCGGTGTAAAAATCACTAAAATTTGAGGCTCCGCCATCCACGGGAGCCTCAATTTTTTTATTTAAATGTAGGATCTCGCCGCTGATATCAGGAACTCGAGCAGTTTCGACGGACGCCAGTGTTCCGGTACGCAGGGCATAAGATTCAGGCGTTCCGCTGCGGCAAGATAGAGGACCGCTGATATTATCGCGGCGATACCCTGCGCCGCCTGGTTGAAATGTCCAATCGACCATATAGCGGCAGCAAACGCCAGCGAGAGGGACATCTGATGGAAAAACCTGATGCGCATCAAAAAGGACGGCAGTGAATTTTTCATAACTATGAAGTAATACAGTATGAATCCACACACCTGAGTTATGCTGGTGGCAAGCGCCAGACCAAGCAGCCCCCACCTTTCGACCATTGCCATATTCAGTGCGATGTTGAGCAATATCAGGCAATATGTAAGGACCACTATCGTACCGAGCCTCTGAAGCGCCTGGGCGTAGCGATATATGACCGTTGCGCCCATGGACGCCGCAAAACCTATGCTGTAAGCCGCAAGGCACGTGGAGGTCATGTCTATCGATCTCGCGTCAAAATTACCCCAGCCGTATATCAGAGATATCAACGGCTTCGCGGAGACCATCAGCATAACGCTTGCCGGCATAAAATAGGCTGTTATGAGAGAGATTGTGCTCTCGACCATCAGACGGGATTCGTCGATGTCCCCAGAGGCCAGTTTGCTGACCTTCGACAGAAAAAAACTCATGGGAGAAGATACAATAAGAGAGAGTATACCCATTACCCCGGATGCGTAGCTTATCGCGGCGACAGAGCCCTCAGGAAGCCCTGAGGCAAAATACCGGTCCGCCATAATAAATATTGTCCCTGCTGTAACTAAAATCATGGTGGAAACAGAATTTTTAGCGATCCTGGCAATACTGGCCCAGGGGAAATCTTTTCGGCGCCACAGCAGCGGAACACCCCTCAACGCGATTATAAATATGATGAAAACCATCCCGTGGCCGAAGCTCATGCACAGCGCTACGGAGTAAACGCCTATCATCGGAATGCTGATCAGCAGGGCCGGTATGCCAAATATGTTGAATAGGGATGAACACAGGCTGGACATGGTAAATCGCTCTGTAAACAACGCCCAGATGTCGAGGATCGGTTTCAGCATGGTGACAATCGAGAAGGGAATAAGCCACCAGAGCATGTGCGCTCCCATGCGTATCCGTTCCGCGTCAAAGCCTCTTGCGAATAAACGAATCAGCACGCCGGGAGCGATAAGGACTGCGGCGCAGAAGAGCAGCGTAAAAATGATCAGCAGACACATGATGAACGCCGTGATCTGCCGACAGGCGTTCAGGTCTCCCGTCCTCTCTCTCACGCGCACCAACTCGGGTAAAATGACCCCCTCCATCGTCTGCCCGACGCTTCCCGCGAACAGCGCTATAACCCCGCTCGCGAGATGAAATGAATCCATGCCTATACCGGTGCCAAATGCCCAGGCGACAATGAGCGTCCGCAGATAACCGACCGGCTTGCTTAACATAGAGATAACCGATACAGCGAATGAAACACCGCGTGCGCTCTTTACTGACAGCAGTCTTGAGAACAGCTCCCGAAAAAACTTGAATCCAGCGATGATATACAGAGAAGAACGCCCCCATTTCGAAAATTTGCAGCCTCTTTTATTATCTGTTATAAAGTGAAGTCTGTACATATCATCAAATAGTGGTTATCATTCGCACATTACAAAGCAATATTATATCGGCGGAGGTTTTGACACTGAGTACATCACGTGGGCTCCTAAATATCATCAGTCATACCGATCTGGACGGTGTTGTCTCCGCTGCCCTGGCATGGCGGGCAAACGTATTCTCTGGGGACCCCATAAAAATATCGCTCACAGGATATGGAGAGGTCGATAACCTTATACTGGAGGCGTTCAGAAAATCAGATCGACTGATAGTTCTGGACCTCTCCCCTCAGTTCCAGGCGACCGTCGACGAGATAGACAAAACCTTTCCCGACGACAAAGCTCCGTTTCTGTTCGACCACCATCAGAGCACACACGAAAAATACTCCAACCGCCCCTGGATAGTGGTTGACTTGAACTATTGCGGCGCGGCCGTCTTCTGGAACTGGCTGATGGATGGAAACGCGGACGACGAGACCATAAATAGCGTAGAGCCTCTCAGGGATATGGTGTTCCTGGCAAACGACAGGGATCTATGGATAAATGAGAACCCCGACGGCAGGTTGTGGCAGGCGATGGTTACGCTCTGCGGAGAATGGGGGGCGTTGGCCAGGCTGATGAACAACCCCAGCGCAACGTTCACAGAGTCGGAGCTCTGCGAGGTCACTAAATTTATAGCCTCCCAGGACGAGCGCTTCAAGAGGGCAAGCGAGCACCTGGCGCGAAGCCCCATCAGAGGACATAACGGCTCGGGCGAGCTGGCATTTCTCGGGGACGGATATCTGGATTTTGGTGATACCTCCGATTTCTGCGGCTCCATATTGGACAGACCAGGGGCAAATGAAATCCCTCCCTCCATAGTTGCCATCTCCTATCACAAACCGGGCGGAAGTTGGGCCGTTTCCATCAGAAGCCGCAATGGACTGGCCGGACATGTCGTGTCGCTGCTCAAGGACGGTCGCAAGATACGCGGCGGCGGACACGGAGACGCGGCGGGCCTCTACTTTCCCAGCCACTACAGCGAGGAGAGCATAAGGGAGAGCATACTGGCCGCGCTCGCGGCAAAAAACGAAAGTTCATCAGGAATGGGAGTCACTCTCGGAGACCTGCTGAAGGGAGCTATGTGATGGCGCGTCGCGTGGCGGTCTTCTACGCCTCCTTCGGCTACGGGCACAAAGCTGCGGCAAACGCCCTCTGCGAGTGGTGCCACGCCCTGTACCCCAACTCAATAACTCTATGCAGGGATCTGGCGGACTATATCCCAAAGCTGCTCAAAGGGAGCGTCTCGTCGTCTTACTTCACCATGACCCGAAAGACTCCCTGGCTGTGGGACAGGCTGTACAGAGACACTGACATCGTCTCTAAGAGGCGATTGGCTTCCGCGTTCTGGAATGACATTCACAAGAGCCTGAACAAGACATATCTGAGGCATCTCTTCTCTGAGATCGACAAGTTCGATCCGCACGCTGTCCTATCCACACATTTCTTCGGCATGTCGTCGCTGCTGGACAAGTGGGAGCACAGAACGCCGATATACTCCGTCAGCACTGACTACGCAACTCATTCGCTCCAGAGGGACCCTCGTTTCGACGGATGGTTCGTCGGCAGCGCCGAGTCCGCCCGTCAGCACAGGGCTGATAATATCCCGACATCGGACTACGCGGTGATGGACTTCGGGATACCGGTATCCAGGGACTATATCGCGAGTCCCACAAGGAGCGAGGCGCGGCGCATGCTCGAGATAGAGGAGGATAGACCAGTAGTGACGGTGATTGGAGACCGCTATGGCATCTCTAAAATGGATGCTATCGTTGAATCGATGATGGACTTCTCCGGCTGGAAAATTGAGATAATCTGCTGTGACAACACCCGCACTTACGAACAGATGCGCGATAAATATTATCCCTTCAGGCATATAACGATAAGAGATTCCGTCCCGAATATCGCGGACTTTTACGCCGCAAGCGACATAGTAGCGCTCAACCCAAACGGGGTGCGGATTGCGGAGGCCGCGACCGCAGGAACCGCGATGCTGCTGCTGGACCCTCTGCCGGGGCTCGAACGCTATAACTGCGACTACGCGCTGGAGAACGGCGCCGCGAAAAGGGTTTTTGAGAACAGAAGAGTTGGAGAGCAAATTTCAGAGCTTCTCGAGTCGAGGGAAACCCTGGAGAGGATGCGCTCCAACGCCATAGCAATGAGCCGTCCTGAAGCCGGCAAACACATCCTCTCATATGTCATGGAGAGACTGGATATGGCCGAAAAACACCATGCCGCCAAACAATCTGACAAGTCCTGCGGCACAGAAGAGGATGCCGCGCCCCGCAAGGAGATCCCGGAGGAGATATGTCCTTAGGAACACTGCGGTGAGCGGCATCATGCCTCAAATAGCGGAGCTGCGGGATCCGATCAATAATTTGCGGACGATGTCCACCGGAATGATAGAGAAGGAACAGAGCGTCACCACCACCCACTCGCCGACTGTAAGCCCATAACACCCAAGAACAGTCCCGCCGAAGTACGTCATTCCGATTTGAATGATCACTATCAGAGTTATTACGCGCCAAAATCCCTTATTGCGACCGATGTTGTCAAACAGATTCAACTGCTCCGTTCTTGCGTTAAACGCGTTGAACACCGCGATAATGATGAAGAACGCGAAAAAGCCCGTCAGCAGGTAGCGATTATCTTCAGAGGGTCTGAACCACCCGTGCGCCGCAGGCGACAGCAGAATGAACATGCCCAGGGCAAACGTCCACAGCGAGGCGGTTCCTATCGCGCTCCACATGTACCTGCTGACGATGCTCTCCTCCCTCTGCTTAGGCTTCTCCCGCATGAAGCGCGCAAGCGCCGGCTCGCCGCCAAATGCCAGGGCCGCGAGGGTGTCCATGACAAGGTTCACCCACAATATCTGGGTTATCGACAGTGGGTTGGGCATGCCGAGAAGAGGCGCGGCGAAGGATATAAGGACCGCGCTGACGTTTATCGAGAGCTGGAAGATGATAAATTTTCTTATGCTGTTGAATATAGTGCGCCCGTAAAGTATGGCCTTGTCGATCGAGGCGAAGTTGTTGTCAAGTATGACGATATCGCTGGCCTCCTTGGCCACCTCCGTGCCGCTGCCCATCGCAAATCCGACATCAGCTTTCTTCAACGCCGGGGAGTCGTTTACGCCGTCGCCGGTCATGCCGACCACCAGGCCGAGCTCCTGAGCTATGCGCACCAGGCGGCTCTTGTCGCTGGGGAGAGCCCTCGATACAACTCTGATGCGGCCAAGAATACCCTTGACCCCGTCGTCACTCATTGCGGCGAGTTCGTCGCTCGTAAGCACAACATCGTCGTCACCCTTTAATATACCCGCCTCCCTGGCTATCGCGACAGCGGTGTCCCTTCTGTCTCCTGTAATCATGACGACCTGTACGCCAGCGCTCTGGACCTCTCTGATGGCGCCTATGGACTCCGGCCTGACCTCGTCCCTGATACCCATAATCCCCACCAGCGTCCAGTCGCCCTGCGGAAGCGTCTCATCCTCGATCTCAGCCTCGGCAGTCGCCAGGGCAAGCACTCTGATGGCCCGGCTCGCCAGGTCGTTGATCGTTTTTTCGACCGTTTCGCCCGCCAGCGGGATCCTGTTTCCATCGGCATCATAGCAGCTCTTGCAGCGCATCAGAATTTTCTCAGGCGCTCCCTTTATGAGGGTGAGTTTGTACTCCCCCGACACACTGCTGGCTGAATATTTGTTATCGCTGTTGAACGGGATGGATTTAGTCACGGAAACGTCAATCTGGCTGAATATCGGCGCGCCGTAGGCCAGGATGGCGCGCTCAGTCGCATTGCCTCCGATGACGTTTATGCCCTTGTCATCCTTCGATATCACGGCGTTCGTGTTATGAGCGATGCAGAGTGACAACAGGCGCCGGAGCTCGCCGTGCGCGTCCTCCGGAGAGTTGTACACGGCGCCGCTCCCATCAACGAAAATCATGGCCTCCAACTGCCCCTTAGTGATAGTGCCCGTCTTGTCGCTGTAGAGGATATTGAGGCTTCCGGCTGTCTCTATTCCTATGATCTTGCGAACCAGCACATTGTCCCTGAGCATCTTGCCCATGTTCAGCGCGGAGACAAGAGCTATCATCAACGGCAGCCCCTCAGGTACAGCCATGACTATTATTATGACCGCCAGCATGACCGCGCGAACGACGTCATCCACCAACTGCAGCCAGTTGGAGCAGTACAGCATTATGGCAGCGACGTCGAAGGAATTGCCTATCACTATGCGCTGAAACAGAAACGCGACGGCGATTGTGACTCCTCCTATATATCCGAACTTGCTGATATCCCCCGCCAGTTTGCCGAGCTTGACCTTGAGGGGAGAATCCCTGTCGTCATCAGCCTGAAGTTCGCTCGCTATCTCTCCGTATACCGTCCTGTCGCCTACTGACCTGACCTGCATAACAGCGTTGCCGCTGCACACCACCGAGCCGCGGAAGACCTTGTGCGGGTTCAGGAAGTCCATAGCGGCGTCATCGTCAGGAGAGTCGGGCGGCGCGGGGCTTTTCTTCGCCTCGTGGCTCTCCCCATTCAGCGCGGACTGGTCCGCCTTGATCTCCCCGTCGACAATAATTCCGTCAGCGGGAGTCTTGTCCCCGGCCTGAAGCAGGACGCAGTCTCCGGTCACTATATCGTCGATGGATATGTCGATTATCCGGCCATCGCGATAAGTCTTGCACTTTATCTTCGAAGCCTCCTCCTGAAGACGCTGAAAGGCGTTCTCGTTACGATACTCCGAATAAGTCGACACGAAGGTCGCAAGCACGACGGCCACCGCAATCCCCGCCGACTCATACCACTCCGTCTGTCCCAAAAACGCGAAGATGACGTTGATAACTAACGCCACACATAGTATCTTGATCATCGGGTCGCCAAAGTTATTGAGCAGCTTGCTCCAAAAACCCTCCCCCTCCACCTCGGTCAGTCTGTTGTCGCCGTATTTAGCGCGAGACTCCTCCGCCTGTGCACTGCTGAGACCAAAATTTGTCATACTCTCACCCTTCTGTCATTCAATATGTTTATATTGGAACCGCTGATTGACACGCCATGATTGCTGATCGCAACGAACTATGTGAATAGCGGCAAATATATTCCCATAGTGTCGTCCTCCGGCTTGCACTCTCTGTCGTCCTCCGGCTTGACCGGAGGACCCATTTTGACCTTGCTCCTAACCTCCTGCATCGCCATCACAGGTCCGGGATGTGATCCCAATTATAGACCGCCTCGTCCGCGATGCTCAGCATCTCCCTGTCTCCTTCGCTGTTGCCGTAGGCAAATATCTTAGAGTACCCGCTCAGATCCACCACCTCTTTGATGCGGGCGACTTTCTCAGCCCCTCTGCAATTCGGGGTCGCCATCCTGCCAGTGAGGCGGCCGTCCCTCACCTCCAGCTCAGTTCCTATTACAGTGACCTTGTAGCGCTCCGCCCAGAAACTCACCCAATCTCTCATGGATGCCGTGACTATATAAACTGTATCGTCATTCTCGATATGGCGAGTGAAGACACGCATAGCGCCCGGCAGCAGATTTCGCTCTATTTCTCTTTCCGCGTAGCTTCTCGCAAGGTCCAGATATACTTCGTGAGGAGTTCCCGCCCACAGAAAACGCACGAAGCTCTCCTTTAAAAATGACCTGCCGAATCTCATCGAGATAACGGCGGAGGCCATAACCCTCATCGACTCCGCCAGGATGCGAGGCATTCCAAAGCAATCGACATGGAAACCCCAGAATGTATCCCTTCGGGTCAACGTTCCGTCAAAGTCAAAAAAAGCTATCCGACGCCCCACGACCGAGATGTCTCACAAGCTCGATACAATACCCAGGCCCGGGTATACTCTGCATACATAATAGAGATAACGAACCATATATTAAAGAGCCTCTCACGATATCTTCCCAAAAATTTTTTACGAATTTGCGATTCTGCATGTAAAACTCCGCCGTTCTCCATCAATAAAACATTATACTAAATCACAATTGCAATTCACGCCCCGAAAATACGGATCGCAACAGGTTCGATTCCAAACCTCTCAAAGCATGTTTATTATGTCGGAGCAAGCGAAAAAAATCAATATGACTATCAGCTTGTCACATGTTGTAGTTCTGGAGTGTCAATGCGCCCGATTCGCTTCGTTCGTTCGGGCGCATTGACACTTTACCTGAGCTAAACCAATAGTCATAAAAATCAATGTTTTAGATGACAGATGGTTTTGCCTGCGTTTTGAGAATCAGTCTACTCCATTTAGAAGTTTTGGGTTATTATATTGCTTTGCAAATTCACCAGACAAGGGTTTGGATGACAAACGACAAGCATATGCGCCACATCAAAAAAAGCACGGGAGGAATAGGGTGTGCCAATTACAGAGCTCCTAAGACGCAACGCAAAACTCAGTGGGGATGACATTGCCATTGTGGAGATCAATCCGAGGGTGGAGAACCTCACTCCAGTCTCGTGGAGGGATTACGAGACCAGTGAGAGCTACCCTGACGACGCTCGCCGCCGTGAGATTACATGGAGATACATGGACGAACAGGCCAACAGAGTGGCTAACTTCTGTCTCTCCCGGGGGATCGGAAAAGGCAACAAGGTCGCGATCCTCATGATGAACGGGCTCGAGTGGTTCCCAATATACTTCGGAATCCTCCGCAGCGGCGCTCTGGTCGTTCCGCTCAACTACAGAAACACACGTCAGGAAATTCAATGCTGTCTCGAACTTACGCAGTGCGACGCCCTCTTCTTCGGCACAGAGTTCATAGAATATATTGCGGATCTCGATGAAAAATCACCAAGCGTCAAACATCTTATCTTTGTCGGCAGGAACTGCCCTCCCGGAACTGAGAGCTACTACCTCTGCGTAAGGAACGAAAACTCCATAGAGCCTCAAATCCCTATTTCCGATGAAGATTATGCCGCCATCTACTTCACATCAGGTACCACTGGAATGCCCAAGGCCATACTGCAAACCCACGCCAGTCTGCTGTCCGTATGCCTCACCGAACAGAGAAACCACGGACAAACCAGGGACGACGTGTTTTTGTGCATGGCGCCGCTCTTTCACACCGGCGCCATGATGCACTGGCTGGGCAGCCTTCTGTCATGCAGCGGCGCTGTCCTGCTGCGGGACGCCAGACCCGAATCCATAATGAGCGCCGTATCCGAGGAACGGGTAACTGTCGCCTTCATGCTGGTGCCGTGGGTGCAGGATATTCTCCAGGCAATCGGAAACAATTCGATCAAACTGGAGGACTACAAGCTGGACCAGTGGAGGCTGATGCACATCGGAGCGCAGCCGGTGCCGCCGGAACTCGTTCTGAGGTGGAGGCAGTACTTCACGGAACAGCTGTACGACACGAACTACGGCTTGAGCGAGGCCATGGGGCCCGGATGTGTCCACCTGGGAATCGAAAACACTCACAAGGTCGGCGCCATAGGCAAAGCCGGACTTGGCTGGCAGACCAGGATAGTCGGTGACGACGCCCTCCCGGTAAAGCAGGGCGCCATTGGAGAGCTTATCGTCAAAGGACCCGGCGTGATGGAGTGCTACTACAACGACGCGGAGTCCACAGCCGCTGCGCTCCGCGATGGCTGGCTCTTTACCGGAGACATGGGGTACGAAGATGAAGAGGGTTTCATTTACCTGGTCGACAGAAAAAAAGACATTATCATAAGCGGCGGAGAGAACATATATCCAATACAAATAGAGGATCATCTGCGCATCCTGGATTGCGTCAAAGACGTAGCGGTGATAGGGGCGAACGACGCACGCCTCGTCGAGACGCCGATAGCTATAGTTTCCCTGAAGGAAGGATGCACGTGCTCCAAAGAAACGCTGGAGTCACACTGCGAGTCACTGCCGCGCTACAAACGACCGCGCCACTTCATATTCGACGAGGTGCCTCGTAACCCGACCGGCAAAATAGAAAAAACGCGCTTGCGTGAAAAATACCGCGACATTAACTCCAGTAAATAACTGTAACGGCTCGGGCCTCTGCCGGTTCACATACCGAGAGGCCCGACCGGCGGCGTTCCGGCGGCGCTGGGACTCGAGGCCTCGTCTGATTCGAGGTCTGGCGTCTGCACCATGAGCCGATACAGATGCAGCATGAAGTACGCGACGGAAAGAACCAGAGGTCCCATGAAGATTCCGAGGAACCCCCATGATGAGAGCCCGCCGAGTATACCGACGAATACCAGCAGCACATGTGACTTACTTCCTTCATATATAAAAATAGGGCGCAGCAGATTATCTATGGAGCTGACGATGAGTAACCCCCATCCCAACAGAATAGCCGCGTTTTTAACGTCTCCTGTCGCCAACAGATAAACCGCGCCGGGCACGATCACCATAGGAGTTCCCACGAATGGCAGCATGGCCAGCAGGAACATCAGCGCGGCGAAGAGCGCGGGGTTCGGAAGACCGACAAACCACCAGCCTAACCCTCCAAGCGCAGCCTGTATTCCTGCCGTCATTATGATGCCGTAGAATATCGCGTAAAGCATCTGCTTAGATCGGAGGAGAAATGAGTCCTTCCCCTCATCCGACAGGGGCATGATGTCACGAATGAACTGAATCAGCTTGCTGCCGTCATGCGCAAGAAAGAACGTCCCGACTGTGACGACTATGAGGTTGAAACCGAGCTTGAACGCGTTGCCAAGCAGTTCCCTCGACATGCTGGTCACAAACGACGCCAGGATACCGGGTACATTCGACATCAGGTCGCTCCAAATAGGCAAATTCAACAAATCCGGAAACATCGAGAATATCCACTTGAGCTGAGGCATAGACAGAATCGAGCGAAGGGGTATCTCGCCTGAGTTAGGGAACCACTCCACAAAAAATTGATAGAGCTTGGTCAGCTCCTTCGTAGCGGCTATACCCGCTCCAATCACAGGCAGCACCAGCAGAAAGAGGAGCAAAATCGTGTTGAGCGCGGACGCTGCATACGAATATCTTCCGCGAAACAGTCTGCGGTATATAAATGTGTAGAGTGGATACGAAAAAAAGGATAATATAGCCGCCCACGCCAGCGCAGGCAAAAGAGGCCAGACAATGCGGCATCCGAGAATGACCAGAAAAACCAGCAGCGCGACAAAGGGCGCCGAGCTGTTTTTCAGCTTATATGTTACCCTCTCATTATGTGCGTCACTCAAGCTCGATTCCCTCCCGTGTATCCTGCTCATACCCAGGCGAGGACGGCGCCGGATTTACGTGCACCATGCAGTGCTTGACGCTTGGGAAGGTCTCCTCGATGCTGCAGTGAACAAATTCGGCTATCTCATGTGCCCTATTGAGCGAGGCGTTGCCGTCTGCAGTAATCTCGACATCCACATAGACTCTGTCGCCAAATCTGCGAGTTTGCAGCACGTCGACGCCAAGTACGCCATTCTGCTCTTTTATAACGCGCTCGATTTTACTGATAGTTTCACTGTCGCACGCTTCATCAGTCATCTTGCGAATCGCGTCTATAAATATATCGACCGCAACCTTCATAATGAAGCAGCAGATAACGACGCTCACCACCGGATCGAGAACAGGATATCCCATCCGCGCGCCAAAGATGCCAACAAAACTGCCCACCGATGACATTGCGTCTGAGCGATGATGCCAGGCATCCGCCATTAGCGCTCCGGAATTTATTTTTTTTGCGGCCGAGCGAGTATACCAATACATGCCCTCTTTAGCGGTTATAGACAGCAGTGCTGCCACAAGCGCCAGAATTCCCGGGGGCGTTATGTCCCCACCGTAGCCCGCGATCACCTTCAAAACACCGCTGTAACCAATGCCGGCCCCCACCGCGCACAGCATTGCAGCGAGCAAAATGGCAGCCACGCTCTCGAATCGTTCATGCCCGTAAGGATGCTGCTCATCCGCAGCCTTCCCGGATATCTTCACACCTATTATCACGATGAACGTGCTGAATACATCCGAGATCGTATGCGCGGCGTCGGATATCATAGCGCCCGAATGAGCGCATATTCCCGCGATCAACTTAAAAGCCGAGAGCAATACGTTGCAAATGATAGTGTTGACTGACACTCGCATCGCGATAAACTCTTTTGTCCTCTCGGGCCGATAGCTCATCATCATTCAAGTTCTTCCTCCAGGATTTATTCCGCCTTATATCCCAGCCCTAAAGTGCGGGGGTTTACGGAACGCTGGATAACCTCTCCATCCTGACATCTTCAAGGTCGATGTCTCCCGGAAGCGTCCCGAACAACTGCTCGACGGAAGTAATTTCCTCCGGCATACGCTTCAAGTACCAGGGCTCCTTATCGAAGCGGATAATCTTGGCGGCGGGCTTGCCATACTTTGTGACGACTACGTCTTCCGTGGACGCCAAGTCAACGTACTTCCCGACGTTTACTTTCAGGTCGGTCAATGTTATTTGCATAACGCAAACTCCTTTCGTCTTTTCTGACCTCAGAATATCATATCGCTGCGATTCAGTCGATATAACAGCTGCTATTTAGAATGGCAGGCTTTTTATTTATGGTTAGGAATTGTTCAAAAATAACTTGTATTTTTTTTGATTAAATTCTATAATAGTTGTATCAAGTATTATGAGGTGCAAGAATTATGAAGGCTGTTGCAAAAGACGAAGCATATGCCGAG
>JAISRE010000166.1 GCA_031273805.1 Synergistaceae bacterium | reverse complement strand
AAGACAAACGCCGTATTGTCCCGAATCGCAGACACTATTTCAAAAGAACATGTCCATGCAGGTACCGGAGTATGTCAACTGTTTCGAAACCACGGATTAGCGGTGGCAAGGGCAACTGCCTTAAATGGGCTTGTATCACGAGTGGCCACTATGAATCCTCTGGAAACTGCGATAGCGGCGATATATCCATCCGGAAGCGGGAAACCTTTTCCAATAGCCCTGGCTTTCGCAGCAAGTTCGGCATAACAATGCGCGGCCTCGACATCGAAAGGCAGGACTCGCTCTCCGAACAGGTCAAGAATGCCCTCCAGCATTTCCTTCAGCGCCTTCTTGCGGCGACCTCCCGGTAACACGCCAATCCCGAACATCAATTCGGCAAGCGTGACAGTAGTCAAATACAGAGATTCCGCAGGCTGTTCGTTGAGCCATTTCCGAACGGCCAAATTCGGCTCAGGTTTCATCGACTCGGATACGACGTTTGTATCGAGGATGATCATTCAAAAACCATAGGTTCGGCCGGATTTTTTTCGCGAGCTTCTTCGATAGCGATGAAATCCTTATCCGTCAATCCAAGTCGCCGCCCAAGGTTCGCTAAAGCGTCCCCCATTTGTACGCGCGTATCCTGTTTCAGTATAATTTTCAGAATGTCGCGAACTTCGGCCTCCATACTGTGGCCATTCAATGCCGCCCTCATGCGCAAGGCTCGATGCACTTCATCCGGGACGCCACGAATTGTCAGAACAGGCATAATCATTTCCCCTTCTTTATGCTTTCATTGAAGTCAAGTATACATTAATTGAAAGCATATCGCAATAGAGTGCCTAAACTTTTTTGGGGCGATAGCACAATTATGGTCGGAATTATGACCAGACCCCTTGACGAAATAAAAAAACTGATTATCTTTGTAAGCGTTTTGAGAATGCTTTGATTTAATAGGTTTAATAGGTTTAATAGGGAGGTTTTTGTGATGCGGATGAGAAGTTCTATTTTGTGGGTAGTTATGTTGATTTTGAGCGCGGCGCTTTTCGGCGTTGCGGAGGGCGCTCGATCGTACGCATTTAATGATAATGGCAAAATACTCGAAGATGCGGGAAAATTCCGCGAGAATCCAGGCAGGCATTTGGCGGCAGTCACATCTGACGATTCAGGGAAAAAAGCCATCTACGTCCTGCCGGGGTACATGGGGTCGAAACTATATCAAGGAAATGCAGAAAAGTGGTTTGACTCCTCTGCAATGATTGCCGAAATATCGGCGTGGTACGTCTCCGCCATCTTCGGAGGTAATTCTTCATTATTTACACAAGACGAAGAAGGCGCCGGCATAAAAGTCGACGCGTTATTCGGCAAAGATGAATATGGCACGTTTGATTCATACGAATCTTTGATAGATAAATTGCAAGAGGAGTTTGACGAGGATTATGGCGGTAATGGCGAATATGAAGTTATTTTTTATCCATTCAATTGGCTTGGCGATTTGAACAATTCCGCGAGTTTACTGGAGGAAAATATTAACTCAGGAGGATACGAGCGAGTCGTCTTTGTCACTCACAGCACAGGAGGACTGCTTGCGTCGGCTTATATCGCCAAGCCGGAGAACCGGTCCAAAGTTGAAAAAGCCGTTCTTATTGCCGCTCCCCTATTTGGAACATACATGGGGCTTATGCCGATAGAATTCGGGGAGACTCCTGGTTTAAACGATCTGTTGTTGAGTTTGTTTAATCCATACGAAATTCAAACACTTGAAATACCGATTGTTCATAGATGGGTAAAAGCTGTCACAAAAAATTCGCCCACGACGTACCAATTATTTCCGAGTTTAGAGTATTTGAAGTTGCACCCGCTTCGTTATGAAGAAAACACGCCTGAGGGGAAAGAATATGAAACAGTTTCGAGCGTTGAAAGATACTATTCAGTTCTTGACGAGAGCGAAAACATCAACAGCCAATTAACAGCAGGAAACATAAGGAGTCATTTTCACTTGCGCAACAATGTCTTTGGATCTGAGCCTAACAGCATTGTCAAGCTCTGGGAAGAAGTCAACACTACCTTAATTGGGAATGAGTACGGGTTTATTACGCCATATACTCCGGTGTATGAAAAAGAATCCGGCAATACAAAAATCAAAGATATGCTGTTTAATATGAACGGCGACGGTACTGTGCTCTATAGCAGCAGCGCCGCTGCGGCAAATCCACAAAACCATCAGCTCGACTACGTAAATTTTGAAAATTTAAGTCATAGCGAGTTGGTGAGAGACTCCTCTGTGTTAAATCGCGTCGGTGAACTAATCAAGGGTGTTTCCGCATCCAGAGCGGTAAGCGCGCAGGAGGAAGCGCCCGCAGATGGGATGTCCGGACATTTGAAGCTCCATATCGAAGCGGACAAACCTGTGAATATCTTAATCTATAACGGCTCAACTGCAGCCGCCAGAGTAGAAGACATGGTTCTTGCCGTTTTTAACGAATCTGACCGCAAAAATTTTAGTTATACGTCATTGACGGTCAGTGAAGACATTACCAACGCCATCCTCTACCTCCCCAACGCCAGCTGCAGGGTCGTCTTTTACGGTGACGCCGCCGACGAGTCGGTTGACTTCACGGTCGACGTCACAACCCTTGACTACGACGGTTTCAACACCGGCATGGCGACCTATAACGCCGACAAAACAAGCGCGGTAGGCGAGATACTGACGCTCGACGCGACTTCAACGGTGACCGGTGATAACATCGGCTCGCTGGCTGCCGGTTTGCCAGTCAATCCAGTTCTCTTCTATAACCAGTGGGAACTCGAATCTGAAAAAACCCTGGCGGGCATCGGGGCAACAGGAGTAATTCAGATCTTTGGCCCTGACGCGGAAACAGGCAGCGTGAATGCGTCCGATTTGGCCTGGTCATCGTCCGACCCTGGCATAGTCTCCGTGTCGGACACGGGAGAAATTTCAGCTATTGGGCAGGGTGAAGCGGTGATTTTTGCCGCAGCGCGGAACGCGAGCTATAAATTCAGCCGCTCCGTCGTCACGGTGACGGGCGGCGGCAACGACGACGACGGCAGCGGCAGCGGCAGCGGCGGATGCTACTCCGGCGCTGCCGGGACGGTCGCTCTCGCGCTCTTCCTACTGGCGCACGCTTTGGTTGGGAAGAAGCGGCAAAAAAGCCGGCATGAAATAAGCGCGTGGCTTGGGGCGATAGCCCTATTGCTAAAATTTTAGAAATGTGATATAAGCTATTCCAATGAAAAACGCGGAGGGCAGAGATAAATGAGTACTGTTTTTTTGAGTGAGTCTGTTTTTTCGGTAAATAACGGCCTTTGGTGGTGGCTCAAGCCATTGCCCTAGGGTCTCCTGTCCTGCGTTAATTTTTTAAAAAGGGGCTTCGAGGGTTTATGAAACGCTTCGAGGCCCCTTTTCTTATGTTGCCATAATTGTGAGGGGTATGCCGCAAGGCTAACCCCTCATTTTTGTGTTGTTTGGAGGGTTTTTACATACAAAAGGAGGAATATCAAATATGAGCGGTAAAACAGCAGTCGATGTAATTTTGTACAACGGCATGATCTCTACGATGGACGCGAAACGCGCGGAAGCTGAGGCGGTGGCCTTCAGGGGAGATGTGATCGAGGCTGTCGGGAAGGACGATGTTATTTTGAAGTTGGCGGGCAGCGGCACGAAGCTGGTGGATTTGAAAAAAAAGCGCGTGCTGCCTGGACTCAACGACAGTCACAGCCATATGAGCGACTTGGCCGGAGACATTTACGGTGTGGATGTCTCCGAGGCGGCCTGCATATCCGATATGCTGAAGGCAATCGCAGCCAGGGCAGAGTCCACCGCGCCGGGCGAGTGGATAACGGTGCGGCAGGCATGGCACGAGAGCCAGTTGAAGGAACGCCGCATGCCGACAAGATTCGAGCTCGATACGGTGACATCGCGCAATCCGCTGTTCGTGAGGCGCGGCGGACACGTATGCATCGCAAACTCAATGGCTCTATCCATCGCGGGCATAACGGAGAAAACTCCGGACCCTGAGCGCGGAGTTATTTGCAGAGATGAGGACGGGCGCCCGAACGGGGTGCTCATAGAATCCGCCAGGACAATTGTTGAAAAATACGTTCCAGAGCTTCCTGTTGAAAAATACGCGCAGGCCTACAAGGATTCCGCATCCGAACTCAACAGGCTCGGGGTAACCACTGCCGCAGATTGTGCGGGATTCGGAAGAAGTGACGCTAAAAACGACGAGGTAATCGACACGTATATAAAACTCTACGAAGCCGGAGAGATAACGCTCAGGACCATCGCGCTCTACAACGCCATCAATATCGATTCTGCCAGACGAGGCGCGGCCAGGTACGGTATGTTAAGAGACGGGGATATGTTCAAATTCGGCGGCATCAAGCTGTTTCAGGACGGCGGGATAGAGGGCGCCAATATGAGGACGCCATTTCAATTGGTCGAAGGGACGCAGACTGACCCGGAATACTGCGGTGTCCCAGTTTTCGATGACGCGCGCGATCAGGAATTCCGCGACATAATGCAGGTAGTGGCGGACAGCGGGCTCCAACTGCAGACGCACGCTGTTGGCGACGCCTCGATAGACTTCGTCGTGAATCACTATGAAGGGCAAAACGCAAAGTCGCCAATCAGAGACCTCCGCTGGACCATCTGTCACATCATGCTGCCAAGCAGCGCCAACCTCGAAGCGATAAAGCGCTGCGGAATGGTTACGACCGTGCAGGATCATCCATACCTGATGGGCGAGAATATGTCCCTCTACTGGGGGGAGGATCGGGCGAACAGAGCCATGTCGCTTCGCACAATGATCGACAGCGGGGTCGTCATGGGAGGAGGAACAGATCTGCCGGTAATCCCCGCGAGCCCATTTATATGCATTGAATGGATGGTCGACCGAAAGATTATCAGCGGGCGCGTTTTGGGCGCGGATCAAGCCATAACTAGGGAGGAAGCAATATATCTATGGACAATGGGGAGCGCACGCTGCGAGGGTTGGGATCATATTATCGGATCCATAGAGCCGGGCAAGAAAGCTGATGTCATTGTGCTGAACGAAGATATTTTTTCAGTGCCGACGGATGAGATTAAAAACATAACGGTAAATACGACATACCTGGGCGGCAAAGCCGTATATCAGGCGTAAACCAGCGGAGGTGACGTAAAGTGGCAGAGGATAAAGCAGGAGAGTATGGAATAGCGGCAGGGATTGGCATCGTTGCGGTTGCCGCGTTTCAAAACAGCATATTTGCAATCGTCAGCGGTGTTTCGGGATTCGCGGCGGAGTTCAGCAGCTACAGTACCACCGCTGTGCAGATGATAGTGACGCTGCCAAACCTAACAGCCCTTGTGGTAGCGCTCATAGTGGGGCTGTTCGCGTCAGGAATAAGCACCAAAACGGCCGTGCTGACCGGAATTGCGATCAACGGCATATCGGGCGCCGCAGTGTATTGGCTGGAGAGTTACACCGCGATAATGGCGTCCCGCGTCGTCTTCGGGGTAAGCCTCGGCATAATAAGCCCTTTATGCGTGTCGGTCGTCTCGGAGTACTACTCCGGCGAGAAACGGGCCGCAATGATAGGCATCAAGACAGCGGTGCAGAACGCGTTTGCCGTGGCGTTCGGTTTTTTGGGGGGGATGCTGGCCGCAAACGCGTGGAGGATGTCATACCTTCTGTACTTGGTGGCTCTGCCGATTTTCTTCATCGTGCTGTTCTTTATGCCGAAGAAGCCGAGCATAAAGAGCGCGCGCGCAGGTGAGAAAATTCATCTGACCAGAACAGCTATGTACTGTTGTTTTTATATTCTTCTGTTCTGGCTGTTTCTCCAAGTGTTTTCCACAAATTCCTCGATGTTGGTGAGCGCAAGGGAATTTGGCGACGCGTCGGATGCCGGTTTCGGCGTCTCGATTTACCAGATAGCAGGCACAATATCGGCTCTCTCGTTCAGCGCGGCGTACAAAATACTGCGGCGATTTACGCTGCCCGTCGCCTCGGCGATAACTGCGGCAGGGTTGATGATTATAGGCGGCTCAAACAGCCTGGGGGCGTTTTACTGCGGATCCGCGCTCGCCGGGGCCGGTCTGTCGCTCTGCACTCCAAAACTGTCTCTGGACATGTTCAGCTCGCTCAACAGCAGTTCGAGAACGCTGGGTATAGGGATACTGATGTCATTCATGTACACCGGTCAATTCCTGTCGCCGCTTATCCTGAACCCCATCTCGGATGGGACGCCTCAGTCCAGATTCTACATAGCCTCAGCGGGTCTGATCGCTATGACTGTCATTGTCGGAGTACAGAATGTTCTGCATAAATATCCGGAGTCGGTCGAGGCATAACGCCGAGATGCCCTGATAAAAACACACCTTCACCGGTGTTTTAACGACCTAAGCTCCCGAAAATTATAGCGTGTATGATTTCCACAGAACCTGTTAAAATCTATATTTCTTGTAACACGCTATAAAAATCCGGGAGCTTAGGATTAAAAGGGCAAAAATTAAAATGTGTCCTTGCCAATACCTCGCGAGTCACTCAAGGCAAGAGTCATGAACATCGTCCTGCCTGTAAGCCAAGCTAAAAAACCTTTAAAATATAGCTATTACAGGAATTCTGTTTTTTGTAAGTCCCTGCTTTCTCCAGAAATAAAGTGATTCCGAAAGTGTTAAATATAGGTTTAGAGGTTAAAGCATCTAACAAACCAATGAAAGGCGGAGAAGGACACAATGGTCACAGTGGGTGGCATATTGTTATTTGTTATCATATTCTGTCTGATGGAGATATTGAATTTATTCAAGTTGAAATTGCTAATTTGATTGGTTATGAACTTAAAAACTCCGATTGGAAATATTTAGGTAGTAAACGTAATGAGAATCAATCTCAACGAACTGAGACGTACATTACGAGCAATATAGGAACTGCAAAATTGAGAGATGGTTCCGTCTATTTGGATACTGAATTTGTTGCCATATCAAAGATTTTAGTCAGAAATAGGCATGGACTCTCGAACAACCTTCCCATTCCTGACCATTCACCTTTTCTATAACGCAAGTAGCACTTGCTTAGGATATAAAGCTACTAAGCGTGGGATGGCAATTTGCCCAAGGTTAAAAAACGTCATATCTTTTTCAAGTCCGATACTATCATAATTCAAATATTCCGCAGCGGCTAGAGTCGAACCACTACCAGCAAAAGTATCTAAAATAACTCCTTCTCCTAGTGGTAATGCCGCATATACCAACTTTCGAAGAAAGTGTTGCGGTTTTATGCTCGGATGTGGGGCAATTTCCCTTTCTTTTTGCGGTGTTTTATGACTCTTAATCAGGTCACGAAAAGGCATATTTTCCTCCTCTCTTCTTAGCGCGCCAGCTTTCCACTTCCTCAAATTTTGAGCAATCGTAGATTCTGATAGAGGCTTTCGATAAAGTCCCCATGGTTCCCATAGTCCCCTTGGAATGACAGATATATCGGAAAATTCTCTTTCTGCTCCTTTAGGTCTGTCGCCTCCACGTAACGTAGATACTGTTCGAACTATCTCTCCCCTTCTTTCAAATCCAGCATCGCGGATCGCTTTGCTTTGGATATCTGATAATAAAGGTGTAGAAGCAATAAATACATGCCCTCCAGGGACAATTATATTGATTGCGAGTTTTGCCCATGCATTAAAAAAACTATATACATTTTCACGTTCATTTGGATCATCGTTGATAACAGAAAAACGAGGGACTGGTTGTCTGGCATGTCCATCAAAAGATGGTGGGATACGCCAAACACCACCGCTACCCATTCTTTTTTTCGTAATTTCATTCTCTGAATACTCCTTAACACCAAAAGGCGGGTCTGTTATAATTGCTGTAATGGAGTTCGCCAATTGTGACTTCATCCAAAGGAAACAATCACAATTTATTAGTTTATACGAC
>JAISRE010000096.1 GCA_031273805.1 Synergistaceae bacterium | reverse complement strand
GGTTAAAGAAGCCACGAAGAAAATCAATGAAATCGCAGAGCATTTGAATATCGAACTTCCTCTGAACTTATAGTGTCTCTTGAATGGTGGTAAAAACTTTTCCGGGAATTACGGATAATGGATTATACGTATCCATATAAACCGCATCGTTATCGTCCCCGGTTGAATACCCAAATTCACCGTACTCGACGGGGAGATTTTTCCTGGTCAGCGCGGCGCCCTTCGGCATCATCAGCACGGCATATGGAAGCGGGCGCTCTTTTCCATCCGACGGGGAGTTTACTATCACGCCTCTCCATATCAGCTCGGACGACCCTCCCCCATCCATGTTGATCGCGTTCGACATGCCAAGCGATTTGGCGATCCAGCGCGCCTCGTCGAGCGTTGCGCCAAAGCTGTGAATTGTGCTGCGTCCGTCCGCAACGGCCCATATTATCCGTTTTCCGTCGGTCCCAACTATAGTTCGAGGGTGTCTCTTGTCGATTATGTCGCTTTTAAACGTCTCATTGTCCGGTACCAGCTTACTGTCCCGCACCAGAATCGGGCCCGCCTGTATGAGGTTGGTGCAGTTCTGGAATACGCCCGTCTCCCAGCTCGTCGAAATTTCGATCTTATCCCCCGGCCTCAGATGCTCCAGCAACGCGCGAGAATTGCCCCTGGCCACTATCATCGAGCTTCCCTCCGGCAAAAAATGGTTGCCCGCAGAACCCTCCCTCCGTTCGGTCACAACCCCATTCGTTATAATCAGCTCCAGCGCGTCGAGCGCGGCGCCCATAGCCGCCGACATCACTCCTGAGTTGTAGAACGCCGCCTGATTCATCTGCGGCGCCACATTGTAATTATCGAACACGACGTACCCCCCCGGCATCCGTACGCCTATATTGGCATACCCCGGACCGAATACGAACGTGCCATTCTCGTTGTTCCACCCGATCGCTGACCTGCCTGAGAGGGGTTTGCCCGCGTGAACGCCGTCGAGCAGCATAGAGCCCATCGGACGCCCACCAGCGAAGAAGCCTCCATTTACCGCGCCCACAGCATCGTAGGCGGACACGAAATCGGAGAGCGGCGTACGCTCAGCCCCAAGCCGCCCGGCAAACGTTATGCGCTGATCTATATCGGAGGGGTACATCGCTATGGCGGCCACATAGAGAGGATCGTTGCCGGAAGCTCCAACAGGGTTGCCGCTGCGGGGAGTGATCGAAACACCCGGCCGGGCCACCCCCTGCCGGTAAATTATGAGATCTGTTCCTCCATATGACAGAACTCTGTTCCACATCACCGAGCTCTTACAGCTCCTCACCCACGAGAGCAGGGATTTTTTCCCGGATTCCGAAAGAGGCGTAGCCCCGTCTATCAAAAGCGCGGGCGGCGCCTGGGGCTTCATCTCCGCCGCCAGGAAGAAAACGCTGTCGCCGGAACCGGCAAGGTCCGGCAGCATCCCCAACGACTCGTACAATGACGCCTCAAAGCCCCAGCCCATCATCATCAGCGACATCCTGACGGCGTCATGCCTGCTCACGGTCTCGTCCGGCATGAAGTAGTCTTTCGGTATCAGACCATATCTCACGGCAGAGCCTATCGGTTTGGCGTACTGATAGCCCGGGGAGATATCCGGCGGCAGATCCACGTTGGAGGATATCGAATAACCCAGCTCGTTAAAGAGATCGGAGAGCAATTCCGCCCTCGTGACGGCAGCGCCCTCTTTGACGGAGCAAAACAGGATAATGACGACAAACAGGGAGGACAAAGATCCTCTGCGGAATTTCAACGCGTTGAGCCTGGAAAAAATTTTATTGTTCTTCATGGACGCTCCTCTTCGGGAAAACTTATGGAAACACACACAGTAAATAATACAACAATCACCGGTGATTATATCAAAAAATTTTATATGACTATCAGTTTAGCTCAGGTAAAGACTCAAGTCACCCGAATGAACGAAGCAAATCGGGTGACTTGAGCCTCCAGACCTACAACCTTGACCTCCGGCCAATGGATATTGCGGCTACTTCGTGATCCAGTAGAGGATGACGCTCTCCCCTTTGTTCATTCCCACGCTTCCTCCGCCTGATGGAAGCTCGACTTCCACCAGCGAGCCTGTGCCGTTCACCGTTCTCAAGCCCTTCTGGCCAGTCAGGGCTGGGTCGAACTCCCCGGACAGCTTGTCGACCGTCAGAAGCAGGATGTCCTTGTCTCCGATCCTCGTTTGCGTCATCCCGGTCACCTTGATTCCAGACATAGTTACGTATTTCATCCGGCTGTTGCCCTTCTGGTCAACCCAGAGACTGGGCGCCCCGGTCCTCACATCGAGCGCGTAAAGCCTGCTGTCGCCGTAGAGCGTCCGAACGGCCCTGCAAATATCCATTGCGTCCGGATCGATCTCTTTCTGGATGAACGTGGAGATAAACAGGATCCCGCCAGCAAACGTCGGTTTTGCCGATACATACTCGCGGAATTTTCCCCTAGCCTCCACCGAAAGAGGCAGATACCACCCCTCCTTATTGTCGTTTTTGGCGAGGGAGCTGGCATTGGAGCGGTCGAGCTCCTTCATGTCGTCTCTTGTCAGCGTGCTCTGCTGAGCCTTATTCGTCCTGAACGCAAAGATCATCTGGCTTTTATTGGCGAGCGCCCCGTCGGGCAGACTGCCGTTTGCCCTTGCGACTATGTCGTCCGTGCCTCCTGCCAGCCAGATGTCGTCGGAGTCTTTGATTGCAGCGACGCCATGAGGGATGGAGTAAGAGGCGTCGCTCACGCCGGAGGAGGAATTTTGCTGGAGCGTCGCGATTGTCTCTGCCCTCCACCTGTTTACCGGGATCGGGACGACGCCGCTGCCGCCATCTTCCTCCAGCGATACGCGGAATATATTTCCCCTGTTATCCGCCGCGAAGATCTTCCCCGTCAGGTATGGGTTGATATCAGATCTGTAAAGCGTGGGCTCGGAGGTCATCATGCCCATATAGGGCGCAACTCCCGTCACCCCTCCCCCACTCCGCCACTCGGACGGTCCGTTCGCGAGCGAATCGCTGTCGAAGGCCTTGATTATACTGCCGTCCTCAGGGTCGACTACCAGCAAAACAGCCCCTTCTCCGCCGTTTTTGCTCAGGTCCACGTCCGTCATCACTCCTCCCGGGACCACGACGATATTGCGGGTATCCTGATACGGAGTGAGCTGGCCGGTGACGCCCATTGCCGGCTTCGGGGCGTTGAAGCCGAGCTTCATGTAGGGGGCCAGAGGGGCGGCCAGAGATGAACTATCCTCGAAGACCGGCTCGCGCTGATTTGCGTCCATCATCGCCAGCTGTCCGCCGGTCTTCTCCCTGTACCACATAAATCTTGGAGAGTCGCGTCTCGTTATGTCCATCATATAGAGCCCGTTCCCAGCCCGCCCCGTCGTCCCGAGAAGAAAAGTCCCCCAGCCCGTTCCGTTTCCGCTCATATCAAACCGATGCGCCTGAAGCGGCCCATCCAGGACATATGCGGCGTTCGACCGGAGCTTTCCCTTGCCCTCCGGCTCCGTGACGTCTATCCACCTCAGTTTCCCCTGGAAGAGGGACGTCTTCAGCGTCGCGAGGCGCGACGGTACCAGCGTCGGCGGAGGCAGTATCGCCATTGTCTCCTCGCCGGTCGACGGATTTACGGCGTGAAGGACGCCGTCGTTTGTCTGAGCGTATAACATGGGAGGCTGCGGATTGTTTCCCATACTGTTCGCCCAATTCAAATAGCCCGGCAGCGAGTCGATCGGTTCCGGGGCGCCCGAGAATACCACCCCTGACTGGCCCATGTCGCTCAACATGCCGGACCGGTCAAAAGTCTTATCCTCCGAGTATGAGTAATCATATCCCTGCATCCACTCGTACATCGCGTCGTGCGGCTCTTTTTTCGTGAACGCTCCGGCGCCTATCCCGCCAGAATCCATCCGGTTCGCGTCCATGCCGATGAGGTCGCGGAAATGCGAATCTCCTGCGGTCAGCCTCACAAAGCCGCTTGAGCTGTCCCAATATCTCAGGTTCCGATTTCCCCTGGCGGAGCGTATCTTTCTTCCAAGCTCCCATTTCGGAGTCAGCGCCAGGTTCCCATCAACGCCTCGTTTAGCCTCATATCTCGTTAAAAAGCCCTCCCACTGGTTCGTGCGCATGATGCGGTAACTGTAAAGGTATGTGCTGAGGGCGTCCTTATCGCCGTCCATCGATGGCGATACCGGGACAGAACCCTTGCCGGCCTGCTCCGTTACAGAGTCGTTGATAAAAAGAAGAGCTTCGTTTACGGCGTCGAGCAAGGAGGGGACATCGTCCGCGAAATAAGCCTTTATATCGGAGGACTTGTCATAGGGGTCGACGCCCTGCCCTGCCCTCGCCATTCTGTTGAGGTTTTCGCGCATCTCCTCGACCTGAGCCCTCAGAAATGGGTCTTTTTTTATCTCGGGGTCCTCGGGATTGCCGACCACGCCGACCACAAGAGTGCGTATCGGCCTGTCGAGGCCGACCTCACTGTACGTGCGCACACTCTTCGACGGGTCTGAAGGCGATCTCTTGTATCTCATGGTGGTGACCTTCAGATGATTCGGGTTTTTCTTGTCGGTGTAGTCGTAGAGGTTCTTCACCGCATCCCATGAATAGTAGCTGTACGCATTTTTGTTCGATGGCTTCACCTCCATGCCGGAGGCTATTACGATGAGCCAGTTGTCGTCACCGGGACACCTTATAGGAAACGAAACGTCGCCGAGGTCGTCCAGCGGTACGTAATAACTATTTGCGGTCGGAGAGAAGAAATCGATCACCGAACCGGAAGCCTCTCCTGAGCCAGCGTTATAAAACGCTCTGGGATCCATCTGTCCGATAGAGAGCGTCTTTTTGAAATTAACGTTATTGGTGTGATGAGAGTACCATACGCCCCCGTCGCTGATGTAATCCGCGCGGGAGAGCCCCATGCCCGGCCTCGGATCCTGGAAGATCGCCCCCGGCAGCGCATACGCCCCCGCAATTCCTATCTCGGGGTTCTTGTAATGATGAAATTGAGAATTTCTTATCTCGGAGTTAACGTCAGTCGAGCCCTTTATATCGCCTAAACCGTCTATCCACAGCCTGAACTTGTCCAATTGGCTTATGCTGCGCGTCGTGTTTCCGAGGACCTTCTCCCACTTATAATTGTAATCCGCTATCGGCACGTGCAGCGAAGCGCGGTTCACGAACTTGTAGGCGCTCTTTTTCTTTGGTGACCACGCGTCGAACAGCTTCCCCGTTCCGGGGGCAGGGTTGTAATTCAGACCCACATGCTCGTTCCCCCACATCGGAAAAAACTGGGCGTGCATCCCGCCCCAGTTGTACGCGTGCCCGGTGAGGTTTGGCAGCAGTATGCCGTTTGCGTAGCGCAGTGTTTTATAATTTTGGCCTTTCTGCAAAATGGGCGGCGTCTTTGTGGGCCATCCGCTGATGTGATAGGTCCAGTAGCCCTTGGCCGGCTCTTTCCCTTTATCGAGGTCGAACATCCTCTGCGTGTGTATATTGCTTCCATATGGAGGGACTCTAAAAATGGTGACAAGATCCGCACGCACCGCGTCAGCCCCGGTCACATGAGGCGACATGTTGGAGTCGGCACCCCACGCCACCTGAGGCAGATTCGGCATCGTGTTCACCGGGTTGAGAAACGTCGTGGCAAGCCCAAACCTGATGCCTTTGAAGAGATCTTCGTTCTGAAGCAGGCGCCAGAGGACAAGTTTCGTCTGATACATTCTGCTGTCATTCGGCACAAGGTCTGATGATGTTGGCGGGTAAGATTCGCTCCAGCCGAGGCGCCAGTATTTGGGATCCTTGAACACGAGCGCGTATGGATAGCTTGCGCCAGGCGTCAGACTGTCATATTTATAGTTCGTATACCTCGATGAAACTTCAAAATTAACCCATCCTTTCGTACTGCCATAATTAATCTCATAACTCGCATTCGCCTTGTAGGGGTTCTCGCTGGCATATTTGTCGTAAGGCTGGACCGCGCCGTCGAAACGCGTCTCCAGCCCTCTCTTCTGCGATGAGTACGCCTCCCTCAGGCTATGCGCCCTCGAAGCCTCGGCGAAGGGGAAGTAGTACCTGTCCTTGTTCGCCTCCATATCCTCCTCTATGCTCTTGCCGGACTTCGCGTAGTTGTTGCCCGTGTCTATATCCCTGCCGTACAGGTTCCTCTCCTTCGGGAGATTCTGGCCGCTCCACGCGGTCGGCAGCGCGCCCATGCCGAACGTTGACTGCTCCATCAGTTTCGTTATATCATCGAATCCATAGCCGTATGTAGATTTCGTCAACGCCCAGTCGGCAGTCTCGCTCTCGACCCCGTAGTCAAAATCGCCCATTGCGACAACCGGTATGACGCCCTTAGGAGTGAAGCTCAT
>JAISRE010000091.1 GCA_031273805.1 Synergistaceae bacterium | reverse complement strand
TGACAGGGCATCCATCAATTTGATATCCAACTACAAGATATAGTCATCATGAAAACAAAGCAGTGTGGTGCTTAAGTGTCCCCCGGCAGAGTCGGGGGGGTACCCTTTATTAATTAAAGATATTGCTCCAAATTAAAGCTATTGCTCTAAATAGTTTTTTGAGATATGGGCGTTCATCTGAAGCTTTTAGTGAAAGCAAAATCCTCTCTTTTCCCGACAATGTCCTATTGTGAGCAGTTCCAGCTCTTTAATAACCTACTCGATCAAGAATACAAATTACACAAATAGATGGTATATATTATATGATTTTAATAAGCAAACTTACAGGTAAATAAACAATGGGAGAGTACGTGACAATAATACGAATCTAATATTAATTTGTCAATGCCACTGAGAACAAATATTTATAAAACGATTCGATTTGTAAAATCAGTTGAAGATTAGTACTACAAGAATGCAAGCGCCAAACTAATGTGCGTACAAATATTGACGAGACGGACTCTTGCGGCTGGTTATAGACGGTTGCCGCGTAATCCGCAATGTCTCCCGTCTGTTACGACAAAAATCCGGGAGGTTTTTTGTCGTAAGCAAAAATTCCCCCCCGGAGCAATTGACTCTGCGAATATGGCGCGTCTTTTAACAAATCACGCTGCCTTTGCCAAACGCTTTTTTGCGCTTCTTGCCTCCGATATGAACGGCCATGCGATCGAGCCTATCGTGAGCAGCCAAAGCACTATGCATATGGGAGAGCGGAAGAATATCCAGAACGATGTGCTGGTGAGCATCATCGACTGCCTGAATGTCTCCTCCATCATTCCTCCAACCACTGAAGCCAGTATCAATGGCGCGGTGGGTACCTTGAACTTCTTCATCAGATAACCCACGAAGCCGAGGATCGTAAGGAGGATGAAGTCCGCAGAGGCGAAGTTGATGGTAAAGACGCCAAGGAAAGCCAGGACCACGATCAGCGGATACAATATCCGGCCGGGAACCGACAGGACTCTCACCAGCAGACCGGCTAGCGGCAGGTTGATGACGGCGCACACGAAGTTGCCAAGGAACATACTGGCGATTACGCCCCACGCGATGTCCGGGTGCTGCTGAAAGAGAAGAGGGCCTGGCTGGAGTCCAAGGATCAGCAGCGCGCCGAGCATAACCGCTGTAGTTCCGGAGCCGGGAACGCCCAAAGTGAACATCGGGATCATCGCCCCCACAGAACAGGCGTTGTTCGCCGCCTCGGGCGCCGCAAGCCCCTCTATCGCTCCATTTCCAAACTCCTCAGGATGTTTCGATAGCTGCTTCTCATTGTTGTAGGACATCATAGCGGCTATAGTGCCGCCCGCTCCGGGAAGGATTCCGATAAAAAATCCTACAGGAGTCTGGCGGAGTATGGGCCACACACAGCGCTTCCACTCCTGCATCGTTACCCATATACGACCGAATTTCGTCTGTACCGGCTTTACCACAGCTTTAGCTATATGCTCCAGGTTCTCGAAGACCTCTCCGATCCCGAATATACCTATTATTACGATTACGAAGTCTATCCCGCCCTGCAGTTCGCTGAGTCCGAAGGTAAATCTGGGCATTCCAGACTGATGGTCCAAGCCCACCGTGCTCAGCATGAGGCCGAAGATCATCGCAATCATGCCCTTCAAGAGAGCGGCGCGTGAAATCGCGGCGGTGGCCGCCAGAGCGAATATCATCAGAACAAAGTACTCAGGAGGACCAAACTTCAGCGCAAACCGAGCCAGTGGAATGGCCACCAGCACAAAGGCTATCATGGACAGAAGGCCGCCTATAAAGGACGCTATCGCGGATATGGCGAGCGCCGACTCCGCCCTCCCCTGTTGAGCCATTGGGTAACCATCGAAACACGACGCGACTGCCGCGCCGTCGCCAGGGACATTGAGAAGTATCGAACTGCGTGACCCTCCGAACATAGCTCCGTAGTAAATAGCAGACATCGCTATAAGAGCTGTTGCCGGCTCCATATTGAACGTCAGCGGCAGAAGCAGGGCTATTCCGGTCGTGGGTCCAAGCCCGGGAAGCATCCCAAGAACGGTTCCAAGGGCCGAGCCCACGACAAGCCATACGGCGTTATTGAACGTCAGTGCGACTGAAAAACCGTTATAAAGATGTTGCGCAATTTCTCCCATTTTTCTCTACCCCAAATCCAGTTTTACAATATCCCCAGGGGGGACGCTGGAAGCATTATCTGAAACACATGGACAAAGATGTACCACATTCCTATCGAATAGAAGAGCGTAATGACCACATTCATCACAGTCCTCTGTCTGCCGTTTATAAATGTGAGCATCGCCAGCAGAAAGATGATGGTCGAAAAAACAAAACCTATGCGGTCGAACGTCACTGTGTACAGCAGACAGAGCGCTATAACTATCAGTATCAGCTTCATGCTGTGAAAGCTAAAATGAGGACGCTTGCTCTTGTCATCGCTGTTCAGTCCCTTGCGGGCCTCAAAGTAAAAGAGCAGCGCTCCCAGGAAAACCATCAATATAGCCAGCCCCATAGGAAAATAAAGCGGCGCCATTGGGTTCCCGATAGGCGCCCTGCGCAGACCGGTAGTCTGAACGCCATAAGCCAGGCCAAATATTATAGCAGTGACAGCAACCCATGCATTAGGCCTCAAAAAAATTCCTCCTTGCCCTAATATGGAAAATCAGGCTCTATATCCGGGGGCCGAAGTTCGCTAGGCCCCCATGTCTGTTAGGAATCGACTGTATCTCGACTTTTTTTAGTTTGCCTGGAGCATCCCTATCTCTGACAGCAGGGACTTGGCCTCATCATTGCTCTTGTCGAGGAAGGACGTGAATTCTGACGAGCCCATGAATATCTGGGTCCAACCGTTTCTCTCGCAGATTTCTTTCCACTCAGGAGTTGCGGCAACCTTCTGAAGCGCGTCCTCCATGAATATACGTTCCTCCTCCGGCATACCCGGCGCGCCGAAAATGCCTCGCCAGTTCACGTACTCAGCATCGATGCCAGACTCTTTGAGGGTTGGGACATCGGAGAGCGGTCCTGATGGAATGCGGTCGGGGGCGGTCAGGGCCAGCACCTTAATGTCGCCGGACTCCTTGGGACCAACGAGCTCCGCCATGCCGGTCGAGAGAAGGTCGATGTGCGCGCCCATAAGCGCCGCAAGTCCCTCTCCCCCCTGGAAAGCGATATAGGGTATATCCTTGAGATTTTCAACTCCCGCAGCCTTTGCCGCCACAAGAAACTGGATATGGTCCATGCTGCCCAAAGAGGAGGTCCCGCCTATTTTCACGCTCTTCGGATCCTTTTTCATGGCCTCGAAGACCTCGTTGATGCTGGCAAATTTCGATCCCTTGGGAACTCCGAACGCTCCAAAATCGTTAATCATCATCGCTATCGGGGTGAGGTTCTTGTAACTGAGCGGGGTTTGTCCGGTCAAATTAATAAGAATAAGAGGCGGAGAGAACACTGTCAGGAGATATGGATCTCCCTTCTTCCTTTGGATATATTCAAGAGCCACGCCGCCGCCGCCACCAGGTCTGTTGGTCACCGGCATAGCTGTAGTTATAAACTTCTGCTCAGTCAAAACCTTGGTTATCATGCGAATTGTGGTATCCCATCCGCCGCCGGGCCCCGCAGGCGCGATACAGTCAAAATTCTTACTGGGATAGGCCGCCGCAAACGCCACTCCGGACATGGACACGATTACAGCCGTTAATATCAGAAAAGCAACTTTACGCATCATAAATCTCCTTTTCAAATAAAGATGGGACTCATCCATACCCCGCTAGGCTCCTCGGGGCAAACACCTGTGCGCCTGATTATTAAGATATGACACGAATTATTCGCCCTCAATCCCTATGCAGGCCATCACCTCCGCGCTAAACTAGGGGAAAGGCTGATTTATCGTTAGAAGCCTAAAGGGTGAAGATTTAAACCCTTGCTCCGCATATGCTCCTATTAATCAGCGCTTCCCTAGCTCTACTCAAATTACTCAAATTTCTTGACCTGCCTCACAACATCGAGGAGAGTCCCGTCACGCGCCTCCATAACAGCTACCACCCTATCACCGAACTCAACGTCATCAGGTACGCCGACTATGGAATATGCCCTTTCTTTCAGAACCTCTACAGCAGTGATTGGAATACCGGCGGAGGTAATTGCGCTTACCAGATCCTGGCGCGCCGGGTTGACCGCTATTCCATAATCGGTAACCAACACGTCGATGGACTCGCCTGGAGTGGTCACCGTAACGACACGATCACAGACAGTGGGGATACGTCCCCGTACAAGCGGCGTAACGATAATTGTGCACTTCGCTCCGCTGGCCGCATCCGGATGCCCGCCCGGCGCCCCGCGAAGGACTCCGTCCGATCCAGTGACAACGTTGACATTGAAATCGACGTCTATCTCGAGCGCGGCCAGCACCACGAAGTCCAGCTTGTTGACAAAAGCGCCTTTATTCATCGGGTTGGCATACTGAGATGTCGATATCTCGTAATGGCGGGGATGGTTATGCACCGAACAAACTGCGGCTGCGTCAAAATCCTGCGTGTCGACTACGCAATTGATCAGTCCTTTGTTCAACAGATCCACAGTGGGTTTGGTGATACCTCCCAATGCCCACTGCATCTTAATTCCCCGCTCCACCATCATGGACTCCAGAAAACGATTCACGGCAAGGGACGGTCCGCCTGCTCCCGACTGGAATGAGAACCCATCCTTAAAGTAAGGCGTCGAGGCCATTACGCGAGCGCAGTTTTCAGCCATCATCAGATCACGGGGATCCTGAGTCACTCGCAGCGCCTGGCTCGCTATCCTCGCAGGATCGCCTATCTCGTCAACAACGACCACATAATCGACATCGACGCCATCGATACTCGGCGGAAGATTCGGAAAAGGAACAAGAGTATCTGTTATAACAACAACATGGTCCGCATATCTGGCGTCAGCCACCGAGTACGAAAGGACTCCACAGTCAGACTTTCCTCCCTTGCCGCGCGCGTTGCCGTACTCATCGGAGGTAGGCGCTCCGATGAAGGCAACATCTATATGAACTTCTCCCCGCTCTATAGCCCGGACCCTTCCGCCGTGGGACCGTAATATAGCTATGTTTTTAAGACTGCCGTTGGATACGGCATCCCCTATCTTACCCCGTATGCCGCTTGTCTGAATTCCAGTGACCACTCCCCTCTCTATCATTGCGGCCACAGGATCATGAGCGTCTCCAAGAGACGACGCGGCAATTGTGATATCCCCAATTCCCATTGCCTCGATTTCCCTCATCACCATGTTGACAATGTAATCGCCATCCCTGAAGTGATGATGAAACGATACAGTCATTCCATTCTTCAGGCCGCATCTGTTTATGGCAGTCCGAATGTTCTCCAATACCTTACTCGCCTGCGGTTTAACTGCCGCGCGAACAGTCGGACCTGGTTTTGTGTATATGCATCCATCCATAAAATTACTGCCGCGGAACACACTTCGACCGTCCTGGAGCAGTAAGTCCGGAATATCCCTGCCGACCGCGTTTTTCATCTTACAGATCCCCCTTGTAAACGCCGCCGGCGCGCGCCAGGGCAAGAGTGCGCCTGGCGCCTGCCAAAAACGCTATGTCCACCATCTTCCCGTCGACCAAAAAGACGCCAACACCATCATTCGCGTTCTCACTGAGAGCCGTGACAACGCGCTCGGCCTCCCTGATTTCACGCTCACCGGGCGTGAATATCTCGTGTACTATCGCAATCTGCCTTGGGTTTACCACTGATTTGCCGTCGAAACCCATCTCACGGTTCATAATCACCTCAGACTTGAAGCCCTCTATGTCATCTATGTTTGTGAACACTGTGTCGAAGCACTGCACTCCGGAGGCTCTGGCCGCAATCAGAACATTACCGCGCGCGGCAGCCATCTCCACACCGCTTGGATAGTACTTTGTCTGCATCGCCGCGCGGAAATCCCCCCCGGATAGCGCCACTCCAAACAGCCTCTCCGACGACTCGCATATCTCGAGCGCGTTGAGCACACCACGCGGACTCTCTATGGCAGCCATAATCAACGTGCTTCCGGGCTTGCGCGAGAACGCGCGCTCTGCGGACTCTATTGCCTCCTCTATCCGTCTTACATCCCGCGCCCGTTCACACTTGGGAATGCGTATGCCGTCGGCGCCACCCGCGACAGACGCTCGGATATCCTCCACCCAGTGCGGGGTATCGAGCCCGTTGACGCGAACTATGCGCTCGACCTCACCGTAATCTATCGACCTCAGATTGTTGTAGAGCGAGAAGCGAGCCGCGTCCTTTTGATTTTCAGCCACGGCATCCTCGAGATCGAAAATAACCGAGTCAGGAGCATAGACATACGCGTCCTTCATAAGGCTGGGGCGCTGCGCGTTCAAAAAAAGCATCGTACGCCGGAGGCGTTTTTTTACATCTCGGCTCATTTCACGAGTCCCCTCCACGGGATTGCTCCCTCCCAGCCGGACGACCTGAATACGGCGCACTCCACACGCGCCTTTATCGTGCTGTCAAGCGCTCCCCTGTCCACAACCTTAATCTTTGCGCTCTCGACCTCCAAGTTCTTCAGAGTCTCCAGAACGACGTTCCTGATCTGCCTGCCATACTGGTTCATGACGCTGCTGGACAACTCAAAATATATCCCGCCGTCAGAAGGCTCTATGGTGACCTGCGCGTCACTCGACTCCAATGTCCCGGCTGTTGCCTCGCTTTTAATTTCCATTCGTCTCTCGTCTCCCGCACAAGTAATCAAAAATTTAAATACACTGTAGTTAGCGCAAGAACAAATATCATTTGCATTATTATAATTTTATTTATCAATTTGTAATTCAGCCTATTTCACTGAGCTTAAATACGCATTCAACGCATTTCTAATATGTACGCGAGTTAACTCCGCAGCAAGCTCGGAATCTCTCTTCTCTATTGCCTCGAACATACGGCGATGTTCATTAAGCGCGTCGATCTTTCTTTCGCTGCCGCTCAATGAGACGCGGCGAAAGCGAAACATCTGCTCACGCAGAGACTCTATCATGCGCACGAGAGTCGGCATGTGAGAGGTATTGTGATATGCCTCGGAAAACTTTCTGTGGAGCTCGAAGATATAATCCGGACTCACTTGAGGATCTCTGTAGACTTTATCCATCTCGTCAAACATGGCGCGTATGTTATCAATGTCGTCCCCCGTGGCGTTCTGCGCCCCATACTTCGCCGCGAGGCTCTCCAAAGCCTCCCTGATGAGATAAATCTCTCTGATATCCTCTATGGAATACTCCTTGACCACCAGTCCGTGATTCGGCCTGGCTTCAAGTATCCCCTCCGACTCCAGACGAAGCAGCGCCGCGCGCACAGGGGTGCGGCTGACATTTAATTTTTCCGCGATTTCGTGCTCTACAAGTCTCTCTCCTCTTTTGAAAACGTCCGACATCACCGCCGTCTTCAACTTTTCGTATACAACATCGCTAATCGATTGGACGGGAGTTATGGCCTGCAAATCGCTCATTGCCTCGCCTCCTTTTCATTTTATAGTATTCGGTATTTAGTATTTGGTATACCGGACACGGTATGTTATTATTATGTAAGCTCAAATATAATATGTCAAGTACATAAAGTATGATTAAGATATAAAATATGGATAGGAGGCGACTCATGTACGACTACATCACCTCAACCATCCATCACAACAACAGACGGGACATGGAGCAGCTGGACGATCTGCTGGCGCGGGAGGGCATCAGACGCGACGCCAATATCGATTACAGCGTTGGGATGTACGACTGTAATGGCAATCTGATAGCCACCGGATCGTGCTTCGCCAACACAATACGCTGCGTGGCAGTGGACAGCGCGCGCCAAGGAGAGGGGCTCCTCGGGGTCATAGTCTCGCGTCTCCTGGAGCAGATGGCTAACTGCGGCATCACTCATGTATTTTTGTACACCAAACAGGATAGAGTGCGATACTTCAGGGACATGGGGTTTTATGAGATTGCCTCAGGCCTCGACTTGGTCGCATTTCTCGAAAACAGGAGAAATGGATTTTCGGGATTTATAGAAGATCTTTCCTCGCGCAGACGAGAGGGCGCCAGCTCCGCGCTTGTCATGAACTGCAATCCGTTCACGCTGGGACACAGATATCTCGTCGAACGAGCTTCCGCAGAAAGCGAGACCGTGCACCTCTTCGCGGTCTCTGAGGACGTATCGCTATTTCCCTTCGCCGACAGATACGATCTCATCCGACTTGGGGTGTCCGATCTCAGAAATATAGAGCTGCACAAGACCGGCAGCTATATGGTATCCTCCGCTGTTTTCCCATCGTATTTTCTCGAGGACGATGAGTCCGTGATTACTGCCCAGGCGCATCTCGACCTGAACATATTTAAAAAAATAGCGTCAGCCCTCGGAGTGAGCAGGCGCTATGTGGGAACGGAGCCATTCAGCAAAGTGACCGGCATTTACAACTCCGTCATGAGGTCTGAGCTTCCAAAGGCCGGAATAGAGTGCGCGGAGATTCTGCGAATCGACCTCGACGGACAGCCGATAAGCGCATCCAAGGTCCGGCAGGCGATAAAGGAAGGAGACATGGACTCCGTCAGGAGTATGGTTCCGAAGAGCACGTACGATTACCTTCTTACCGAACGCGGGCAGGAGGTGATAAAGCGCATCCGCGAGTCGCGCTCCGTGGTCCACTATTAAGAGAAACGTTGATTTAATAACCTTCGCCGTCCTCCGGCTTGTTTTTCCTGTCGTCCTCCGGCTTACTTTTTCTGTCGTCCTCCGGCTTGACCGGAGGACCCACGGATGTGCATGAGTCATGAGTTGTTCTGTGAATTGATCTAGGTTTGAGGGGAGTATGGGTCCCCCGGTCAAGCCGGGGGACGACAGAGGATTTTTCAGGATAACTAATCGTATCGCGAGGCGCGGATAATTGTGTCCATGACGCCGTGGCGAAGACCGTGACTGCTCACCGCAAGTTTGTCAAAACCACAGAACCGCATGAGCGCCTTTATGATGCACGCGCCTGGCAGTATAATATCCGCCCTCTCCGGCGGGAGACCCTTTATCATACCTCTCGAACTCTCATCTGACGAGCTGTAGAGAGCTATCTGACGCTCCACCTCGCGCATATCCAGAAACACGCCGCACTGCAGCCCGTAATTCTCACCTTCGAGCCCGAGACGCACTGCGGCCATCGTCGTGATTGTCCCGCCGACACCGACACAAAGCCCGCCACGGCCCGGCGTTTTGCCGAACTCACCTCCGCACTCCAGCTCCAAGAGTGACCTGATGTAATCTGCGGCAACGCCAAGGATGTCCTCGTTTACATTGGCCTCTCCGCTTAACTGACGCTCTTTATTCGTAATGAAGAATTTATCGCGCAGCGAAAGCGCGCCCACAGGAACACTCCTGCGAAATAATACCGACTTACCATCACCGCGCACAATCTCACTGCTGCCGCCTCCCACGTCGAATAGGCAAATTGGAGATACATCGCCTTCCTCATGCGGCAGTGACGCGATTGCCGCCCTAAAGGAGAGATACGCCTCCTCATCCCCGTCTATTACCCTGATGTATACACCGCATCTCGACTCGACCATGCGGATAAAATCAGCAGAATTTTTTGCGCGCCTCATTGCCTGGGTACCAACTGCCATTATCTCGTCAGCACCCATCGACCTGGCGCGATCAGCCATATCCGCTATAACGTCGAGAGCCCGACTCATTGCGGCATCTCCAAGCAAACCGAGTTCTCCAACGCCCTCGCCGAGCCGCGCAACCACACTCCCATCAAATCTGACTAAGGGTCCGCCTGAAGAATCGTCCGCCACCAGCAATTTTATGGAATTAGTGCCCACATCAATGACAGCTTTTGTCGACATAGCAAGCCTCCGGATTATTTTTCACACATCTTACACCAAATCACCGGATGCGCACTATCGATTAAAAGGACTTCACAGTGAAGGACTTAAACATTATAATATGTATTGTTGGGCGCCCGCCATAAATAATAGTTCACAGTAAATAATCAAAATAACAGGCGTGAAATTATGCATTTCACGTAGAGGGTTTTGCTTTAAAAAAATACATAAGGAAAGAGTGATGCTTCTGTGAAAAAGCTGTTAGCTCTTTGTTGTGCTATGCTCGTCCTCGCAGCCTCCTCTGCGGCATTCGCGGCGGATAACACGGTCGACACTATTTACGTCAACGGCAAAATTTTGACCGTGGACGATGATTTCTCGATTGTAGAGGCTGTTGCGGTGAAAGGCGGAAAGATTCTGGAGACCGGGACGAATGATTCGATCAAAAAACTGGCCGGCGGAAGCACGAAAACCATCGACCTGGGCGGAAAGACAATGATGCCTGGCATGATGGATACCCATCTTCATTTTATGCGATATGGCCTGACTACTCTTCAAATCAACTGCATGGACAGGAGCAAGGAATATATCTTAAACGAAATCAAGACCAAAGCAGATAATCTGGGAGACAAAAACCTGTGGATCAGAGGCAGGGGCTGGAATCAGGAGTTGTGGGCAGAGCCGGTTTTTCCCAACAAGGCCGATATTGACAAAGTTGTGTCCGCAAACCCTGTTGTCCTGGTCAGAAGCGACAACCACGCTATATGGGTCAACTCGAAGGCGCTTGAATTGGCCGGAATCACAAAGGCCACAAAGGACCCCGAGGGCGGAGTCATTCAGCGCGATTCTAAGGGGGAGCCTTCCGGGATACTTGTGGATTCGGCAATGGATCTAGTCAACAGTCATATACCGGGTTGGGCGGAGTCAGAGCAGGAGATGGCCTACCTCTGGGCGGACAAAGTTTATTCCTCCGTGGGATTGACGACGGTCGCAGACGCCGGTGACGATGCCAACATACCGCTAATCAGGAAACTAATTCAGGACAACAAGGTAAACACAAGAGTCTACGCCGTGCTGGACAAGCGTACGGCGGACGAATGGTTTGCCGCAGGCAAAAAGCCGGAAATCGGCATATTGAACGACAGGCTGACGATCAGGGCGGTCAAGCTTAAGGCGGACGGAGCGCTCGGAAGCCGCGGCGCGAAGTTAATGGCCGACTACTCCGACGAAAAAGGCGTGACGGGCAATACGTTGATAAGCAAGGAAGAGCTGCTCGAATATGGCAAAAAATGTGACGAGCTCGGATTTCAGCTGAATATCCACGCGATCGGCGACAAAACCGGCAGGGACGCCATTGACGTTATAGAGACCTCGATAAAAAGCGGGAAAAACGACGGCAACGTAAGAAGGCACGGGATAGTCCACGCTCAGGTCGTCTCCATGGCCGATCTGCCGAGGTTCGGCAAACTGAATATCCTGGCGCTGATGCAGCCGGTTCACGCGACCGGCGATATGCCTATGGCCGGTACGAGACTTGGACCATGGCGAATCTTAGGCGCATACGCATGGCAGACGCTCATTAATCAGGGAGCGCTGGTCGCGGGCGGTTCAGACAGCCCCAACGACTATATCGAGCCGATTTATGGCATACATGCTCTTGTCACAAGACAAAACAAGGACAACCTTCCTACAGGCGGCTGGTACCCGCAGGAGCGGACCTCTCTCGAGGACGCTATTCGCATATACACGATAAACGCGGCCTACGCATTTTTTGCGGAGGATGTGAAAGGTTCCATAGAGAAGGGCAAGGTTGCTGATTTTGTCGTTCTTTCAGGGGATATCATGACTGCACCCAATGAGGATATACACAAGATAGAAGTTGAAAGGACAATCATCGGGGAC
>JAISRE010000077.1 GCA_031273805.1 Synergistaceae bacterium | reverse complement strand
GGCTCCATCGCTATCGGCACTATCAGCTTCACCTCAAAGGTGCTGCTGTCTCCGGGCATTACCATCTCAACGCCCTCCGCAAGTTTTATCTCTCCCGTTACATCCGTAGTGCGGAAGTAGAACTGAGGCTTGTATCCGGAGAAAAACGGCGTGTGACGGCCTCCCTCCTCCTTCTTCAATACGTATACCTCTCCCTTGAAATGCTTGTGCGGCTTGATGCTGCCGGGCTTGGCCAGTACCTGACCGCGCTCCACGTCGTCCTTGCCGGTACCGCGCAGCAACACTCCCACGTTGTCTCCTGCCTCGGCGCTGTCCAGTATCTTCCTGAACATCTCCAAGCTCGTCGCAACCGTCTTCTGAGTGTCACGTATGCCCACTATCTCCACTTCGTCCGCAGGCTTCACTATGCCTCGCTCCACTCGACCCGTTACAACCGTGCCGCGGCCCGTAATCGTAAACACGTCCTCTATCGGCATCAAATACGGCTTGTCCGTCTCGCGAACCGGCGCAGGAATGTAATTGTCACACGCGTCCATAAGCTCGATTATTCCCTTCGTCCACTCGTCGTCAGAATCCGTCTCCAACGCCTTCAACGCGGAACCCCGTATAATCGGAATGTCGTCTCCAGGAAACTCGTACTTGGACAGAAGATCGCGAACCTCCATCTCCACAAGGTCCAGAAGCTCCGGGTCATCCACCATGTCCACCTTGTTCATGAACACCACCAACGCGGGAACGTTGACCTGACGCGCAAGAAGAACGTGCTCGCGCGTCTGGGGCATCGGACCGTCCGCCGCGCTCACCACCAGTATCGCCCCGTCCATCTGAGCCGCGCCAGTGATCATGTTCTTGATGTAGTCCGCGTGACCGGGACAGTCTATGTGCGCATAGTGACGAGGCTCCGTCTGATACTCGACGTGAGCTATGTTGATCGTTATTCCGCGCTCCCGCTCCTCCGGCGCCTTGTCTATCATGTCGAACGGCGTAAAATCCGCAAATCCCCGACGCGCCAGCGTCTTCGTTATCGCCGCCGTCAACGTCGTCTTACCGTGGTCTATATGACCTATGGTGCCTATGTTCAAATGCGGCTTATTCCTCTCATACTTCGCCTTTGCCATCTCTCTCAAGCCTCCTGCAATTTTTTGATCAATTAAACAATTTACACTACTGTCGTTTTAGTAGTTTGTCCGCTATATCATGAGACACTTCCTCATAGTGATTGAAGGTCATAGTGTACGACGCACGCCCCGAGGTCTTGCTCCTGAGATCTGTGGCATATCCGAACATCTCCGACAGAGGAACGAATGACTTTACCACTCTCGCATTCGCGCGAACCCCCATGCCCTCGATCTTGCCGCGTCTGGAGGATAGGTCGCCTATTACATCCCCCATATACTCCTCGGGCACCACAACCTCAACGCTCATAACCGGCTCCATCAGCACAGGACTGGCCTGTCTCATGGCCTCCTTGAAGGCCATCGAACCCGCTATGCGGAAGGCCATGTCAGAGCTGTCGACATCGTGGTAGCTTCCATCGACAATAGAAACCCTGACGCCTATCACCGGATATCCTCCGAGAATGCCGTTGTTCATGGCTTCCTCGACCCCCTTTTGGGCCGCTGGAATGAACTGTTTGGGAATTGTTCCGCCAACTACCTTGTCCACCCACTCGTAGCCGGTATGCCCATCGAGAGGTTCAAGCTCCAATATGACGTCGCCATACTGCCCATGACCGCCGCTCTGCCTGACGAACTTGCCCTGCGCGCGCGAAGGACCCCTGATGGCCTCACGATACGCGACCTGGGGACGCCCGACCTTGACCTCCACGTTAAACTCACGCTTCAGCCTATCCACAATAATGTCCAGATGAAGTTCGCCCATGCCGGCGATGATGGTCTGACCACTCTCCTCGTTGACGGAAACCCTGAAGGTCGGATCTTCCTCAGATAGGGCTTCGAGCCCCTTCGAGAGTTTAATTTGATCCGCTTTGCTCATCGGCTCCACAGAAAGGTCGATGACTGGCTCCGGGAAAACGAGATTCTCCAGCATTACAAGCCCATTCTCTGAACAAAGTGTGTCTCCTGTGCGGACCTGCTTCAGACCTGGTATAGCCACTATCATTCCCGCCGTCGCTGACTCCATCTCCTCGCGCTTGTTCGCGTGCATGCGCAAAATTCTGCCGACGCGCTCGCGCTTCCTGGTGGTGACGTTATAAACGGTGGAACCATTTATTATCTTGCCGGAGTACACTCTGCAGAACGCCAGACGACCGACAAACGGGTCAACCATTATCTTGAACGCAAGCGCCGCAAATGGAGCGTCCTCATCAGGCGCCACCCGAACCTCAGTCTCAGGTTCATCAGGATGCGTGCCGTAGAGCGCGGGCAGATCCACCGGACTCGGAAGATAATCCACAACAGCGTCCAAAAGAGGCTGAACGCCCTTGTTCTTAAACGCCGAACCGCATAAAACAGGCACGATATCGAGAGACACCGTGTGCGCGCGAAGCACGCGCTTTATCAGCTCAACCGAAATTTCTCCGCCGTCCAGAAATAAAGCCATCAGTTCGTCGTCGAAGTCGGCGAGGGCCTCTATCATGGACTCCCTAGCGCTGCTTGCATCCTCTAAAAGCTGAGGGGGTATGTCCGCCTGCCTGTAGTCCTGGCCAAGATCGTCCGAATATACGATAGCCTTGAAATTGACCAGGTCGACCATACCAACAAACCCATCCTCAACGCCAATGGGCATCTGAATGGGAATAGCGCGAGCCCCAAGACGCTCCCTCATTTCGCCCACTACGGAGATGAAGTCAGCTCCAACGCGGTCCATTTTGTTGATAAAGGCAACGCGAGGAACATGGTATTTGTCGGCCTGCCGCCAGACGGTCTCCGACTGAGGCTCCACCCCTCCGACAGCGCAGAAGACAGAAACGGCGCCGTCGAGCACCCTCATCGAGCGCTCAACCTCAACCGTAAAGTCCACGTGCCCGGGCGTATCAATTATATTGATAAGAGAATCCCCCCAATGACACGTTGTAGCAGCCGAGGTGATCGTAATACCTCTCTCACGCTCCTGCTCCATCCAGTCCATTGTCGCCGCGCCCTCGTGAACTTCTCCCAACCTGTGCTTGCGCCCGGTATAAAAAAGTATACGCTCGGTTGTGGTGGTCTTACCCGCGTCTATATGCGCCGCTATTCCTATGTTGCGAATTGTCGAAAGATCAATTTTTGACATTATGGTATGTTTACACCGTAAATCTCATAAACATGAGCATCCTCATTATATTAAGGCGACTACTACCAGCGGTAGTGCGCAAATGCCCTGTTAGCCTCTGCCATGCGGTGTGTGTCCTCCCGTTTCTTGACGGAACCACCCTCACCCCTGCACGCATCGACCAACTCTCTGGCAAGACGCTCCATCATCGGAATACCCTTCTTCGAACGCGAGTACTGAATAATCCATCTGATAGCAAGCGCCTGAGCTCTGTCAGGACGAATCTCGACTGGAACCTGATATGTAGCTCCACCCACGCGCCTGGGCCGAACTTCGATCTGAGGCCTGACGTTGCCCATAGCCTTTTCATAGACCTCGACCGGCTCTATATTAAGGCGGGATGAAGCTATATCCAGCGCTCCGTACAGAATACGCTCCGCCGTGCTCTTTTTCCCATCCAACATGAGACAATTGACAAATTTCGCTATTGAAGCGTTGGAAAACACCGAATCAGGCGGTGTAACCCTCGGCCTGACATGCCCTTTACGCGGCATATATCATGCTCCTCTCTTATTTTTTAGGCGTACGCGCGCCGTACTTTGAGCGACTCTGCTTGCGGTTTTCAACTCCACCACAGTCGAGCGTTCCCCGAACGATATGATAGCGAACGCCCGGCAGATCCTTCACACGACCTCCGCGCACCAAAACCACGGAGTGCTCCTGAAGGTTGTGCCCGATACCCGGAATATAAGCCGTAATCTCAATGCCGTTCGTCAAACGCACGCGAGCGACCTTGCGAAGAGCCGAGTTTGGCTTCTTTGGGGTAACCGTGTAGACACGAGTACAGACACCTCTGCGCTGCGGATTTTCCTGAAGCGCGGGAGCTGTCGACCTAGCCCTCTTGTCCTTACGGCCATGCCTGATAAGCTGCGAGATACTTGGCAAATTGTCTCCTCCTTCCATAGCTGCTTAAACTTCATCTTTGACATCTACACTCATTTATTATAAGTAGAATTCTAAATCCAAATCTCCTGCAAAACACGCAAGCAAACACACTACCACCCGCAGAACAGAAGCACAAAATATCATATCAGTGCTGTTCCGCGATGTCAAGATATTTTATTACTGTTGCGGGGAGCGGTTTTTGAACCTATTTTCATAAAAAATCAATTTACACATGATAAAAACCAAATTTTTCAAGGGGATAACCCAAATTTGATTTATAAAAATGGCAACTCGCACTCCCCGCTGGACAGTAACTAATGTCCGTATAAGACCAGATCAAGTCAAGCCGTCAGTAATCCCCTGGCTTCAGTTACTGGTGTCGACGCCCAGGATAACGTTGGAGGCCTCGAACAGAGCCGAAAACCTGTCGCCGGCTTTTATATCCAGTTTTTTCGCCAAACTCTCGGTGACCATGGCTGCCAGCGGTTCGCCGCCGTCAAGGCGCATATTTACCTCGGCATTGACGGCGTCGCACTTGACTGAGACAACGGTCCCCGGCAGATTGTTCCCAGCGGAGAATTTCACGCCGTCTGAGTCGCTGATCAGCACTACCCACGACGCCTTTATCAAAACTGACACGCGCTTCCCCGGCTCGAGCCCAAGAGACTTGGCGGAAGAATTTGTTATAACCGACGTAATTTTGGTATTGCTGCCTTCGAGAAAAACCTCCACCTCGTCATTTACTGTACCGTGACGAATATTCATCACTGAACCGCTGTAATGATTCCGCGCACTTGTTTTCATGTCGAACACCTCTCTCACAGAAATAGCCTCAATCTTTAAAGAATTCTTACATTAAACTTGCACACGCGCAAGGGGCAAGTTGGCGTTTGGTGGAAAATTCAGGGAGTCGCCAATTTAGTATCCTTTGCAGTGAAACGGAGCGATAATTAAATCCGTGGTTCCTCAGTAATTAATAGCAAGAGCGACAGCTATACAAAACATCTGCGTGAGCACGATAATGAGAAACAGCGGAGTAAACCAACGCAGCCAAAGCCTTGGAGGTATTTTGGCGAACTTGCACAATATCGGCATTGAGCCGGTAAGCCAGATCACGTTGGATATTCCGTCGCCAAACTGAAAAATCAGGACCGCAGTCTGGCGCGATATTCCCAGCAAGTCCGACAGAGGAACCATAAGCGGCATGCTCACCACAGCCTGACCTGAGCCTGACGGGACAAAGAAATTTATCACTGTCTGCACAATCAGCATAGATTCCGCAGCCACCCACCTGGGCATACGCTCCAAGGGCATCGAAAGCCAGTATATCAGCGTATCGAGAATATTGGAATCCTCGAGTATCAACAATATCCCCCTGGCAAACGCTATCTTGAGGCACGTCGATGTAATTTCGACAGCTCCCTCCGCCCATTTATGCGATATCTTATCCGGAGACCATCCCATTATAACGCCGGAACCTATACCCATAACAAGATATACGGCCGATAACTGTTCGAAGTACCACATACGCCTTGACACTCCCCATATGATCGTTGTTATGCCGGCCAATATCAGCATGAGGACGGTAAAGTGGCGAGCGTTCAACGGGTGTTTCTCCAATACTTTTTTGTCCATATACGACTCCCACAAATTTTTCCTCCGAATCATACTGCTCTCAGGATTGCGAGACACCCGATACGCGTACAACATCACGTAAATGCTGGCTATAAGCACCATGAGCAAATGGCAGAAAATTCTATACGCCGCGCCTGAGAACGGGGGAAGGCCGGCTATCCCCTGAGCTATTCCCACCGTAAACGGGTTGAGGCAAGCTCCTGAGTAGCCCAGACCTATCCCCAGAGCGACTATGGACATCCCGACAAGGGCATCGTATTTCATTGCAGCTGCCACCGCCACAAAGATCGACACAAATGGGAACATCTCCTCGAACACAGCCATCGTCGATGAGGCAATGCCTATCAACAATATAAAGATCGGAATTATGAGTATCCTCGAATGCCCTTTGAACAGATCGAGTATGCGGGATATAAGCGCTTGAAATACGCCGGTCGAGACCACCACGGAGATAGAGGCAAACGTTATGAATATGAAGAAAACTGTGTCGGCGCTCTTCACCATTCCTCTATATACAGTTGAGAGGGTAGTCATGGGGCCCATAGGCTTAGGCTCCGTCTCGCGGTATGTGCCTGGAGTAATCTCCCCTGCGGCGCTGCGGCTGTATTGACCTGCCGGAGTGACCCAGGTCGCGAGAGCGGATAAGATGATTATCAAAAACAGAATGGTATACACATGAGGAATACCTGTAATATGCGCTTCATCGTCTACATGCATTTATGCGCCACCCTTTAATTATTATATTGTCCATCACTGGAATACACCACGCCCGCGCGCGTGATTATACCACACCAACTCGCCATTGAAAGATCAGTCAATTCTATGAATGAGGCTTTATTAAAGATATGCTGCTGGCTTTGGAATCATATTGGACACTGGGAGAAGATGCGTAACTGAGGATATATGCCGAGGTTATTTATGATCGACTCGGTGTTTGCGCCGCACACCACATTAAATAACTCGCGGGCTCGAGATACTGAGCGAGCGCGTCATTAAAATCGAAGGGCCCGCCAAGAAGAGCGGGATATCCGGAGGAGTTCGATCTTTTAACTATTTCATGTACACGTACACCGTGTCTGAATATCCGCTATAGTTGACTCCTACATCCTCGTACAAACCGACTTTATCTGAGATGGCGGCAAGCATTTTCTTTACTCCGTCACTTGCGTTTTTGCCGCACAGAGTAACTCCGATTAAATATCTCACATCTCCTGACAGTACACGAATGGCGGAGTACTTCCCCGTCGCGGTGAAGCCGTGATCCAAATATCTGTCCAAGCTGGCGCCCTCGCCAGGATCCCCCGACGGCCACACGCCCTCGTCCATGAAGAACATCACCGTCGCTCCCTTGAGGTTGCGGAGATCGTTGATGACATTTGCAGCCTCCGCCTTGTGCGACGCGGCAAGGGCGTTTAACAGTATCATGCCGGCCAGAATGCCGATTACCATCACGACTACCAAAAGTTCAACCAGCGTAAAAGCGCGCTTGCGAGCCTTAATTATCTTTACCATAGTCTTCTCCGCCTATTTTTATGGTTTAAACGACACATCTGATACCTCACATACACATAAAGACATTCCTTAAAAATCATCGATTCACCCGGCTAACACACTTTATACATCTCATTTTACCCCTCCTCTCCTTATTTTACAAGATTGTAAAATGAGGCTTAATATGTAAACTCCTTTACATAACAATTATAAGAGTGAGAGATATACATATCCAGCAATTGTTCCCAATATCTTGCCCTCAATGAGGCAATATATAACAATGTCACATTTAACGCAACGACAAAATTCCTCAAAACATCGTGCCGACACATCAGTTTAAAAAACTCATTAAATCACCAAACGCGATGCATTCTCCGTCAACTTATGCAAATATATTACAAAATAATTTTAATTGTATAAAGGAGTTTCGTGTCATGTGCTTATTCCAGCGCCTCATGGACAAGATCGAGCGATATTGTTTGTGGATGTGCGTGTCGGAAACGAATAGCTTGCGTTACTCGAAATAAAATGTATTCAAAAAACGCCTTGCCCGCTCTGTTGCGGGACTCTTAAAAAATGTTTTCGCGTCACTCTCCTCCGCTATGACGCCTCCATCCATAAATATTATCCTATCGGCCACTGCCTTCGCAAACTCCATCTCATGGGTGACGATAAGCATGGTCATCCCCTGACGCGCCAGGCCAAGCATAACATCCAGCACTTCTCTGACCATCTCAGGATCCAGCGAAGCCGTAACTTCGTCAAAAAGCATAATATCGGGATTCATGCAGAGTGCCCTGACAATCGCAATTCTCTGTTTTTGTCCTCCGGAGAGTTGCCTGGGGTAGTCTCCGCGTCTGTCGGCCAGGCCGACCCGTTCGAGGAGCGCGTCGGCCTGGAGCGTGACCTCCGCGCGATCTCTGCGTTGCACCTGGACTGGCCCCAAAAGTATATTGTCTATGACCGTCATATGAGGAAACAGATCGTAGCTCTGAAACACCATTCCTATCTTCTGACGCGCCGCTATCCAGCTGAAATCATCGGAGCCCACTTCTTTGCCGTCAACCCTGATACTCCCCTCCTGATGAGCCTCCAGACCATTTACGCACTTCAGGAGAGTTGTCTTTCCGCAGCCGGATGGGCCTATGACTACGGCCACCTCACCGCGCTTGATGCTGAGATTGATTCCGTCCAGCACGGCTTTCTGATCGTAATATTTTTTGAGACCCTCAATCTCCAGAATAACCTCTCCTGTTTTTGAACTCATACTCTCACCGCTGCTCTCATTATTAATATGACCATTTTTTTTCAAGTTTTTTAGAGAATTTTGAGATTGGGTAACATATCAGAAAATATACAAAAAATATGAACCCGTATATCCAAAATGACGCCATGGGATTTTTCATCATGTTAAACTCGATTATCTGTTTTCCCACCCTCAAAATCTCGGTAACGCCCACAAACACCACAAGCGAGGTCGTTTTAACCATCCTTGTAATCAGATTGATTGCAGACGGGGCAATCCTGCGAAGCGCCTGAGGTATTATGACAAAGCGATGCACCTGCCACTGCGTAAGGCCCAGCGCCTGAGCGGACTGCCACTGATGCGTAGGTATGGAGCTTACCGTACCTCGAACGATATCCCCCATCTCAGCCGTCCCCCACATCGAGAATATGATAACTGACACCGTCACTCCGTCCAGGTCCGTGTGGAATACAATTGCGCTGCCAAAGAAGAGAAGAAACAGCCAGACAAGTATTGGAACGATGCGGAACGCATCCAGATAAACTCGGCACAGGACGTAAATAAACCTGTTTTTCTTTGTCATGAGCAATCCGTAAAACACTCCCAGCACAACGCTGATGACGACAGAGATCATGGCGATTTCGAGCGTACCGCAGAGTCCAAGCGCCAAGCGCCTCAAATTATTGACCGACAACAGCACGTTAAACCCCGAATTCGGCATAGCGCAGCCTCCTCTCCACAAAGATCAATAAAAACGAAACAGGCAGCAGAAGAAGAAGATAGCAGACGACCAGCAGCATCAACGACTCCGTGGTGTTGTAATACATTCCGATTAATTCCTTTGTAACCGACATCAGATCCCTCAGGGCAATAATGCTGACCACGGACGTCTCCTTGATGAGGAATATGCAGTTCGCCCCCAGAGCCGGCATGGCTATTGACATTGCCTGCGGAAATATGACAAAGCGAATCAATTGGAATGTATTCAGCCCTATGCTCAACCCAAGCTCCACCTGAACGCGGCTCACAGCCTCAAGTCCGCTTCGGAGGCTCTCGGCCATATAACTCCCCCCCAGAAAAGTCAGGCCCAAAATGGCGCACGCCTCGTTTGACAGCATAATTCCGAGCTTCGGAAGGCCGTAATAAAGGAAAAACAGCTGTATCACCAGCGGGGTATTCCTTGAGAGCTCGATATATGCCCTCACCAGTAAGTTCAGCCCTCTCACCTTGTAGTAATTGATCAAACTGCAAACAGCCCCCACAATTATGGAGAGGACAACACCTATTATCGCAATCCTGATCGTCAATATGATAGCGCTTCTATAAATCGGTATTACTTCTACAATAAAGTCCCAGTTCAACGACATATAACATACACTCCCTGACCGGACGCCCCGCCGGATTTTTTACGTTCTTTTAGAGCTCCGCGTCCATCTCCAGATATGGCGGAGCAAATGACAGCGTATCGGGATATTTAATTCCCGCCCCCGTATTCAACAGAACGACTGTATCGTCCCTGCGTATCCATCCGTCTTCCCGCAGACGCTTCGCCGCAGCATAAAGAGACGCCCCCTCAGGACATACAAATGTCCCCTCCTGCCGTCCCAATTCAACCTGAGACGCGACTATTGTATCGTCATCGATGGAAACCGCTGTTCCATTCGTGCTGTAGATCGCGTCCAGGACAAGAAAATCTCCCAGCGCTCGCGGAACGTTGATGCCGAAGGCGATTGTCCTCGAGTTCTCCCAGAACTCGGACTGAGTTTTTTTCTCCGCAAAGGCCTTCACTATAGGCGCGCATCCATCAGCCTGCACTGCCACCAGGCGGGGAGGTTTGTCCGATATCCATCCCAGTTCGCGCATCTCCAAAAACGCCTTGTAAACTCCTATGATCCCCACGCCGCCGCCGGTGGGATAGAGAACGACATCGGGGGACCTCCAGCCGAGCTGCTCCGCTATCTCGTAACCCATAGTCTTCTTTCCCTCTATACGATAGGGCTCCTTCAAGGTCGAAACATCGTACCAACCGTGTTTAGCCACGGCTCTTGCCGCTATTTTCCCACAGTCGCTTATCAGGCCTTTTACCAGATAGAGATCGGCGCCGCCCGCTGAACACTCCGCCCTCGCGATATAGGGCGCATCCTCCGGCATAATTATCTTCACATCGAGCGACGCTCGAGCTCCATAAAGCGCCCAAGCCGCCCCCGCGTTGCCGTTGGTCGGCATTATCAGCGTTCCGACGCCCAGTTCCTTCGCCTTGGAGACGCCCACAGCCGCGCCCCTGGCCTTGAACGTGCCGGTGGGTATCACGCTCTCATCCTTGATGTAAAGCAAGTCGATATCCAATGAAGCTCCGGCGCGCCGTAACGGCAGAAGAGGGGTGAAGCCCTCTCCCAGAGAGACGATATTTTCCTCACGCTCCACGGGCAGCAGCTCCCTGTATCTCCACAGATCAGGGCTCCTGTCCCTTAAGCTGTTTCTGTCAAGCTCACTGCGGGCGCGCTCGAGATCGTACCTCACGAGAAGAGGCGAGCCGCAATCACACAAATGCGCCGCTATCTCATGAGAGTGCCCTTTCCCGCATCTGGAGCAATACAAACCTGCTATATAGCTTTTCGTCTCAGCCATCCCCACGACACGCCCTCATATTCATATCATTTTAATATGGATTATCATATGCGCCATGAACTATAATCTCCACTGCCCGCGTTTGTCAAGTAGGAGGGATAACTGACAAGCTCTGCCACTCGTCTGTGATAATGTTCTCCCATAAGTCTGTATGAGAAAATGTACGCATGAGGCAGGAACGAGTGACAGAAGGTCAAAAAAACGCTTGCCAATATATCAAAAAAGGAATACCCTATGCATGGAGGCTAATTTTATGTTTGAAGTGGAATACTATGAGTTGCCTAATGGGGAAAAACCCGTTGAGCAGTTTATTGACAGCTTAGATTCAAAAATGCGCGTTAAGGCGTTAGAAAGCATTAATATACTTGCGAAGTATGGCAATACACTACGAGAACCGTACTCAAAACCACTAGGTAAAGGTTTGTTTGCGTTACGCATCAAGTTCGCTAGTGATATCACAAGGATATTTTATTTCTTCTGCGTGGGTAATAAAATTATTCTCACAAACGGTTTTGTAAAGAAAACACGAAAAACACCGTCAAGTGAGATCGCTCTTGCTCTGAAATACAAAACGGATTACGAGGGGAGGCCTGAAAGGAAATGAATGATTTTAAAAGACATTTGGAACGACAGCTTGAAGACCCTGAGTTCGCGGCTGAATGGGAACGGCAGCGCCCTGAACGCGAGTACATCGAAGCCATTATCGCCGCCCGTATAGAACAAAACTTAACACAGGAGGAATTAGCCCGTAAAACGGGTATCAGGCAGTCAAACATCAGCCGAATTGAAAATGGGAACTGCAGCCCGACAGTCGCTACTTTACAGCAGATTGCGAACGGAGTGGGCAAGACGCTTCATATCGAGTTCAGATGAAATGGCTGCCAACTATGAAGATATTGACCCTTTATAGCGGTTAAAATACGGCGTAGTCGGAGTCGCGCTTGTCGGCGATGAACATGTGTCCCGGCGCGTGCGTTATCGCAAACGGCGGGCGCGACTGCATCACAGCCGCCTGCGGAGTCACCCCGCAGGCCCAGAACACCGGGGTCTCCCCTGGATTTATTGTGACTGCGTCGCCGAAGTCGGGACGGTTTATGTCTCGTATGCCTATCTCTGCCGGATCTCCGATATGCATCGGCGCTCCATGCACCGACGGAAAACGCGCAGTACACGTGACCGCAGTAACAACCTGGCCATGAGGTATGGGCCTCATGCTCATCACCATGTTTCCGGAAAACCGCCCGGCGGGAAGGCACTGAACGTTCGTCAGATACATCGGGACGTTGACGCCCTCCTCTATGTGTCTGACCGGCGCCCCTGCATCGATCAACGCGCTCTCAAACGAGAACGAGCATCCTATCATGAATGCCACGAGATCATCCCGCCACTCGGATATTATGTCGGCAGGTTCGCCCATAAGCTCACCGTCCCTCCATATCCTGTACCTGGGCAGATCAGTGCGCACGTCAGCTCCGGGAGCGATGACCTTCGGCTCCGGGCTGCCAACATCGGTCACGTCCAGAATCGGGCAGGCCTTGGGGTTTCTCGCGGCGTACAACAAAAAATCGTAGGCCCAATCCTGAGGCAGAATTATCATATTTGCCTGCGCGTGACCCAGCGCCAACCCCGATGTATGAGCCGTCCACTTTCCCTCTCTGATGAGAGCCCGCACGTCACGCGCCGACGCGCGGGCAAGCGATTCAACTGTAATGGTCATACAGACCTCACCTCCCCGATAGGCCTTATCCTCACACCCGCGTCCTCCAGAGCGCGTCTCACGGCGGCAGCCATGTCAACAGCCTCCTTTGTATCGCCGTGCAGACAGATTGTGTCCGGCCTTAGCTGAAGCTCCGAGCCGTCGTCTGCGGCGACCGTGCCCCTGATAACCATCTGCGCGGCGCGGCGCGCAGCAAGCTGCGCGTCGTGAATGACGGCGCCCTCTCTCGAACGCGGCATCAACGACCCATCCTTGAGATATGCCCTGTCCGCAAACGCCTCTGCGGCAAATCTAACGCCGACCGACCGCGCGGCAGAGGCAAACCCGGCGCCGGCAAGCCCCACAAGTACGATACCTTCTCCCGCGTCCTTGACCGCGCGCGCAATCGCCTCCGCCAGTTTACCATCACACGCCGCCTGGTTGTACAGCGCCCCGTGCGGCTTTACGTGCTTCAGCTCAACTCCGCTCGCTCTGCAGAACGCATCCAACGCCCCTATCTGATACAGACAATAATCATACACTTCATCGGGAGTACACGCCATATTCCTCCGGCCAAAGCCCATCAGATCCGGGTACGACACGTGCGCCCCTACCGACACGCCTCTTTCGGCACAGAGCTTCACGGTTGCGCGCATTATCGAAGGATCTCCCGCATGATATCCGCACGCCACATTGGCGGAGGATACAAACGCCAGTACCGCGCGATCATCCCCCATGCTCCACGCTCCAAAACCCTCCCCCAAATCACTGTTAATGTCGACTGCCGGATTACTCATATAATTACCTCCTTCTCGACCTGTACGTCGCGCGCATCCTGTCCAAGGTTTCCAGACTGCGCTCAAATTCGAACAGATATGATACGGCTTCATCCTCGGATACGCGCCTGAAGCGCACGGGGTCTCCGGGAAGCCTCTGCGCGAGTTTGGCGGCAGACCAGGTGCAAACGACCGCTATCTTGGCGTAACCGCCGGTGGTCTGCCGGTCTGACATCATGACAATCGGACGCCCGTGACCCGGAACCTGCACAGCTCCAAGAGCTATGCCGTCCGATACGATATCCGGGCTCTTGCAGAGCTCTATCTCAGGACCGTCGAGGCGATATCCCATTCTGTCTATTTCGTTGCTCACCGTGAACGTTTCGCCGTAAAACGTATTTATCCCCTCTTGAGTGAACGCGTCGATCTGAGGGCCGTCCATAGCGCATATCAGTTCGTCGCGGGGGCGCATCGGGCGCAACTCGGGAGGACAGACCAAACCATCGCCCAGACGCCACAGAGGCTTTGGGGCGTTCAGATTCACCACATCCCCTGACTTAAGAGCTCTCCCGTTGTACCCTCCAAGAGACGCCCTCACGTACGTCGAGCGGCTGCCCATCACCAGCGGAACATCTATGCCGCCGCTGAAGCACAGATACGACCTGCAGCCGTCGCCCGACAACCCGCCTATCGTGATTCTGCTTCCGGGCGGCACGTAATACGCCGTCCACGACTGGGCAGGCGCCCCATTTATCCTCATGTTCAAGTCGGCGCCGGCCAACACGACGCACCTCTCCTCATTCACGATTATATCGAGGCCGAAGAGCGTGATTTCCAGCGCAGCGTCGTTCTGGCCGTTGCCGAGCATGATGTTGCCCATCCGGAGGGAGAACGGATCCATGGGACCGGACACCGTCACTCCTCTGAACTGATGCCCCCAGCGCCCGAGATCCTGCACCAAGGTCAGCGCGCCTGGTTTTTCGACGACGAAGGACATAGGCCCTCCACCTCCTCTGTGACGCGCACGGGTGAATATTTGCCGGAGGAGACCTCTTTCTGTATCACAGAGTACTCGTCGGACGATATGCTTCGGAATCTTATCCAGTCGCCGGAGTCAATCAGAGTTGGGTTTTCGCTGTCACTCGGATCGAAAAGCCTCAATGGAGTTCGCCCAATCAACTGCCATCCGCCGGGGCTGTCTATGCTGTATGCCCCGGTCTGTTTGCCGGCGATGCCGACACTGCCTGCAGGTATGAGGAGTCTCGGATTCCGCAGCCTGGGCGTGGCAAGAGACTCATCCATTCCGCCGAGATAGCTGAAGCCGGGGGTAAAGCCCAGCATGTAGCAGTAGTAATCGAGGCCCGTATGCCTGCGTACTATCTCCTCCTCGGACATCCCGGTGTGCTCCGAGACGTTTTTCATGTCCGGGCCGAATTCTCCGCCGTACGCGACAGGCATCACCAATACGCGCCTTACGCCGCGCGCGGAGGGGTCAAGCGAGTCCATCGTCCGATCGATTAGCCGCTCGAGTTCTGCCCGGGATATGGACAGCGGGTTGAAATACACGGCAAGAGAACGATACGTCGGCACATACTCCAGCACCCCGGGGATATGTGTCTTTGACAACTCCCGCCTCAAACTCTGGAGCCTCAAATTCGCCTCCATGTCTATGCTGTCAGAGAACTCCACAACAAGACAGCTGTCTCCCGATCCAAGAAACCTGGGCGTCCTATACATTAATCGTCACCTCTTCAAGGAATCACCGCGCCGCTAATATCATTAATTATATATCGCCGGGGACGATCATCCAAAACGGATTTTTTTCGTAACGTTCATAGTTTGTGATGAAAATGTGATGGATTTTAACAGAATCGCGCATTTATTTAGTTAATTCAACGTAAGAATACTTCTATCATCATCAAATCGTGACAATTTTCTGATAAGCTTTGTCATATAGATCCCGATAGACAGATAAATTCAAATTCAGACACAAATATTAATATGGAAGGAGGGCAGATGATCTCTGTCATGGCTCCACATGCACGTCCACCCCACTTTTAAGGAGGAATACGCGATGAACACTGAGAGCGCGACAAACACTTGTCCTGTCTCTGAACGCGAGAATGCCTTCGAACAGATCGCGAACGTCATAGATCTGTACAAGGGCAAGGAGGGCAGCCTTATTCAGGTGCTGCACCTGTCACAAAAGATTTACGGGTTCCTGCCTCTTGAAGTTCAGGAGTTTATAGCCAATGAGATGGATATTCCGCTGGCAACAGTTTCCGGCGTAGTCTCGTTCTACTCGTTTTTTTCAACTGAGCCGAGAGGCGAGCACACCATACGGGTATGTATGGGCACGGCTTGCTACGTGCGAGGCGGCAAAAAAATTGTGGAGCATCTCCAGACTCATTTGGGCGTCGATCTGGGAGGAACCACTACGGATGGGAAATTCACCTTCGAGATAGCCCGCTGCATTGGCGCCTGCGCTCTTGCCCCGGCCATGATGATTGACGACACTGTCTACAAACAGGTGAACATCAACAAAATCGGGCGTATTCTTGAAAAATATTAAGGGGGGATGAGCATGACCGCATTGACCGCCACAACAATCAAAAATGCCAAGGACCTGGAGGAGATAAAGAACAGCTACAGGCAAAAGCTGGAAAGCTATAAATATCAGGTGCTAGTCTGCGGAGGCGCGGGATGCGTTTCGTCCGGCTGCGCGGAGATTCGGCTGGCAATAGAGGACGAGCTGGCGAATCTCGGACTGTCCGGCAGCACAATAGTGTTTGAGACGGGATGTATCGGTACCTGCTCCGTCGGGCCGGTAATGCTGGTTTTGCCGGAGCGTATTTTTTACACGAATATGACGCCGGAAAAGGTGCGCAAAGTCGTGAAGTCGCACCTGCTTGACGGAGAGATCCTGAAGGAGTACACATTCTACGACTCGTCTCTGAAGATAAATGTCCCGCACATCGACGACATAGAGTTCTTCAGCCAGCAGGTGAAGATAGCGCTCCGCAACTGCGGAGAGATCGAGCATTCGAGCATCGAAGCCTACATCTCACGCGACGGATACCTGGCTGCGGCGAACTACCTGACCGGCAAAACCGGAGCGGACGCCGTGGATGAGGTAAAGAAGTCAGGCCTTATGGGGCGAGGCGGCGCCGGGTTTCCCACGGGAATAAAATGGGAGGCTGGACGCAACGCAAAGGGGGACAGGAAGTTCGTAGTATGCAACGCGGACGAGGGAGACCCCGGAGCGTTCATGGACCGAAGTCTCATCGAGGGCGACCCGCACTCGCTGATCGAGGGCATGATGCTGGCCGGTTATGCAATAGGAGCGAGCACGGGCTTTGTATATGTAAGGGCGGAGTATCCGCTCGCCGTCGAACGGCTGGAGCGGGCCATCAAACAGGCGCGTGAATTGGGGCTGCTTGGCCGCGACATTTTCGGCTCCGGCTTCGACTTCGATCTCGAAATACGCATCGGCGCCGGCGCGTTTGTCTGCGGCGAGGAGACGGCGCTCATGAACTCCATAGAGGGAGCTCGCGGCGAGCCTCATCAGAAGCCTCCTTTTCCATTCCAGTCAGGACTCTTCAAAAGCCCGACGATCATCAACAATGTCGAGACTCTCGCAAACATCCCGGCTATCCTGTTAAAGGGCGCCGCATGGTACACGCAGTACGGGACCGAAACGAGCAAGGGCACCAAGGTCTTCGCTCTGGCGGGCAACATCGCCAATACGGGAATGCTGGAGGTCCCCATCGGAGTTCCGATAGGCGACATACTCTTCAACATCGGGGGAGGTATCCCCGAAAACAAGAAATTCAAGGCCGCCCAAATAGGCGGGCCGTCCGGGGGCTGCATAACCACCCAGCACCTCAATACCCCCACAGACTACTCCACACTCAAGAAACTCGGCGCAATCATGGGCTCAGGCGGACTGATCTCCATGAACGAGGACACCTGCATGGTGGACACGGCGCGTTTCTTCATGGACTTCATTCAGGACGAATCCTGCGGAAAGTGCGTGGCGTGCCGCATTGGAACGAAACGAATGCTTGAAATTCTGGAGCGCATAACGGAGGGCAATGGGGCCGAGGGAGATATCGAGCTCCTGGAGGAATTGGGGGAGGCTGTTCAGGAGTCGGCTATGTGCGGTCTCGGACAGACAGCTCCTAATCCCGTCCTGAGCGCCATAAAGAATTTCAGGGAGGAGTTCGAGGAGCACATCAAGTATAAATACTGCAGGGCCGGCGTATGCTCCGAGCTCTTCGTATCTCCCTGCGAAAACGCGTGCCCCGCGCACGTCAATGTTCCGGGGTACACGGCTCTCGTTGCCGAGGGGCGGTTTATGGACGCGTACAACCTGATACGCCAGGAGAATCCCCTGCCTGCCGTATGCGGGCGCGTCTGTACAAGGCCCTGTGAAAAAAAGTGCCGCCGCTCATCCCTGGACGAGCCCATAGCCATATGCGATATCAAACGCTTTATAGCCGACTACGCGCACAATCACGAGAAGCCCTACACTCACGACGTGGTATTCCCGAAGAACGGCAAGCACATTGCGATAATAGGCGCCGGCGCCGCAGGGCTGACCTGCGGATACTACATGGCCCGCATCGGCTATGAGGTGGATATCTACGAGGCCGAGGAGGTCGCCGGAGGAGTGCTCGCCTTCGGCATACCCGAGTACCGGCTCCCGAAGGCCACCCTTCAGCATGAGATAGATCTCATCGCGAAGGAGGGGGTAAACATCCATCTTGGAGTCACAATAGGCAAGGACATCAGCTACAACGATCTAAAGCGTGACAGCGACGCGTTGTTTATAGCAATAGGCACGCAGTTCCCGCAGCGCATAAATATCGAGGGGGAAAATCTGACCGGGGTCATTCATGGAATAAACTTCCTCAAGATGGTCAATCTTCACAAAGATGTGGATATCGGCGAGAACGTAGTCGTTATAGGCGGGGGCAATACCGCTATAGACTCGGCCAGAACCGCTCTTCGCCTTGGCGCCAAGTACGTGACGCTCCTCTACCGCCGCACCATAGATATGATGCCGGCTTACGAAAGCGAAGTCCTGGAGGCAATCGAGGAGGGCGTCGAGATAGTAGAAATGGTGCAGCCGATAAAGATCCTGGGAAAGGACGGCAAGGTTGCGAAGGTAGTGTGCAGCCGCATGGAGCTGGGCGAATTCGACTCCAGCGGACGCAGAAAGTCTGTGCCGAGGCAGGGCAAGACCTTCGATCTGCAGGCGGATCTTGTCATCCCGGCAATAAGCCAGCTTGCCGACCTCCCATTCGTATCGGGCGAGAATATTGGACTAACCCCGTGGGGAACGTTCACCGTCAACGTGGATACCATGATGACCACCCAGGAGGGCGTATTCGCCGGCGGAGATATCATTCACGGACCAGATACCGTGATTCAGGCCATAGCCGACGGTAAGAAGGCGGCGGAGATGATAGACCGCTACCTCGGAGGCCGGGGTATTCTGAACAAGGGAGAGGAGATACACATCCAGACCAAGGTTGATGAGGACGAAGTCGCGGAACTCAAGAGGTACCCTCTCGACATGCTGCCGCTTGAAAAGCGCAAAAACAGTTTCGATGAAGTTGTTCTTGGATATCACAAGCTGACAGCGATGGCGGAGGCAATGCGCTGTCTCCACTGTGAGAGGAGGTAGAGAGACATGGTAAATCTTACTATAAACGATCAGCCCGTCACGGCAGAGGAAGGAACCACCATTATCGAAGCAGCCAGACAACACGGCATCAGCATACCCAATCTCTGCTACATGAAGGATGTGCACAAGATTGGCTCCTGCAGGCTGTGCATCGTGGAGGTAGATGGAGCGAGGGCGCCCCTGGCGTCATGTCTGGCAGTGGTCTCGGAGGGCATGGTGGTGCATACTAATACAGAGAAACTCCGCAGAATCCGCAGGGTTCTCTTTGAATTGATGTACTCGGACCATTCGGAGGACTGTCTCAGCTGCACACGCAACCAAAACTGCGAGTTTCAGGCGATGGGCAAGCTCCTGGGCGTCGACTCGTCCCGCTTTGAGGGAGAGCGTTCGTCCTACCACGTGGACGCGTCCGTATCCGTAACGCGCGACATGTCAAAGTGCATCCTCTGCAGGAGATGCGTCACAGTCTGCAACCAGATTCAGGGCGTTGGCGCCCTGTTCCCTCAGCACCGCGGATTTGACACTGAAATGGCGCCTGCCATGGAGATGCAGCTGGGGAAAGCGGCCTGCACGTTCTGCGGACAGTGCACGATTGTATGCCCGGTGGGGGCGCTCAAGGCGACAAACTCGGAACAGAAGGTCTGGGAGGCCATAGGCAACCCGAACAAGATCACCATAGTTCAGGTTGCGCCGGCTGTGCGAGTCGCTCTTGGGGAGGAATTCGGCATGGAGGCGGGTACCATCGTGACCGGGAAAATAGCCGCCGCTTTCCGCCGCATGGGTTTCGACCACGTCTTTGACACGGACTTCGGGGCGGACCTCACAATTATGGAGGAGGGGACGGAGTTTCTCTCCCGCATCAGGGGCGCGTTCAACAACAGAAACGCGGTGCTCCCGATGATCACGAGCTGCTCGCCGGGCTGGATCAAGTTCGTGGAGCATATGTATCCGGATCAGCTCGATCATCTGTCCACATGCAAATCGCCGCATACGATGCTCGGAGCGGTCATAAAATCGTACTATGCCGAGAAAATAGGCGTATTCCCCGGGGATATTTTCGTCGTCTCCGTCATGCCGTGCACCGCCAAGAAATTCGAGATAGCGCGTCCGGAGATGCAGAACGGTGGATATCCCAACGTCGACGCGGTCATCACAACGCGGGAGCTGGCCGGAATGATCAAATCCGCCGGCATAGATTTCGTCAATCTTCATGACGAGGAATTCGACAATCCTCTTGGACTTTCAACAGGGGCCGCCGATATTTTCGGACTGACCGGCGGAGTTATGGAGGCGGCGCTTCGCACCGTATATGAGCTCATCACCGGCAGGGAACTGCCCTTCGAGAAGCTGCACGTAACCCCCATAGTCGGGCTGGATCAGATCAAGGAGGCTGCGCTGAAGATCGAAAATCCTCTTCCGGATTACGCATACCTCGACGGTGTTGAGGTAAAGATCGCCGTCACAAGCGGCCTCGCCGGCGCCAGAAAGATCATGGAGCAGGTAAAGGCGGGGAACTCTCCATATCACTTTATCGAGATAATGGGCTGCCCGAGCGGCTGCATGATGGGCGGCGGACAGCCACGGTCTCACGACCAGGATGTCCGCACAAAACGCCTGCATGGGCTCTATACTGAGGACGAGGGGAAACCCCTGCGCAAATCGCACGAAAATCCTTATATAAAGCTCCTCTACGATGAGTACCTCGGAGAGCCCAACGGGCACAAATCTCATGAGCTGCTGCACACGCACTACGTACAGCGCGGTATCTTCAATCAGCTGACCGATGAGACGTTTGTCGCGGACGCCAAAGTTATAGCTAAGATCAAGACAGCGGCTGCCATTCGCGACAGCGCGAAAGCGGCGATCTCCAAACTGCGCCAGGATGAGTCCGCTTCGCCTAAGGTGTTCGAGCTCGAGAGCGAGAACAGAAGGCTGAAGACGGAGTTGGCCGACGCGTTGGAAACCGTTGATATCCTCAAGTCCGTTTTCAACAAATAACCACAAATATAAAAGGGGCGGAGTCGCTCCGCCCTTTTCACTTAAAATTATTGTATACTAAGATCACATCACATTTATATTTAAGACAGGAGTCAGCCTATGACAAATGTCAACAATGAATATGATTATGACATCAGATTGCTTGTAGCTGATATGGACGCGTCAGTGCGCGAGATAATCCGTTACTGCGTCAGAGACGAGGGTTGGGTCTGCGACGAGGCAAAAGACGGAATTACCGTGCTCAAGCTGCTTCGCAGAAAGGAGTACAATTTAATCATTCTCGAAGCGGAGCTGCCTGAAATCACCGGAGAGATCGTCTGCAGGCAAATTCGCAAGAGCTCTCGCGTGCCGGTCATTTTCTTGGGCAGACAGACATCCGAAGAGGATAGGCTCAACTGCTTCGCCTCGGGCGGCAATGATTTTGTGGTCAAGCCATTCTTCCCCAGGGAGATGCTCGCTCGCATAAAGAGCTTTCTCAGTCTGAGCGGAGCGGTCACGACTAAAAAGATGCTGAACTCCGGCAACTTACGCATCGAGACCTACTCTCATTCGGTATCCGTCGAGGGCAGGGAGATAAAGCTGACGCCTAGGGAGTATGACCTGCTTCTGTTTTTCTGCCAAAATCCGAACAAGGCATTCTCGAGGGAGGAAATTCTGGACCTCGTCTGGGGAAAGCACTTTTTCGGCACCGATCGCACTGTGGACACCCACGTCAAAAGCCTGCGCAATAAAATCAGGCCATATCACGTCTATATTTCAACCATCTGGGGATACGGATATAAATACGACACTTAGCTTTCCGGCTTCTGTTTTACTGCTAATATCATGCAAACAGGAGATGGACAAAAAGTGGACGGCACGGGAGAAGGGAGGTACGATAATCTTTCGGAGCACGAACACAAGACCATGTGTGACGCGTTGTGTGGCATTAATGGGACTCTACGTACATTGTGGATGAAAGAAGGTATAATATGAAAAAAAGTTTAGCCTTTTCGGTGGCATTAATCTATATTATGTTGTCCATTTCCGTTGCCTCCGCTGACGGTTTACGCCCCACTCCCGCCGAGGAGTCACAATGGCAAATTACTACCTCCAGCCAGGAGGTAGTTGATTACAGCAAGTACATCGCAGAAAACAGCGATGGGCGTATTCGTTACGAGACCATAGGTTACACTCCATATGGACGCCCCATCTCCATGATGGTTGTCAGCTATCCGACAGCTCCCAAGGATGAGACGCAGGTCGGTGATCGTCTCGTTATATATGTCCAGAGCAGCATTCACTCCGGCGAGGTCGAGGGCAAGGAAGCCGTCCTTATCTTTGCTCGTGAGGTGGCGGAGGGCAGGCACGACGAACTGCTCAAAAACGTCGTCGTCCTCATCAATCCCAACGCCAACCCGGACGGCGCCGATACACTGGGCGAGTGGCGCGTATCAAGCCAGCCCATGCCTAGGCTCGTTGGGACACGCTACAACTCTCAGGGTTATAACCTGAACCGCGACTATACGAAGATCGAAGCGCCCGAGACGGAGGCCGCTATGCGAGTGCTCCTTAAGTGGGATGCCGCTATATTCATCGACGCGCACGCCACGGACGGACTGCGCCATCGCCACCCCGTAGTATTCGACTGTGGCAAGAACGCCAATAACGACCCGAGAATTCAGGAGGCAAACAGGCTTTTTGGCGTCAGTATGTTCGACGCAAACTCTTCGTTTCGCACGATGATGAAGGACTCCACCGACAGGGCAATATCCGAGGGACGAGTAGTGCCGAATGAGGACTACAGCTACATCCCCCCCTACTCCGAAGGTTATGCGACCTCCACTTATGACGGAGTTGCTGGTTATCGCCGGATAGTCAACTCGGAGGGCAAGTCCGAGGACATCCCCACAACATGGGAGGGCGGCGGTGGCCAGCCCCGCCTTTCCAAGACGGTATTGACAGTCAAAAACCGCTTTGGCATTCTCCTGGAGTGTCACTCTCATAACGACTACGAGTATCGCGTCAACACACAGTACGCAGCGATATACAGCTCGATAGAACAAGCAGGCAAACAAAAGAACGCAATAAAAGAACTGTTCAACACCGTCGACTCCGAGAATGCCAACAGGACGAGCACAGAAGGCGTCATCGTGGCGGTGCAGGAGACGAGGGTCAACGCCGATTGGATTGAGCCGGGCGAGACTCAGCCAGGAGTGCTGCATGTTAGCGGATATCGCTTCACGCCCAACGCGGATGGCGACAGACTCAGAGGTGGCGCTGCAGGCAACTCGCCCGCAGATTTCAGCGCTCCAACGAGTTGGGAGTTGAGAAACTACACGAGGTTCATCCCAACACCCGGCACAGAGACGCGCATGGGCGCGCTATATATATTCGAGCCCGCTGCGTATGAGGGAGTCAAATTACTCCAGCGTCACGGCATAGAGGTAAAGAGAGTCACTGTCGATGATGTCGTCCTGAACGACTACTTGCAGTTCTGCGACCCGAGCAATACGAGCCGCCGCGGCGCGTGGAGCAATGTCATCCCGCAGAGCTCAATATATGAAGGGCATTATCCTATTCAGACCGCAGCCATCTCAGCAGACTGGTTCCCTGGAACGAGTAAACCAGTGCCCAAGGGCTATTATGTCGTTTCGACCGCTCAGCCATTCGGAAGATTTGCGGCGTTCATGCTCGAGCCGAAGGCCGAGGACGGGCTTTGTTACTGGAACTACTACGACACGCCTCTCTTCAGTGGCGAGCGCGCTTCCGGCAGTTTCGACATACGAAAGACGTATTCCTTCAGCGCTATCCCCGAGAGCGCGCTCGAAGTCGTGAAGTTCACCCCCGACCTTCAGCCGACACCTGAGGCAGACGTCCTGGACGCGGTACCGGCCATCATAGCCGCAGGGCTTTCATCCGACGTTGTACTTGGTCAGGAAGCAGGATATGTCACATTGCAGGAAGAAGCGGCAGAGATGCGCGGTGTGCCCTCAACAGTTAACATCAATGGTCGTTACTACGCTGCTGATTACATCGCCAGTGTCGAGTCCCTCGTCTCCCCTAAGGAAGTAGAGGCGACGACCGCTCTGCCCGCAGTCAGGTTCGCTGTAACCACAGCCGATTCCACCGGCGTCGTTACCCTGACCGGGATCGACGGGGCGAATTTCCTAGCCGACTACGCGCACGATATCTTCGCAGTCGCACCAACAACAACCGACGCTTTTGATTATCTGCGTCAGGTCTACTCTCCCGCCGACCTCACGGATGGAACGTTTATTGTGTCGACAACCGGCGTTGGGCACATCCTCCAGTCTGACGACCCTATCACAGCCGGTGCGAAATTCGACGTCACTATAGCAGTCAAAGACGGTGGGACGTTCGATCTCTTTCAACAGGATGGTAAAGTCGGAGCCGAAGCAATCTTCGTAAAGGCACACGAACCTGCACGCGAACCGGCGAAAGTGTCTGGCGGAGGCTGCTCGGCATTAGCCATTCAGCTGTTTGCACTGACGCTTGTGCCTGCGGTACTTGCACTTAGGAAGCGCACAAAGTAATTTTTTTGAAATAGAAATATTATTCTGTTCAAAAGCCACTTCGGGGGCTTTTGAACAGAATATGTAAAATATGGTGACGCACATGAGGACTTATCTGTTAATGGTTTTTATATTACTTATTTTACTAGCTTTTGAAGGAATTGCCTTGGCTGAGCCGTTCAAAGACTTCCCACTCGTTTTTAACGACGAAAGGGCTGTATCTGGCAATGCATCTTACGACAACACGATATCACGAGTCCAATTAGATCTGAGATCGAACGTCGATTCGTTTCAGGCAAAACTGCCAGCCGACATCTGGGTTAAGTTCGACGAAGCCCAGGCAGAATGGGAGCGTTGTTACAGAGACGAGACGGTTGCGTACGGTTTTGCCGACGCTTGGACTCGCCCCAACCCTGACGCCGCGTATGACAATCAATATAGGGAAAACAGGCTCGTCTCGGTTCTTTCCAGGCTTAACCTCCTGCATGCTATCGCATCGACTGAAAAAGGGCAGGTAGATTCCGAATTATACGAACAACAAAAGACGGCGTTGCTCGGAGAGATAGCAATGGATATGTACCATGTCATAACATGGACGAAAGAGATGTACCGTCACAGGATAAAGAGGGCTAACGACAGCTGGGGTGAATACTATAAAAGTAGCTTGGCGTTGTTTGAGGCGCTCTGCAAAAACGATAAAAAGCGCGCTATGGAGCTGGATCTGGTTTTATTGACAGCAAGACGCGACGTCGTCAGCATACAGAAAGAAGCGCTATATCGCATTAAAATAGAGCCTGAGGATTAGCAGCCTGTCGGATTTAACCGCTTCAGAAAGATGCATTTATTGTGTAAATTAAAAACTGGAACTTCTTGCAAGAGAAACTTCCGCACCGACACCACAACACTGGAACTTACTTTTGCTATTCACGGTCGCTGTTGGAATCGCGTTTGGGGCTTTGCTTTGCTAAAAAACTGTGGCATAATATTTTTCACTGATTTTACTTTTCTTACTAAAGGAGGTGCGTTTCTCATGTGTTTATGCAGATATCGTTCATGGCTGAAATGTTTTGTGATGGTTTTGTCACTGATTGTTCTTTTATTGAATCCATTGGTTTCAACAGCTTCTACCATGACGGATTTTATCAAGATTGAAGTTACGGGCGAAAATGTCAATGTCCGCAGTGAGCCAAGCATGAACGGAAAGATCATCACGCAAGCTGATTCATGGATGTATTATATAGCTGAGTCCCAGCCAATACGAGATAAAAAAGATAATTCCAGTTGGTACAAACTGATCTTCATAATAGATTATTATTACGATACATTCTCTCGACTTGACAAATCCTCAGAATACAATTTTGTGACACCATACATAAACGCTAAGTTCGTAAAAAAAATGCCGCTCAGTGAGGATTACAAACGAGAGATAGAGTATTTTCGGAAGGGGCGGCCTGTACGTTATAACACTGGTGATATAGTGCCAAAAAATAGTATTGAAACAAGAATATCAACCACTAAGAAACCGCATACATTGTTTTTAGAGCCTAAAGAAGGTGCTAAAAAACAAACTTTTCCAGCAGGAACTAAAATCAGCGTATATGGCGGTCCTGACATAGACGTTCCATCTTACATGGAGTGTAGTGGAGTACTTTATTATCATAAGGATATGAATGATAAATATTGGTTTCCAGTATTTGACGCAAATCTAAGAATAATTGGATGGGCTGAGCGAACTGATGATTTGCCTCGTTGATAGAAAAAGAACAAATTTGTGAATTACTTTTTCAGAGGTTGTTTTTTCGCTTTTGAAAATATGGGTATAAGGTTGTTGAGGTGGCTCCTGTTGTCAAGACCATTAGACGACAGATTTAAGAAAAATAACTCCTCTCTCTGGTGGTAAGCCGCTGTCCCAATTGGGTGAAAAATAAACCTCATTCGGTGTCTTGTAGTCGAGCGCTTGGTGAGGGCGGGCGCTGTTATAGCGCTGGAAGTATTCCGTAAGCCCTGCTCTCGCATCAGGCAGCGTACCGTACTCCTTGATATACACCTCCTCGTATTTTACGCTGCGCCATAAACGCTCTATGAATACGACACTTAGGGAATCGCTGATTTAATAACCTTAAGTCAGCGTTTCCCTAAGCGTCATCCTATGTCATGGATTTCATCACTCGCGAACCCGAAAGTGTTAAAATTGGATGATTTTTAAAATAACAATTAAACCGTCTTTCGGTCATTTGTGACATCTTGTGCTCAAAGTAAGACTTATGAATGGACAGCGACCGCAGCCGTTTTTTATATGTGCGAGGAACCTCGCTGAAAAACAGCAGTATTTGAAAAATAAGATCAATCTTTTCGAGCATTTTGGATGGCTTTGACAAAAATGGACAATTAAAGACAATCCCAATTTTATGAACCCACTGGCGGTTGACCTTATTCATGACTGTTACATTGCCCATAATGATCTTCAACTCATTTTCCATAATTACTGCGGAGATGGGATTGGCTTTATATTTCCTGTAACGCCTGAAAGTGCTGACGAGCTTATAGATCACGCCCTGGAAATAATCTTCCCGCAAATCGACAAGAATTTCATCACCTTTGACTTGAACCTTGTATCCCAAAAATTCAAACTCCAAACTGGAAGAAAAGCGCTGATGCTTTGTTTTCGGTTTATTGAAGGGCAAATGATAAGAAGAAAAGATATCTCCCACCTGATTAAATGCCTCTTGAGAGCTGGAAAAACAATCGCCTTTCAGCAATATAAAATAATCGTCCCCGTAATGCTCGCATAGCAGAACCCCGTCTATTTTTGCCTTGATGGCATCTTCCACCTGTTGAGACAGCACATCCTGTACGGCTGTCGTAACCACGCAGCCTCTGGGAATTCCATGATTTCTGCCCGAATACTCGTAGAACTGTTCTGCGTAATGCTCCAGCAAAATTTTTGTTTCAGCGGAAAGACGCTGGTTTTTCCGCATAATTTGCAGAAAAACTTCGTAATCGATATTTTCAGAAAACGTTTTAATATCGGTTCTTACCAATATCGTTCCCGAAGGGTTCGCTTTCACCGCATCTGTCGTAATCAGCGCGAAAATATCGCGCATGATCTGGTTGCGGGTTTTTAACTGAATGTCGAAAGCCTTTTTTAAATCGATGGCCACAGAGCTCGCGGCAAAGAATGTTTCGCTGGTTTTTGCCAATTTATAATATTTCTTCTCTCCCGTATCCAACAGCCCGATGGACTTTTGAAAATCCCACTTCCACTGGCCGTTTTCGAGATCGCTTTTTATCTGCCGACTCAATTCGGATATAGCTGTCTGCACCTTCGCGTTTTTTTTGTCCCGGATCTCCCGCATCTGTTTTTCATGCTCGATTCGGTCTGCCTTGCGATTTTTTGAGTTTCTGTGAAAATTGATGCAGACGTCCTGAAATTCCTGATGACAGGCGTAAACCTCTGGAAAGAGAGTGTAAAGTTTCTTTTCTATCTCTTTTTCATTGTATATTTCTCTTAATATTTCCTCATCAAAAATTCCCATTCCCATTCCTCATTTCATGCGCGTTTGCCGTAGTTGCCGGCTATGGCAGGTATTTTATCCATATCGCTCATTCTATTTATCCAATATTTTTTTATAATGATATATCAGCGCTTTCCTAAACAACTCCTTCAACCTTGCATCTACAGAACCCACAAGTACCATGCGCCTGCATTTAGGACACCAAATAAGGTGATATCCTATTGTCCAACAAAATATGCATATTAAATTTTAATCAAACCGTCCGCTCTTCCTGGTCTATCGGCACAATAGCAAGTTTCTTGCCCAGCGGCGCTAATACCTTCAAGACCGTATCTATTTGGCACATAACGCTTCCACTCTCCATGCGCGATATGACAGGACGCTTGACGCCGCTGATCTGTTCAAGCTCCTGTTGTGACAGTCCCTTTTCTTTTCTGGCCTCAATCAGTTCACCTATCAAAGCTACTCTTAGAGCGCTGACCCTCATGTCTTCCTGTGTGAGCGCCCCGCGTTTCACAAGCTCATCTTTTAACTCCTGCCAGGTACTCCCTAAATGCTTATTCGTCATATCGCCCAACCTCGCTTTTGGCCTTTTCGAGCCGTCTTTTTGCGGTGTCTATCTCCCGTTGCGGCGTTTTCTGCGTCTTTTTTATAAAATGGTGAAGCATGAGAAAGCGGTTTCCGTCCCATGCTGCAAAAAATATTCTGTCGCCCAGCGGACTAAGCTCCCATATATCGCCCTCGATATGCTTGATATAAGGCTCTCCAATTGTCGTGCCGCGCTCGCTTAACAAGCCCATATAATCAATGATCTTGTTAAATTTAACGCGACTCTCTTTGCCGCGCCTAAGCCCTAACGCCAAAATATAATCCCTTATCGGCTCCGCCCCGTCATCATCCTTGTAGAAAATTATCTCGTGCAAGCCTCTCCCTCCGTTACGCGGTCATTGTAACTCATTAGTTACGAGGCTTCAATAGGTTTTCCCGAGATAGGCTGTCGATGTAGCTGCCGATACGTCAAATTGCAGACTTTAACTCAAATATAGCAGCATTTTTGCGCCCAATGAATCACTTTTAAGCGAACTTTTGGAGAGAAACACTGTGAGCGTTTATATCAGGAATCACTGACAGGCAGACGGACGTTAAACGAAAACCCTATGGGTTTGTTTTTCGTTCGTAAAAGCACTCGGCGTTATCTCGTCTCATTGGCTTTTTTGCCCATGCAGATGGTTTAAGTCGGTAACGCCGCATGTGACACAGATATAAGACACCTCTAGCAGTCTGTCGGAGATAACCCTGCATTGATTTCAGCAACACTCCGAAAATGGCGTGGCCGACGACTTTTTTACGCGAGACTCTCCTTTTTCAAATCCTCTTCTTGGTATTTACTG